>JBBJMS010000050.1:0-20102 GCA_037720315.1 Variovorax sp. | reverse complement strand
CCGCGAAGGCGGCCGCACCGTGGGCTCGGGCGTGGTGGCGAAGATCCTCGCCTGATCCCGGACGCACAAGGAATCCTCATGGCTACCAAACAGAAAATCCGCATTCGCCTCAAGGCGTTCGACTACAAGCTGATCGACCAGTCGGCAGCCGAAATCGTCGACACCGCCAAGCGCACCGGCGCGATCGTCAAGGGCCCCGTGCCATTGCCGACCCGCATGAAGCGTTTCGACATCCTGCGTTCGCCGCACGTCAACAAGACGAGCCGCGACCAGCTCGAGATTCGTACGCACCAGCGCTTGATGGACATCGTCGAGCCCACTGACCGTACCGTCGACGCGCTGATGAAGCTCGATCTGCCTGCCGGCGTCGACGTGGAGATCAAGCTTCAGTAAGCTTGCGTTCCAACTTGCGAAGCCCGCCTACAGAATTGTTGGCGGGCTTCGTTATTTTGTATTCGGATGACGGCGTTTCAATCTGACGGTGTAGGTCGCGCCGGCGTAATCGTTCTATAGGGCGCAAAAACATGAAGAGAATCTGGTTCGTGCGATTACAGGCGCTGACTGTCGTTTCGTTCGTCACCGCGTTCGTCACCGCGTGCGGTGGCGGTGGCGGAGGTGGTGGCGGCGGAGGTGTTGGTTTGCCGATCGCTGGAGTGCCAGGGCAGCAGGTAGTCCTCAGCGGCACTGCCACTTACGATTCGGTGCCCAACACCACAGGTGCATTGGCCTATTCGGCGGCCAGTCGAAAGCCGGTGCGGGGTGCCCTCGTCGAAGTCGTCAACGAAGCTTCGGCGGTGCTGGCCACTGCAACGACGGATGGCAATGGCGCGTATTCAGTCTCGTTACCTTCTGGCACCCCGGTCATCGTGCGCGTGAAGGCGCAGCTTTTGCAGGGCGGATCGGGCCCGAATTGGGATGTCAGTGTTCGCGACAACACCCAGGCGGATGCGCTCTATGCGATGGAAACGCCGGCATTTTCACCAAGCCTTGCAGCTGTCACGCGCGACGTGCACGCACCCTCCGGCTGGGATGGAACGGCCTATACCTCTGCCCGCGTCGCGGGCCCGTTTGCCATACTCGACGCCATCTATGCCGCCCAGACGAAGGTGCTTTCGGTCGCGCCGGCAAGCGCTTTCCCGTCGCTGCGCGTGTTCTGGAGCGTCAACAACCTGCCGGCGCCCGGCCGTGCGGAACTTGGGCAGATCGGCACCACATTCTTCGGCAACAGGAGCGGTGGCCGCGTCATCTATGTCCTGGGCAAAGAAGGTGTCGACACGGATGAGTACGACGCGTCGGTCGTTGCACACGAGTGGGGTCATTACTACCAGTCGGCCTTTAGCCGCGATGACTCCCCGGGCGGAGGCCATTCGCTGGCTGATCGACTGGATCGGCGCGTGGCGTTCTCCGAAGGTTGGGGCAACGCATGGTCGGGCATCGCGTTGGCGCGCAGCAACTACACAGACTCTTCCGGGCCAAATCAGGCGCAGGGTTCCAACCTGGACCTGAACGCCGGCGCAGCGTCGAACCCCGGCTGGTTCAGAGAGGGCTCGATCCATTCGATCTTGTGGAAGCTGAACAGCCAGGTGGGGTTCAAGTCGATCCACGACACGCTCACCGGCTCATTCAAGAACACGCGGGCGGTCACCTCGATCCACCCCTTCACCGCTGCCTTCAGCGTTGCGGCGCCGGGCGAGGCGCCAGTTTTTGCTGCACTGCTCGCCGGGCAGAGCATCAGTCCGGCGGCGGGCGACCCCTTTGGCGTCTCGGAAACGAATAACGGTGGTGTAGCCGAAGCGTTGCCCATGTACCGCACTGCCGTAGTGGGCACGCCGGACCCTGGAGCCTGCGTTACCAACCAGGCGGGCGCCGGCAACAAACTCGGCAACTACGTCTATCTGAGGTTCACCGCGCCGACAGCGCGCACCTACACCATCACCGCGACGGCGCCGTCGTCCGCTGCGGACCCGGATCTCGTGGTCTATTCAGGTGGCGCGATCGCGCGGGCGGACGACGTGGGTGCAAGCCAAACGTTGTCGGTCGCCCTGACGACCGGCGAGCACGTTCTGGCAGTCAACGATTTCAACAACACCTTGGTATGTCTTACCGTCACCATTCAATGAGGAGCGAAGCCATGCGCACCCATCGCAGACTCGCATTCGTCTTCCTCTGCATCCTTTCGACGGGCGTGCCCCTGCAGGCCTGCACCGACGCTGGGAACCGGCGCGATGCATCGAAAACGACCATGGCGCCGATGAAAGCGAACGGGTCCGGAATCTCGGTGGAATACCGCATCGATGCGGCACCGCAGGCCGGGCGTGCGACGGCGATCGTGCTCAGCTTCACAGGGGTTACCGACCCGGCGGGCGCGTCCGTGCGACTGGCCGGAGATGGCGGCCTGTCGTTGGGGGCGGCAGCTGGGTCCCGCACCCTGCGTGCCAACGAAACCACTGCCCTGACGGTCGACGTGGTGCCGGCGGCGGACGGCATAGGTTACCTCCATGTGTTCACGACACAGTACGGTGCGACGACCGCGACCTCGATCCCGGTTCAGGTCGGCAAGGCGCCTGCTGCCATGCCTGCAAGCGGTGCGCTGAAGCAAGGCATCGACGGCGAAAAAATCCTGTCCATGCCGGTGAAGTAAGGCGTTGCAGGACGAGTCTGACTCCTCCTTGCGCCTGCGGGGTTGACCGGGCTATAATCGTCGGCTCGGCCCAACTTGCGCTTCGGTGCGACTTTGGTGCGGGGTTTATCAACCTTCTTTCGCATACCAAACGCTGCCGCCAATTGAAGTGGCAACGGCGAAAGAGGACTTCCATTTTTGGAGAAAACAAATGAGTCAAAGCAACTCCCTCGGGTTGCTGGGCCGCAAGGTGGGGATGATGCGTCTCTTCACCGATGACGGGGACGCAGTTCCCGTCACGGTGGTGGATGTGTCCAACAACCGCGTGACCCAGATCAAATCGCAAGAGACCGATGGCTATGTCGCCCTGCAGGTGACGTTCGGGTCGCGCAAGGCATCGCGCGTCACCAAGCCGGCAGCGGGTCACCTCGCCAAGGCGGGCGTCGAAGCCGGCGAAATCATTCAGGAATTCCGCGTGACCGCCGATACGGCAGGTCAGCACAAGGCTGGCGGCGTGATCGCCGCAGCCAGCGTTTTTGCAGTCGGCCAGAAGGTGGACGTGCAAGGCACATCGATCGGCAAAGGCTTCGCGGGCACTATCAAGCGCCACAACATGAAGTCGCAGCGCGCTTCGCACGGCAACAGCCGTTCACACAATGTCCCGGGCTCGATCGGTATGGCACAAGACCCCGGTCGCGTGTTTCCCGGCAAGCGAATGACGGGCCATCTGGGCGACGTCACCGTGACGACCCAGAACCTCGACGTGTTTCGTATCGACGAAGCCCGCCAGCTTCTGCTGATCAAGGGCGCGATCCCGGGCTCGAAGGGTGGATTTGTCACCGTGCGCCCGGCCGTCAAGGTCAAGCCGCAAGCCGCCGAAGGAGCGAAGTAATGCAACTCGAACTCCTGAACGACCAAGGCCAGGCCTCGTCGAAGTACGACGCTCCCGAAACCGTGTTCGGCCGCGACTACAACGAGGACCTGGTTCACCAGATCGTCGTTGCGTTCCAGGCCAATGCCCGCCAAGGCACGCGCGCCCAGAAGGACCGCGAGCAGGTCAAGCACTCGACGAAGAAGCCGTTCAAGCAAAAGGGAACGGGCCGTGCCCGTGCCGGTATGACTTCTTCGCCGTTGTGGCGCGGAGGCGGCCGTATTTTCCCGAACATGCCGGACGAGAACTTCACCCAGAAGATCAACAAGAAGATGTACCGCGCCGGCATGGCGGCCATCTTCTCGCAGCTCGCTCGCGAAGGCCGGCTGGCCGTGGTGGATTCACTCACGGTCGACTCGCCGAAGACCAAGCCCCTGGCCGCCAGGTTCAAGGCGATGAATCTCGAGTCGGTGCTCGTGATCGCCGAAGAAGTCGACGAAAACCTGTACCTTGCCTCGCGCAACCTGGTGAACGTGCTCGTGGTCGAGCCGCGTTACGCCGATCCGGTATCGCTTGTCCACTACAAGAAGGTGCTCGTCACCAAGGGTGCCGTCGACAAGCTCAAGGAGATGTTCGCATGAGCCGCATGAATCCGACTCCGCAGCAGCGTCAGTTCGACGAAGGTCGTCTGATGAACATACTGCTCGCCCCGATCGTGTCCGAAAAGGCGACGATGGTCGGCGAGAAGTCGAATGCAGTCACTTTCAAGGTGTTGCAAGACGCCACCAAGCCCGAGATCAAGGCCGCCGTCGAACTGATGTTCAAGGTCGAGGTCCAGGGCGTCTCGGTGCTCAACACCAAGGGCAAGACCAAGCGCTTTGGCAAGTCCATCGGCCGCCGCGACAACGTTCGCAAGGCCTATGTGACGCTCAAGGCCGGTCAAGAGCTCAACCTCGTTGGGGAAGGCGCTTAATCATGGCCGTCATCAAGTTGAAACCCACTTCGCCGGGCCAGCGCGGCGGGTGAAGATCTCGCGGGACCACCTGTACAAAGGTGCGCCGCACGCTGCCTTGCTGGAGCCTCAGTTCCAGAAAGCCGGCCGCAACAACAACGGCCACATCACCACCCGTCACAAGGGTGGTGGCCACAAGCACCACTACCGTGTGGTGGACTTCGTGCGCAACAAGGACGGCATCCCGGCCAAGGTCGAACGCATCGAGTACGACCCGAACCGCACCGCCCACATCGCCCTCGTGTGCTACGCCGACGGCGAGCGGCGTTACATTATTGCGCCGCGCGGCCTGGAAGCCGGCGCAACGCTGCTGAGCGGCTCGGAAGCCCCGATCCGCGCCGGCAACACGCTGCCGATCCGCAACATCCCCGTGGGCTCGACCATCCACTGCATCGAGATGCAGCCTGGCAAGGGCGCGCAGATCGCCCGCTCGGCCGGTACTTCGGCGACGCTGCTGGCGCGCGAAGGCGTCTACGCGCAGGTCCGCATGCGCTCCGGCGAAGTGCGCCGCGTGCACGTCGAATGCCGCGCCACCATCGGTGAAGTGGCCAACGAAGAGCACAGCCTGCGTCGCCTCGGCAAGGCCGGCGTGAAGCGCCACATGGGCATTCGCCCGACCGTTCGCGGCGTGGTGATGAACCCGGTAGACCACCCGCACGGCGGCGGCGAAGGCAAGACCGGCGAAGGCCGTCATCCTGTCGACCCGTGGGGCAATCTCACCAAGGGTTATCGCACCCGTAACAACAAGCGCACGCAGATCTACATCGTGTCGCGTCGCAAGAAGTAAGGGACAGCAAAATGACTCGCTCTCTCAAAAAGGGTCCATTCGTCGACCACCATCTGGTGGCCAAGGCCGACAAGGCCGTGACGACCAAGGACAAGAAGCCGATCAAGACCTGGTCGCGTCGCTCGATGGTGCTGCCCGAGTTCATCGGCCTGACCATCGCCGTGCACAACGGCAAGCAGCACGTACCCGTGTACATCACCGACCAGATGGTCGGCCACAAGCTCGGCGAATTTGCGCTCACGCGCACTTTCAAGGGGCACCCCGCGGACAAGAAAGTCCAGAAGAAGTAAGGAACGACCATGTCTGAAACACGTGCAGTCCTCCGCGGCGTCCGCCTCTCGGTCGACAAGGGCCGGCTGGTCGCCGACCTGATCCGCGGCAAGAAGGTCGATCAAGCGCTCAACGTCCTGCAGTTCACGCAGAAGAAGGCCGCTGTGATCATCAAGAAGGTGCTCGAGTCGGCGATTGCCAACGCCGAGCACAACGACGGTGCCGACATCGACGATCTGAAGGTCAAGACCATTTACGTCGAGCAGGGCGCCACGCTCAAGCGCTTCACCGCGCGCGCCAAGGGTCGCGGCAATCGCATCAGCAAGCCCACGTGCCATGTGTACGTGACAGTCGGCAATTAAGGGACCTGGAAGAAACATGGGACAGAAAATCCACCCAACCGGCTTCCGCCTCGCGGTCAGCCGTAACTGGTCCAGCCGCTGGTACGCAAGCAACCGCGATTTCGCGGGCATGCTGGCCGAAGACATCAAGGTGCGCGAGTACCTGAAGAAGAAGCTCAAGAACGCATCCGTCTCGCGCGTGCTGATCGAGCGTCCCGCCAAGAACGCCCGCATCACGATCTACTCGGCTCGTCCAGGCGTGGTGATCGGCAAGAAGGGCGAAGACATCGAGAACTTGAAGCGTGAACTCGGGCGTCAGCTCGGCGTGCCGGTGGCAGTGAACATCGAAGAAGTGCGCAAGCCTGAAATCGATGCCAAGCTGATCGCCGACAGCATCACCCAGCAGCTCGAAAAGCGCATCATGTTCCGCCGCGCGATGAAGCGCGCCATGCAGAACGCGATGCGCCTGGGCGCGCAGGGCATCAAGATCATGTCGTCGGGCCGATTGAACGGCATCGAGATCGCGCGTTGCGAGTGGTACCGCGAAGGCCGCGTGCCGCTTCACACGCTGCGCGCCGACATCGACTACGGCACCTCGGAAGCCAAGACCACTTACGGCGTCATCGGCGTCAAGGTCTGGGTCTACAAGGGCGACACGCTCGGCCGCAATGATCTGCCGGCCGTCGAAACGCCGCGTCCTGACGACGAGCGCCGCCCGCGTGGCCCGCGCCGTGATGGCCGCCCGGGTGGCGACCGTCCCGGTTCGGACCGCCGCGGACCAGGGCCCGGCCCCCGTGCCGGAGCCCGCGGTCCGATCGGCGGCAACGTCGCTCCGGCCGACGGCAGCGACAAACCTGCAGAAGCCACTGGTGCTGCTCCGGCAGCCGCGGGCGCAGACGCCCCGAAACCCGCCGTTAAGCGCGTGCGCAAGCCCGCGCCAGCTGCAGCAGCTGACGGTGCCAAGACCGAGTGATCGGTCTTAGATCCACGGAGTAAGAAAACATGCTGCAACCTGCACGCAGAAAGTTCCGCAAGGAACAAAAGGGCCGCAACACCGGCATCGCGACCCGCGGCAACGCGGTGTCGTTCGGTGACTTCGGTCTGAAGTCGATCGACCGCGGCCGTCTGACGGCTCGCCAGATCGAAGCCGCACGTCGCGCGATCTCGCGCCACGTCAAGCGCGGCGGCCGCATCTGGATTCGTGTGTTCCCCGACAAGCCGATCTCCCACAAGCCCGCCGAAGTGCGGATGGGTAACGGTAAGGGCAACCCCGAGTACTACGTCGCCGAAATCCAGCCTGGCAAGGTGATCTACGAGATCGTCGGCGTTCCCGAAGAACTCGCGCGCGAGGCGTTTCGTCTGGCCGCTGCCAAGCTGCCGTTGCGCACCACCTTCGTCGCGCGCCAGCTCGGCGCCTGATCGAGGAAAACACCATCATGGCAACACGTAAGAAAAAAGACACCCCGGCCAAGCCGGTCAAGACGTCCAAAGCCGCAGAGCTGCGCAACAAGGACGTTGCGGGCTTACAAGCTGAAGTTAAGGACCTGCAGAAGGCCCATTTCGGCCTGCGCATGCAGAAGGCGACCCAACAACTGTCGAACACGTCGACGCTGCGCATCACGCGCCGCGACATTGCGCGTGCCAAGACCATTCTTGCGCAGAAGCAGCAGCAAGAAACCCAAGCCGCCAAGTAAGGAGCAAATATGACGGAAGCTAAAAGATCCCTCAAGCGCACCTTGATCGGCAAGGTGGTCAGCGACAAGCGCGAGAAGACCGTGACCGTGCTGGTCGAGCGGCGTGTGAAGCACGAGCTCTACGGCAAGATCGTGGCCAAGACGAGCAAGTACCACGCGCACGACGAGAACGGCGAGTACAAGCTGGGCGACACCATCGAGATCACTGAAAGCCGGCCGATCTCGAAGTCGAAGAACTGGGTTGTCTCCCGCCTGGTTCAAAAGGCCGTTCTGGTCTGATCCGTTCGGTCTGCCTCGGCAAGACAGCCAATCCGAAAGCGGCCCACAATGTGGGCCGTTTTTCTTTTTCAGGAGCATTTCACATGATCAAAGTCGGCGACACCCTCCCATCCGCGACGCTGCAGGAATATTCCGAGGTCGAAGGCGAGGGTTGCAGCATCGGCCCGAACCCGGTCGACGTGGCGAAGGCCTCGGCCGGCAAGACCATTGCAGTGTTCGCGCTCCCGGGCGCTTTCACACCGACCTGTTCGGCCAAACATGTGCCCGGCTATGTGCAGCACGCAGACGACTTCAAGGCCGCCGGCGTCGACGAAATCTGGTGCGTGAGCGTCAACGACGCGTTTGTCATGGGCGCCTGGGCCCGCGATCAAAAAACCGGCACCAAGGTGCGCATGCTTGCCGACGGCAGCGCGGCGTTTGCGAACGCCACCGGCCTTACGCTGGACCTGACGTCCCGCGGCATGGGCGTGCGCAGCAACCGCTATTCGATGCTCGTGAAGGACGGCAAGGTCGCCGCGCTCAACGTAGAGGCTCCCGGCAAGTTCGAGGTGAGCGATGCCGACACGCTGCTCGCCCAGGCGCGCGGCTGAAGCGCGCTCGTCTCAGAGATCGACCTTGAGGTAGTGCGACCCGGCGATCGGGTTGTGATAGTAGGGCGGCACGTCGATGAAGCCGAGGTCCTCGTACAGGGCGCGGGCCGATTCCATGTCGTCCAGCGTGTCCAGGAGCACGCATGCATAGCCGGCGCTGCGTGCGGCATCCAGCGTGGCCTCGGCCAGCTGGCGGCCAAGGCCCAGGCCACGGAAGCCTGGGTGCACGTAGAGCCGCTTCATCTCGGCCGCATTCGGATAGTCGGCGGCGTCCAGCGGCCGCAGCGCGCAGCAGCCCGCGACATGCGCCAAGCCCCCTTTGGCACGTTGCAGCATCGGCGCTCCGGCCGCGATCCGTTCGTCGCTGGTCGCGACCAGCGCCAGTAGCAGGGCGCCCCTGGGCTCCTCGTACTCGCCCGGCAGGTTGGCCACTTCTTCGTCGAAGTTCTGGAAGCACAGGTCGACGGCGAGGGACTGCGCGTAATCGCGAAAGATCGCTTGCGTCGCTTCGAGTTCGGCCGGTTCATCCGGCGTCACCAGCATGACGTCCGGTGCGTCGGCGAGCGGCAGGGGGCGCGAGACCGGAAAGCTCATGCCCTGAGCGACCCGATCCAGACCGCAAAGCCGGCGCAGCCCGCGAGCAATGCCAGCGCGAGCAACCGGGACGCAACATCGTCGCGGCTGGGTGCTGCGCTGCTCTCCACGCCCAGCCGGTCGCCGGAGATCATCGGCCGCACCAGCCGATGGCGCTTCACCAGCACATAGAACAGCACCGCCAAAACGTGCAGGCCGACCAGCACGATCACGGTCCACTTTCCCTGCGCCTGATGCCAGCCCGTGGCCGCGCCTACAACTGTGCTGGAGACGAAGCGCGATAGCGGCCCCGACGAGGCGATCTCGTCGTCGGCCACGAGGCCGGTGGCGACCTGCAGTGCAAGGATGGCCAGCACGCCGAACACCGACAACGCGCCGAGCGGTGTGTGACCGATGAGGTGATCCGGGTGCGCTCGCCCCCGCAAATACGCAACCACGGCACTCGGTGCATAGACGAAGGCCGAAAACCGCGACCAGCGTCCGCCGACGAATCCCCACATCAATCGAAACAGCAGCAGTGACAGCACGACGTAGCCGAGTCGAAAGTGCCATTCCATGATGCCGTTGAGTCCGGTCACGATCAGGCCGATCACTGCGGCCGCGAGCGTCCAGTGGAACAGCCGCGTGGGCAGATCCCAGACCCGCGTTGCCCGCTTGCTCAGGCCATCCAGTTCCGCATGGCGTGTCGTGGGCTTGAAGGTGTCGGTCATCGTTGGCGGCCTGGGCGGTGCTTCGGAAGGCGCAGGGTAGCAAACTTCGGGCGCCACGCGTCCTGCGGGTTGTCTCTAGGTGCCGGCCCATACAAATCTCTACATTTCGGCGAGCGCCGCAGCCCGCGTCAATACCAGAAACCCACGAAGACCACGAGAAGGAAGCCCATGACTCGCCTTGTTTCGTTTGCGCTGGCGGCTGTCTGTTGCGCGGCTTCAGCCTCGGCGGCGGCGCAATTCCCCAAACCGGAAGATGCCATCAAGTACCGTCAGACCGCCTTGTTCGTGATGGGCCAGCACTTCGGCCGACTCGGCGCCATGGCCAACGGACGGGCACCGTACGATGCGGCCGCCGCCGCCGCCAACGCGGATGTCGTGGCGGCCATGGCCAAGTTGCCGTGGGCGGGCTTCGGCGCCGGCACCGAGGGCGGCAAGGCCAAGCCGGAAATCTGGAAGGAGCAGGCTCAGTTCAAGGACAGCCAGGACAAGCTGATGGCCGAAACGGGGAAACTGCTCGTCGCTGCCAAGGCCGGCAACCTCGAGGCGCTGAAGGCGCAATTCGGGCCCACGGCCGATGCCTGCAAGACCTGCCACGACGCTTTCCGCAATCGTTAGAAAAAAAGCCGGCGTATTCGCCGGCCTGCGTTCAGGCTTCGGCGAGCAGCTTCTCTATGAGTTTGTGCAGTTCGGCAAAGTCGGGCTCGCCCACATAGCGCTTTACGATCTCGCCGCGCTTGTTCACGATGTACGTGGTGGGGGTAAGCTTCACATCGCCCCAGGCCTGCGCCACGGCGCCGGTGTTGTCGATCGCCACCTTGAACGGGAGCTTGCGCGTTTCGACAAAATTCACCACGTAGCTCGGCGGGTCGTAGCTCATGGCCACGGCCAGCGTGTCGTACCCCCGGGCCTTGTACTTGTCGTAAGTGGCGATCACCTTTGGCATCTCAGCCACGCAGGTCACGCAGCTCGTGGCCCAAAAATTGACCAGCGTGACCTTGCCTTTAAGATCTTCCGTGCTCTTCCTGCTGCCGTCGAGCAGCACGAAGGTCGATGCCGGTGCCGCCGATACGCCCGTATCGAGATACACGCCCACGCCGATGGCCAAAGCGAGCGCGGCGGCGGCGGCGTAGATGATTTTTTTCATGGGAGAACAAATAGATGGACCGCCGCAATTTTAGTTCCGCCTGCCTGATCGCGCCCGCGTCGCTGGTACTGCTTGCCACTCGCCATGCGCAGGCGCTCACGTTGAACGAACTCAGCGCGACCGATGCCTCCAAGGGCCTCAAGGCCGCGCTCGAAAAGGGCGCGAACGCAGCCGTCGGCCTGCTGGGTCGCCAAGACGGATTTCTCGGCAATCCCAAGGTCCGCATCCCGCTGCCCGGCTATCTCGAAGATGCCGGCAAGATGCTGCGCGCCGTCGGGCAGGGCAGCCGCATCGACGAACTCGTGACGGCGATGAACCGTGCCGCGGAGCAGGCCGTGCCCGCCGCGAAAGACCTGCTGGTCAATGCAGTACGCACCATGAGCGTGGCCGATGCCAAGGGCATCCTCACCGGCGGCGACACGTCGGTCACGCGTTTTTTCGCCGACCGGACCCGCGCGCCGCTGACCGAACGCTTCCTGCCGGTCGTCACCTATGCCACGGTCAAGGTCAAGCTGGCAGACAAGTACAACATCCTGGCCGGCAAGGCGGCAGGCTTCGGGCTGATCAAGAAGGAAGACGCGAACATCCAGCGCTACGTGACCGGCAAATCGCTCGATGGCCTCTACCTGATGATCGGCGAGGAAGAGCGCAAGATCCGCCAGGACCCGATCGGCAGCGGCAGCGCCATCCTGCAAAAGGTGTTCGGCGCACTGCGTTGAACCCGCACCGGAGCGGGGCTCGATAATCCGGCTTCGATGCAGTTTCCGTTTCTCTTCCGTCTTGCGGCGCTCGCCCTTTGCGCCGCGACAGTCAGCGCCTGCAGCCTGGTCTTCAATTGGCGCGAAGTTCTCATCGCCGACGACGGGCTGGTCGCGCTACTGCCCTGCAAGGCCGATCGCGCCACACGCACGCTGCCGCTCGGTGGCGAAACCATCACCGTCGACATGACCGGCTGCGAAGCCGGCGGCGCCACCTTTGCCATTGCGCACGCGGCCGCGAGCAGTGCGGACCAAGCCGAGGCCTGGATGCATGCATGGCGTGCGGCCACCCGCTCGCAGCTCGCGAATGCCACCGTGGCCGAAGCGCCGGCCGTGCTGCCGCGTGCTTCTGCGATGCCGGCGCCGGTGCGGCTCGATGCGCAGGGCGCCGATCGAGCCTCGACCATGCATGTGGTGTGGTTCGCCCAGCAGCGCGCCGGCCGGATGGCGCTCTATCAGGCGACCGTGGTCGGCGAGCCATCGCAGCCGGAGGCGCTCACGACCTTCATTGAAGGGCTGCGCCTCCCGTGAACAGCATGTTGAAGAGCCGCAGCCGCATCGCGGTGGTGTTCCTGGCGGTTGCCTTGGCCTCGTGTCTGTCCACGCTGGTGCGCGCCCTCACGGCCCCGCTGTCGCCCACGCTCACCGCGGATTTCAACCTCGAGTCGCGCGACCTCGGCCTGCTCGCGGGTGGCTACTTCCTCGGGTTCGCGCTGACGCAGCTGCCGATGGGTTCCTGGCTCGACCGCCACGGCCCGAAGCGGGTGATCGTCTGGTTCCTGTCGGTGGCGGTGGCGGGCTGCCTGCTGTTCTCGGTCGCCACGCAGTTCTGGGTCTTGCTCGCGGCACGCGTCCTCACCGGCATCGGCGTCAGCGCCTGCCTGATGGCGCCGTTGACAGGCTACCGGCGCTGGTTCGATCCGGCGCTCCAGCTGCGCAGCAATTCGTGGATGCTGATGGTCGGATCGGTCGGCTTCATCGGCGCCACGCTGCCGGTGCACTGGCTGATGCCACTGATCGGATGGCGTCCGCTCTTCTGGCTGCTCGCGGCCGGGGTGGGCGTCTCGATGGTGCTGATCGTGTGGGCGGCGCCGGCGTGGCAAACCGCCGCGCCGACCACCGGCTCGCCTTCTTCCGGTGGCTATGCCGACGTCTGGCGCAACCCCTTCTTTCGCAAGCTGGTACCGATCGGCTTCTTCAACTACGGCGGCTTCGTTGCAATGCTGACGCTGTGGGTCGTGCCCTGGCTCACGCGCGTGGCCGGCTACTCGAGCGGCGAGGCGGCGGACGCGTTGTTCTGGATCAGCGTCGCGATGCTAGCGACCTACTGGCTCTGGGGCACCGTCAATCCATGGCTGGTGCGCCGGGGCATCTCGGCCGGGCAGGTGATCGGTTGGGGCGTGCCGCTGAGCATCGTGGCTTTCGCGATCATCCTCGCGCTCGGCCCGGCCGCCGGCACCTTGGCCTGGGCCGTTTTCCTTTGCAGCGCCACCGTGATGGCGCTGGCCCAGCCGGCGGTCGCGATGGCGCTGCCCGAAGCATTGGCGGGCCGGGCGCTCTCGGCCTACAACCTCGTGGTGTTCCTCGGCGTGTTCGTCTTACAGTGGGGCATCGGGCTGCTGATCGACCTGCTGGCCCGCGCGGGCTTCGACGCCGTGGCCTCGTTTCGCGGTGCCTTCGGACTGTTTCTCGGGTGCTGCGTGCTGTCTTACCTCTACTTCCTGTGGGCGCCCCCGCATAATCGACCGGCGACCGTCCGACCCGCATGAACAGCATCTTCATCATCGCCCACTCACCGCTCGCGCAGGCGTTGCGCCAGTGCGCGCTGCATGTGTTTCCAGACACCGGAGCCTCGGTCGTCGCGCTCGACGTGCTGCCCAACGTGTCGCCCGACGAAACCCTTGCCGCGGCCCGCATCATGCTGGCCCAGATGCAGCAGGCGCCGCGTGCGCAGGTGTTGGTACTGGCCGACGTGTTCGGCGCCACGCCCTGCAACGTCGCGCAGAAGCTGGTGGACGGCGTCCGGTCGCGGCTGGTGGCCGGCGTCAATTTGCCGATGCTGCTGCGCGCGGTGAGCTATCGCAACGAGCCGCTCGAATCGCTGGTGCAGCGCGCGCTCGCGGGCGGCACCGCCGGCGTGATGCAGGTGGCGGTGGCGGCGCCACAGAACCAGGCGAAGAGAAAGCACAGTGATCAAGAAATCCGTGACCATCAGCAATAAGCTGGGGCTGCATGCGCGCGCATCGGCCAAGCTGACCAAGCTCGCAGGCAGCTTTCCGTGCGAGGTCTGGCTTGCGCGGGGCGACCGGCGCGTCAATGCCAAAAGCATCATGGGCGTGATGATGCTGGCGGCCGGCATCGGCGTCACGGTCGAGGTCGAAACCCACGGCGACGGCGAGCAGGAGGCGCTCGACGCCATCGTTGCCCTAGTCGACGACAAGTTCGGAGAAGGCGAATAGGAATGGCTCACCCCCAGGCTCTCTCACTTCGTGTAAACGCCACCCCCCTGCAAGGGGGCGATGCCTGCGGCCCGGCAAAGCCGGTTCCACGGCATCTCCCGCCGTCGAGCCGCGCGCTGCCTGCATCTTCGTTCTAACGGCACGTTCATGACCTTTGCTGTCCATGGCTTGCCGGTTGCCCGTGGCATCGCCATCGGCCGCGCTGTGCTCGTGGTATCGAGCCGCATCGACGTGGCGCACTACTTCATCACGCCCGAACAGATCGACGCGGAGGTCGGCCGGGTCCGCACCGCGCGCAATGCGGTCGCCGAAGAGCTCCACAAACTTCAAGCCAGCGTCGCGCTCATGGGCCCGAACGATGCGCCGCACGAGCTGTCGGCGCTGCTCGAAGTGCACCAGATGCTGCTGCAGGACGAGGTGCTCACCGGCGGCGTCAAGCACTGGATCACCGAGCGCCTCTACAACGCCGAATGGGCGCTGACCACGCAGCTCGAAGTGATCGCGCGCCAGTTCGACGAGATGGAGGACGAGTACCTGCGTGAGCGCAAGGCCGACCTCGAACAGGTGGTCGAGCGCCTGCTGCACCGCATGAAGGGCACGGCTGCGGTTCTTGCACCGACGCCGCCGCGCCGCAAGCGGGCGGCCGAGGCCGACGACGACGAGCAGGTCGACCCGACCACCAACGACGCCTTCGACGCACCGCTGGTGCTGATTGCGCACGACCTGTCGCCGGCCGACATGCTGCAGTTCAAGAAGAGCGTCTTCGCAGGTTTCGTGACCGACGTCGGCGGGCGCACATCGCACACGGCGATCGTCGCGCGCAGCATGGACATCCCGGCGGTGGTCGGCGCGCGCACCGCCAGCCAGCTGGTGCGGCAGGACGACTGGGTCATCATCGACGGCGAGACCGGCGTGGTGATCGTCGATCCATCGCCGATCATCCTGGCGGAGTACGGATTCAAGCAGCGCCAGGGCGACCTCGAACGCGGCCGGCTCTCGCGGCTGCGCCACAAGCCGGCCATCACGCTCGACGGCCAACGTGTCGACCTGCTGGCCAACATCGAGATGCCCGAAGACACGCTGGGCGCCGTCAGGGCCGGGGCGGTCGGCGTCGGCCTTTTTCGCAGCGAGTTTCTCTTCATGGGCCGCGAGGCGCAGCGCCTCGCGCGGCTACCCGGCGAGGAAGAGCAGTACCAGGCCTACCGGCGTGCAGTTGACGGCATGCAGGGCATGCCGGTGACGATCCGCACCATCGACATCGGGGCGGACAAGTCGCTCGACGGCAAGTCGGCGCGCGACGACGGGCACCTGAATCCTGCACTTGGCTTGCGCGCGATCCGCTGGAGCCTGGCCGACCCGGCGATGTTTCTCACGCAGTTGCGCGCAATCCTTCGCGCAGCGGCCCACGGCGAGATCCACCTGCTGATCCCGATGCTCGCGCACGCAAGCGAGATCCGCCAGACCCTGTCGCTGGTCGACTTCGCGCGCGCCGAACTCGACAACCGGGGCATCGTGCATGGCAGCGTGAAGCTCGGCG
This sequence comes from Variovorax sp., assembly GCA_037720315.1. Classification (GTDB taxonomy): domain Bacteria; phylum Pseudomonadota; class Gammaproteobacteria; order Burkholderiales; family Burkholderiaceae_C; genus Variovorax. Next base: position 4,436 of record JBBJMS010000050.1, on the reverse strand, counting down.
CCATGATCGAGATCCCGGCCGCGGCGCTCACGCTCAAGATCTTCCTCAAGCACTTCGACTTCCTGTCGATCGGCACCAACGACCTGATCCAGTACACGCTGGCGATCGACCGTGCGGACGAGTCGGTGGCGCACCTGTACGACCCGGCGCATCCCGCAGTGCTGCGCCTCGTGGCGGACACCATCGCCGAGTGCAACCGGCAGGGCAAGGGCGTCAGCGTGTGCGGCGAAATGGCCGGCGACGTGGCCTTCACGCGCCTGTTGCTGGGCCTGGGTCTTCGCAGCTTCTCGATGCACCCGTCGCAAATCCTTGCAGTCAAGCAGGAGGTGCTGCGCGCCGATGCGGGCAAGCTAGTGGCTTGGGCGCAGCGGGTGCTCGAGGCCGATGATCCGGCTGCCGCGATGGCGATGGCGCTGGTGCGTTAGCGCCAGGGCGCAATAAAACGAAACACACCGCAACCGCGGCGAAAGGACTTCGCGGCGCTTGCGCCCGACCATCGAGCCTTCTGATCGAACTCCGATCGCTATTGAAGGAAGACTCATCATGAAGCCCTGGTTCAAACGTTCGCTCCTCGGTATCGCGGGCGCCGCGCTGGTCGCCGGCAGCATGGCTGGCTGTGCCGGTCAGCGCCATGGCTGGGGCGGTCACTCCGAAGGCGACCGCGCCGAGTTCCGCACCCGGATGGTCGAGCGCGTCGGCAGCAGACTCGACCTGGACGCCGCGCAAAAGCAGAAGCTCACCGTGCTCGCCGACAAACTGCAGGCGCAGCGTGCAGCACTTCGCGGTGAGGGTGGCGCCGGTGACCCGCGTGCACAGTTCCGCGCCTTGTTTGCCGGCGCCAGGCTCGACCAGGGCGGCGCGAAGAAGCTGATCGACGACAAGACCGCCGCCGTGCAGAGCGGCAGCGGCGAGGTGATTGCCGCCGCCGCCGACTTCTTCGACAACCTCAATCCCGCGCAACAGCAGCAGGTGCGGCAGTTCATGGAGCGCGGCCGTCGCTGGGGCCGGGGATGAAGTTCACTTTGCGGCTCGCAGGCCTGGCGGTGCTGGCGGCCGCCGTGGCCGCCTACGTCGCCGGCTCGCTGCGCCGCGTCGGTCGCGCGGACCCGTGGTGATGCGCGCGAGCGCTATGCACAATCGGGCATGCCCCGCATCCTGCTGATCGACGACGACGCGCATCTGGCGGCGCCGCTCGCCAGCTATTTCGCCCGCTTCGACTGCACGCTCGAAAGCGCCACGCGGCCGAGCGACGGCCTTGCCAAACTGCGCGCCGGGCACTACGACGCCGCGATCCTCGACGTCATGCTGCCCGAGATGGACGGTTTCGCGCTCTGCCGCGAGATCAGGAAGGAAAGCGATATCCCGATCGTGATGCTCACCGCGCGAGGCGACGTGATGGACCGCGTGGTCGGCCTCGAACTCGGCGCCGACGATTACTTGCCCAAGCCTTTCGAGCCGCGCGAACTGGTGGCGCGCGTGCAGACCATCCTGCGGCGCCAGCGCACCGCGCCGCCTTCACCGCCCGTGCAGCGCTGGGAGTTCGAGGGCCTCGCGATCGACATCGACCGGCGCGAAGTGCTGCGCCACGGCGAGCGCGTGGAACTCACCGGTACCGAATTCGAACTGCTGGCATTGCTGGCCGATCCGCCCGGCAAGGTGTGGAGCCGCGATGACATCCTGAACCGGCTGCGCGGCCACGAGGCCGAGCTCTACACGCGCGCGGTCGACATCGTGGTGAGCCGGCTGCGCAAGAAGCTGGAGCCGCTGGACTGCATCAAGACGCTGCGCAACGCCGGCTACACGCTCGCGGTGGGCAAGCGCCTGCCGTGATGACCCGCGCGCAGTCGTCGGAGCACCGGCACTGGCGTCACCGCTGGCGCCATTCGCTGCGGCTGCGGCTGATCACCGTGTTCGTGCTGCTGGCGATGGCGATGGCGGCGGTGTTCCTCGGCGGCATGCAGCGCGCGTTTTCCACCGGCTGGCGAGAGGCGGCGCGGCCGCTGGTCAACGACTACATGGACCGGCTGGTCGCCGAGATCGGTACGCCGCCCGATGTCGCACGGGCCGAGGCCATCGTGGCGCGGCTGCCGGTCTCGATCCGCATCGAGGGACCGCAGGTGAATTGGCGTTCGCATCCCGATCGGAGGCCGTCCTCGCGCGGCTTCGGTTCGCGCGGCGGCGACTGGCTCGCGCGCAGCACGGCCGACGGGCATCGCGTGAACTTCGGCCTCGGCACACTGCCGTGGCAGCGCGAGCCGCACGGCATCGGCTGGATCACACTGGCCCTGCTGCTCGCACTGATCGTGCTGGCCTATGCCTACGTTCGGCGCCTGTTGCGGCCGCTGGACGACATCCGCGCCGGCGCCGAGCGCTTCGGCCGCGGAACCTTCGACCAGCCGATCCCGCTGCGCCGCCGCGACGAGTTGGGCGATCTGGCAAAGCGCATCAACACCATGGCCCACGACATCCAGGCCATGCTCGACGCCAAGCGCGGTCTGCTGCTGGCGCTGAGCCACGAACTGCGCTCGCCGCTCACTCGGGCGCGGCTCAATGCAGAGTTGCTGCCGGCCACGCCCGAAGGCGAAACCGAGCGCGCCGCGTTGTTGCGCGACCTGGCGGAAATGCGCGACCTGATCAGCGACCTGCTCGAAAGCGAGCGACTTGCAAGTCCGCACGCTGCCGTGCAGCGCGAGCCGATCGACCTCGCGGCGCTGGTGCGCGATGTTGCGCAGGAGCATTCGCAAGGCCAGCGCGTCGTGGTCGATCTCGCCACGGACCTGCTGCCGATCGCGCTGGACCGATCGCGCATTCGGCTGCTGGTGCGCAACCTGCTCGACAACGCGCTTCACTACGGCGCCGATGCCTCGCAGCCGCCGCGCGTCACGCTGCGCGCCTCGAAGCAGGGCATCGAACTGGAGGTGCGCGACTTCGGCCCCGGCGTCGATGCCGCGCAGCTCGACCGGCTGACCGAGCCCTTCTACCGCACCGACAGCGCGCGCCAGCGCAGCACCGGCGGTGTCGGTCTCGGCATGTATTTATGTCGGCTGGTGGCCGAGGCCCATGGCGGAACCTTGACCTTGCGCAATGCGCAGCCCGGCCTTGCGGTTACCGCCGTGTTTCCTGCGGCCTGATCCCGCCTGGCGGCCGCTCTTCACCCCAGCCGCAGCAGCAGCGCCGATGCGCCGCACACCAGCAGGAACGGAACGCCGATGCGGTGGAACTCGCGCATGCCATCCGGCACTCTTGCGAGCCGCAAGGCGATCAGGTTCGCGAGCGAGCCCAGCACCAAGCCGAAGCCGCCGACGCTGACGCCGGCTGCGAGCGCAGGCAGGTCGTGCACGTAGCGGTCGAGCAGGATGGTCGCCGGCACGTTGCTGATGAACTGCGAGGTGACGATCGCCGCGAGGTAGGCCCGCCAGCCTTCGCCGATCGGCAGGTTGCCGAGCAGCTGCGCAACGGCAGGCAGCTCGGCCAGCTGCCGCAGGTCGATGAACATCAGCGCGATGATCGCGAGCAGCGCCCAGTCGACGCCGAGCAGCACGCGCGGCGCAGCAGCAGGAAGGCGCCGAACACCACCGCCAGTCCCGGCGCCAGCCACTGCCGCTCGAGCACAACGACGAAGCCGACGAAGAGCAGGCTCGACAGCGCGAGCAGGCGCGGCTGCGTGGGCGTGTTGCTGCCAGCCGGTCGGAGTGCGATCGGCGCGCGTGGCACCAGGAACCAGATCGCCGCCACGAGCCAGAACAACATCACCGCGACGGTCGGCGCCATCATGCCGACGAAGCCCGCGAAGCTCTCGCCGGAGCGATGCCAGAGATAGAGGTTCTGCGGATTGCCGATCGGCGTGAGCGCTGAGCCGGCGTTCACCGCCAGCGCCTGCAGCACCACCAGCCGAGCCAGCGGCAGGTGCGCCTGCGCGGCCAGCACCCGCGTCAGCGGAATCAGCAGGAACAGGCTGACGTCGTTGGTGACCAGCGCCGACAGCACGGCAGCGCTTGCGGCCAGCAGCAGCGCCAGGCTGCGCAGGTTGGTGGTGCGTGCGAGCAGGCGCGCCGCCGCGGCCTGCAGCACGCCGCTCTGCTCGACGCCCTGCGTGATGACCAGCAGCCCGGCCAGCGCGCCGACCGTCTGCCAGTCGACCAGCTTCAGGTAGTCGGCTGGCGCCCGGGGTTGTGCGATGGCAAAGCCGATCGCGACCAGAAACAGCAGCCACAGCAGGCGATTGCCGCCGGCGTGCGCCGGTGCATCCGCCGACGTGTCAGCCGGCGTCGCGCTCACGCAGTTCGCGCTTGAGCACCTTGCCGATCGCGCTGCGCGGGAGCGCGTCGATGAATTGCAGGCGCGCGAGCCGCTGGGTCTTGCCGAGCTGCGCATTGGTCCATTGCAGCAGGTCTTGTTCGGTGATGTCGCAGCCGTCGCGCAGCACCACGAAGGCG
>JBBJMS010000195.1:0-6354 GCA_037720315.1 Variovorax sp. | reverse complement strand
TGGAACAGTTCACGCAGAACCTGAACCAGCTCGCCAAAGAGGGCAAGATCGATCCACTGATTGGCCGCGAATACGAAGTCGAGCGCGTCATTCAGATCCTGTGCCGCCGGCGTAAGAACAACCCGCTACTGGTGGGCGAGGCCGGCGTTGGCAAGACCGCGATCGCCGAAGGCTTGGCCTGGCGCATCACGCAGAACGAGGTGCCTGAAATTTTGGCCGAGTCGCATGTCTATTCGCTGGATATGGGCGCGTTGCTGGCAGGCACCAAGTACCGCGGCGATTTCGAGCAGCGCCTGAAAGGCGTCTTGAAGTCGCTCAAGGACAAGCCGAACGCCATTCTGTTCATCGACGAGATCCACACCTTGATCGGTGCGGGCGCGGCTTCGGGCGGCACGCTCGACGCGTCCAACCTGCTCAAGCCGGCACTCTCGAGCGGCCAGCTGAAGTGCATCGGCGCCACCACCTTCACCGAGTACCGCGGCATCTTCGAGAAGGATGCGGCCCTGTCGCGTCGTTTCCAGAAGGTCGACGTGGTCGAACCGACGGTGCAGGAAACCGTCGACATCCTGAAGGGCCTCAAGTCGCGCTTCGAGGAACACCACGGCGTGAAGTACGGCGTGGCCGCACTCCCGGCTGCGGCCGAGCTGAGCGCCAAGTACATCAACGACCGCCATCTGCCGGACAAGGCGATCGACGTGATCGACGAGGCAGGGGCGGCCCAGCGCATCCTGCCGGCCAACAAGCGCAAGAAGACCATCACCAAGACCGAGGTCGAGGAGATCGTCGCCAAGATCGCGCGCATTCCCCCGGCCAACGTGTCGAACGACGATCGCGGCAAGCTGCAAACCATCGAGCGTGACCTGAAGAGCGTGGTGTTCGGCCAGGACAAGGCGCTCGAAGTGCTTGCCTCCGCGGTCAAGATGGCGCGTTCGGGCCTGGGTCGCGAGGACAAGCCGATCGGTTCGTTCCTGTTCAGCGGCCCCACTGGCGTCGGCAAGACCGAAGCGGCCAAGCAACTTGCCTACATCATGGGCATCGAGCTGATCCGTTTCGACATGTCGGAGTACATGGAGCGCCACGCGGTCAGCCGCCTGATCGGCGCGCCTCCGGGCTACGTCGGTTTCGACCAGGGCGGCCTGTTGACCGAGGCCGTCACGAAGAAGCCGCACGCGGTGCTCCTGCTCGACGAAATCGAGAAAGCGCATCCGGACATTTTCAATGTGCTGCTGCAGGTGATGGACCATGGCACCCTGACCGACAACAACGGGCGCAAGGCCGACTTCCGCAACGTCATCATCGTCATGACGACCAATGCGGGCGCGGAAACCATGAACAAGGCGACCATCGGCTTCACAAATCCGCGCCAGGCGGGTGACGAAATGGCCGATATCAAGCGCCTGTTCACGCCGGAATTCCGCAACAGGTTGGACGCGACGGTGAGCTTCAAGGCGCTCGACCAGCAAATCATCCTGCGCGTGGTCGACAAGTTCCTGCTGCAGCTCGAAACCCAATTGGCCGAGAAGAAGGTCGATGTCACCTTCACCGACGTCCTGCGCAAGCATCTCGCCAAGAAGGGCTTCGACCCGTTGATGGGCGCACGTCCGATGCAGCGGCTGATCCAGGACACGATTCGCCGAGCCTTGGCCGACGAGCTGCTGTTCGGTCGCCTGCAGGAAGGCGGCCGACTGACCGTCGATCTCGACGACAAGGACGAGGTACAGCTCGACATCCAGCCGCTGGCCAAGAAGGAAGGGCGCGCCAAGCCCGAAGCCGAAGAAGCCGCAACGGGCTGATCTCGTTCATTGACACGGTGGCTGCGTCCACCATCCAAGAGGCCGGTAGCATCTCGCTCCCGGCCTTTTCCATTTCCACGCGTTTTCCTTGACACTTCCCGAGTTAAGTCACGAATGGCAAACCGGCCTCTCCCTGGCCTGGAGCGGCTATATCGCGATTCTTTCCGTCTGGATCGTCATGCAGAAACGCGCGCCGGTCTCGACGATGAGCTGGATCCTCTCGCTCGCGCTGCTGCCTTTCGCCGGCTTCGTCATCTTCTACTTTCTAGGCCCGCAGCGCCTGAAGAAGCAGCGCCTGAAGCGCCTTCGAAGCCGCGCCGCCGCCCACCTGCAGGCCGATGTTTCGCTGCTGCGCGATGCTGCAGCCGACGCGCCTCCGGCGCTGCGCGGCATGGCGTTGCTTGGGGCAGTGGCGTGCGGCCTGCCGGTGTCGAGCGCTAATCGCACCGAGCTGCTCTCCGGCGGAGCGCGCACCTTCGATGCCATCTTCGAGGCCGTGCGCGAGGCGCGACATCACGTTCATCTCGAGTACTACATCTTCGAGCCCGACGCGATCGGCACTGCGTTGCGCGACCTGCTGATCGAACGCGCGCAACAAGGGGTGACCGTGCGCCTGTTGCTCGACGCGCTCGGCTCCAAGCGCATCGGCCGCAAGTTCATGGCACCGATGCGGGCAGCGGGCGTTCATGTTGCGCTGTTCCACGACACGCGCATCGGCCGCCGGCTTCGGCCGGTGACCAACTACCGCACGCACCGCAAGATCGTGGTCTGCGACGGCCGGGTCGGCTTCACCGGCGGCGTGAACATCACGGACGAGGAAGACCGGCGCACCCGGCCCGACGCGTATCACGATGTTCATCTGCGCATCGACGGCAGTGCGGTGCGCTGGCTCCAGACCACTTTTCTCGAAGACTGGTCTTATGCAACCGGCGAAAACCCACGCAACATGCACGCATCGCTCGACCAACTGCTGCCGCAGGTGGAGCCCGGCGACATACCGGTCCAGATCGTCACCAGCGGCCCCGACGCGCCGCTCGAAGCCATCCACCGCATCCATGTCGCCGCCATTCATGCGTCGACCCATCGCGCATGGCTCACCACGCCTTACTTCGTGCCGACCGAGCCCGCCCTGCTGGCACTCACCAGCGCGGCGCTGCGCGGCGTCGATGTGCGCTTGCTCGTGCCGCGGCGTAGCGATTCCATCGTCGTCAGCGCGGCAGCCCGGTCGTACTACGACGAGCTCATCGCCGCCGGCGTGAAGGTGTGGGAGTACAAGGCCCGCATGCTGCACTCCAAGACGCTCGTGATCGACGACAACTGCGCCATCATCGGCACGCCCAACTTCGACAACCGCAGCTTCCGGCTCAATTTCGAGGTGTGTGCGGTGGTGTACGGTCCGGCGCTTGCCCAACCTCTGGCGGCGCAGTTCGAATGCGACCTGCACAGCGCGGCCGCCATTCGCGCAAACCGCAAGCGCAAGTTCTGGCCCCGTCTCGGCGAGGCTGTGGCGCGGCTTTTTTCACCTTTGCTCTGACCCGATGTCCCACACTTTTCTCTGGCACGACTACGAAACCTTTGGCGCCGTGCCCCGGCGCGACCGGCCGTCGCAGTTCGCCGCGATCCGCACCGATGCCGAGCTCAACGAGATCGGCGATCCGTTGATGCTCTATTGCAAGCCCGCTCCCGACTATCTGCCGAGTCCCGAAGCGTGCCTCATCACCGGCATCACGCCGCAGTTATGCCTTGAACGCGGTGTGCCAGAGCACCAGTTCGCAGCGCAGATCGAGCAGGCGTTCTCGCAGCCAGGCACCGTCGGCGTGGGCTACAACACCATCCGCTTCGACGACGAGGTCACGCGCTTCCTGTTCTGGCGCAACCTGATCGATCCCTACGCGCGCGAGTGGCAGAACGAATGCGGACGCTGGGATCTGCTCGATGTGGTGCGCCTCACCCATGCCCTTCGGCCCGACGGCATCGAGTGGCCCACCAAACCCGATGGGATGCAAACCTTCAAGCTCGCCGATTTGGCCCGTGCCAATGGCCTTCTGCACGAGTCGGCGCACGATGCCTTGTCGGATGTGCGCGTCACCATCGCCTTGGCGCGCCTCATCCGCAACAAGCAACCCAAGCTGTTCGACTTTGCGCTCGGATTGCGCAGGAAAGATCGCGTTGCAAGCGAACTCGGCTTGCCTGCAACGCGCGAGACGGCGCGGCCGTTCCTGCATGTCTCGGGCATGTTCCCGGCAGAGCGCGGCTGCCTTGGCGTGATGTGGCCGCTGGCCAGCCATCCGACCAACAAGAACGAGGTGATTACCTGGGACCTGGCGCACGACCCGAGCGAGCTGCGCGACCTCGACGTGCAAACGCTGCGGCTGCGCCTCTTCACCCGCACCGCGGACCTGCCCGAGGGCGTGCAGCGCTTGCCGGTGAAGGGCATTCACCTGAACAAGTCGCCGATGGTGGTAGGCAACCTGAAGACACTGTCGCCGGAGATGGCCGCGCGCTGGAGCATCGATCTCGACACCGCCATGCGCCACGCAGAAATCGCCCGTGGGTTGCCGGACATGAGCGCCATCTGGCCGCAGGTGTACGAGCGGCCGCGCGAAGCGGCGCTCGACGTCGACGAAGACCTTTATGGCGGCTTCGTCGGCAACGCCGACCGCAGGCGCCTCACGCAACTGCGCAGCCTGCCGCCGGCCGAGCTTGCGCGCACGCGAACTGGCTTCGACGACCCTCGGCTCGAAGAGCTCGTCTTCCGCTTCAAGGCCCGCAACTGGCCGGAGACGCTCGACGAAGCCGAAGCCGAGCGCTGGGAGGCGCACCGCGCGGCGCGGCTGCTCGAAGGCGAGGGCGGCGCGCGCACCATCGCGCAGCTTTCCGACGAGATCGACAGCCTCGCAGAGACAGCCGATGAGCGGGCGGAAGAAATCCTCGGCGCGCTGTACGAATACGCCGAGGCGATCGCGCCCGGTGCCTGAGCGCCCGAACGCTCAGTTCTTCGGCTGCATCCAGGCTGTTGCCGCAGGCCGGCCTTCGAGGTGCAAGCCGGCCGTGGCGGGCGGCGTCTCGGCCAGCAGCCGGCCTTAGCGGAACACCTTCAGCCGCGCTGCGCGCAGGCGGATGGCTTCGACCGGATCGCGCGCCTGCAGCAGCACGAAGCTCGCCTCGCACCCTGCCTCCAGCCCATAACCCCGCAGTTGCAGCACGCGGGCGGCGTTGACGGTCACCGCATCGAAGCATTGCTTCATCCCGGCTTGCCCGGTCATCTGCGCCACATGCAATCCCATGTGCGCCACCTCCAGCATGTCGGCCGAGCCCATGCCGTACCAGGGGTCCATCACGCAGTCGTGGCCGAAGGCAACGTTCACGCCGTGCGACATGAGTTCGGGCACGCGCGTCATGCCGCGGCGCTTCGGGTAGGTGTCGTGGCGGCCCTGTAATGTGATGTTGATGAGCGGATTGGCAATCACCCCGACGCCCGATTCGGCGATCAGCGGCAGCAGCTTGCTGACGTAGTAGTTGTCCATCGAGTGCATCGACGTGCAGTGCGAGCCTGTCACGCGGCCCTGCAGCCCCAGGCGCTGCGTCTCGAAGGCGAGCGTTTCGATGTGGCGCGACAGCGGGTCGTCCGACTCGTCGCAATGCATGTCGACCGGCAGGCCCCGCGAAGCCGCCAGCTCGCACAACAGCTTCACGCTGGCCGCGCCGTCGGCCATGGTGCGCTCGAAGTGCGGGATGCCGCCGACCGCGTCGACGCCCTTGTCGAGTGCGCGCTTCATGTTGTCGATGCCGCCGGGCGAGCGAAGCACGCCGTCTTGCGGGAAGGCGACCAGCTGCAGGTCGAGGTAGGGCGCGACGCGGCGCTTCACCTCCAGCAGCGCATCGACCGCGAGCAGGCTCGGGTCGCTGGTGTCGACATGGCTGCGGATTGCCAGCAGGCCCTTGGCCACCGCCCAGTCGCAATAGGCCAGGGCTCGCTCGATCAGCGCCTCTGCCTTCAGCAGCGGCTTGAGTTCGCCCCAGAGCGCAATGCCTTCGAGCAGAGTGCCGCTCTCGTTGATGCGCGGCAGTCCGTAGCTCAGCGTGGCATCCATGTGGAAGTGCGGATCGACGAAATGCGGCGCGACCAGCAGGCCTTGCGCATCCAGCTTTTGATGCGACGGCGCATCGAGCCCGGCGGCGACTTCGGCGATACGGCCGTCCTGCACGGCGATGGACATGCCGGTGCGGCCGTCGGGGAGACTGGCGTCTTGAACGAGGAGATCGAGCATGGCTAGCGTTCGCCTTTGCGATAGGGCTTCATCAGGGCTTGCGGATAGCTGGCCTTGCCCGCCACCAGCACCAGCGCGACGATCGACAGCACATAGGGCAGCATCAGGTACAGCTGGTAGGGCAGCAGCGCGTCGCCGGATTGTTGCAGTCGCAATTGCAGCGCGTCGAAAAACGCGAACAGTAGCGCACCGAGCAGTGCCTTGCCCGGCCGCCAGGAGGCAAACACCACCAGCGCCACGCAAATCCAGCCGCGGCCGTTGATCATGTTGAAGAAGAAGGCGTTGAACGC
>JBBJMS010000194.1:0-6356 GCA_037720315.1 Variovorax sp. | reverse complement strand
CGCGGCGGCGAACAGCAAAGGCAGCACGCCATACCTCATGGCGCTGCAGCGGCGGCCGCCGCAGCCGCAGCGGCATTGACCTGCACCTTGCGCGCGAACTCGGCGCGCAGCGCCTTGATCTTTTCGCGCGGATCTTCCTTGGCGGTGTTCTTGTCGAGCGCCATCTCCGCGATGAAGCGGCTCGGCTGCGCGGCAACCATCTCGCGGCCCTTCTTGCGCCGCTTGGTCCAGCTCACCGCCAGGCTGCGCTGCGCGCGCGTGATGCCGACGTACATCAGGCGGCGCTCTTCCTGCAGCCGTTCGAGCGTGCTGTCGCTCACCTTTTCCTGGCGGCCGCCGTCGTCGTCGAGCTTGAAGGGCAGCAGCCCTTCGGTCACGCCCACCAGCATGACGTGCGGCCACTCGAGGCCCTTGGCCGCATGCAGCGTCGACAGCGTGACGACGTTCTGGTCCTTCTCGCGCTCGCTGATGGTCGACAGCAGCGAGATGGTCTGCGCCACGTCGAGCAGGCTCTTTCGCTCGCTCTCCACTGTCGCGCCCGAGGCATCGTCGATCTGGCCGCCGCAGCGCTGCGACATCCAGTCGCAGAACTCGAGCACGTTGGTCCAGCGGCTGGCCGCGAGTTGCTCACTGTCCTCGCCGTCGTACAGGTGCTTTTCGTAGCCGATTTCCTTCAGCCATTCGACCAGGAAAGCGTGCGCATCCTCGGCGCCGGTGGTGCGGCGGGCGCGGTATTCCAGGTCGTTGATGTAGCGGCCGAACTCGTGCAGGTCGTCCTGCGCGCGCTTGGCCATCACGCTCGGAAGCGACGGCGAGAACAGCGCCTCGAACAGGCTCAGCTTGTAGCGGCTCGCGAAGGTGCCCAGGCCCGCCAGCGTGGTGTGGCCGATGCCGCGCTTGGGCGTGGTCACTGCGCGCAGGAAGGCCGGGTCGTCGTCGTTGTTGACCCAGAGCCGGAACCAGCCGCAAGGTCCTTGATCTCGGCGCGGTCGAAGAAACTCTGGCCGCCCGACACCTTGTACGGAATCTGCGCCTTGCGCAGGGCCTGCTCGAACACGCGGGCCTGGTGGTTGGCGCGATAGAGGATGGCGAAGTCGCGAAACTCCTTGTGCTGCTCGCCTTGCGTCGCCTGCGTGATGGCCTCGCCGCTGCGCAGGCTCTGGATGCGCGCCACCGTGCGCTCGGCCTCGTGCGCTTCGCTGTCGGCATCGACCACGCGCACCGGCTCGCCTTCGCCGAGTTCGCTGAACAAGGTCTTGGGAAAAAGCTTCGGGTTCGGCCCGATCACGTTGTTGGCCGCTCGCAGGATGGCGCCGGTGCTGCGGTAGTTCTGCTCCAGCTTGACGACCTTGAGCGTCGGGAAGTCGATCGGAAGCTTCTTCAGATTGTCGAGCGTGGCGCCGCGCCAGCCGTAGATCGACTGGTCGTCGTCGCCCACGGCGGTGAAGCGTCCGCGCTCGCCGACCAGCGCCTTCAGCACCTCGTACTGCGTGGCGTTGGTGTCCTGGTACTCGTCGACCAGCACATGGCCGAGCGCTGCCTGCCACTTGGCGCGCACGTCGTCATGGTTCGACAGCAGCTTGAGCGGCATGCCGATGAGGTCGTCGAAGTCGACGCTCTGGTAGGCGGCGAGCCGCTCTTCGTAGCGGCCCATGATGCGCGCGGTGACGCGCTCGTTGTCGTCGACGGCTGCCGCTTCGGCCTGGGCTGCGTCGAGGCCCATGTTCTTCCACTTGCTGATGGTCCACTGCCAGATGCGCGCCGTGGCCGCATCGGTGGTGCCACCCGCGTCCTTCAGGATCTTCGTGACGTCGTCGCTGTCCAGGATGCTGAATGCCGGCTTCAGGCCCAGCAGTGCGCCGTCTTCGCGCATCATGCGCACGCCCAGTGCATGGAAGGTGCAGACCACGACCTTCTTCGCATCGCGTCCGATCAGGCCCTTGGCACGCTCGCGCATCTCGGCCGCGGCCTTGTTGGTGAAAGTGATGGCGGCGATGCGCGAAGGCGCCATGCCGGCCTGGATCAGCCTGGCGATCTTGTGCGTGATCACCCGCGTCTTGCCCGACCCGGCCCCCGCGAGCACGAGGCACGGACCGTGCAGATAGTTGACGGCTTCCTGCTGCGCGAGATTGAGACCGGAAGACATGGGGGCGGGCGTGCGCAAAAGCCTGCAATGATACGGGCCGCCATCGCACGCCCCGTGCCATGGCGCTGTGTTAAATCGATGCCGTTTGTGCACTTGCACCGAGCCATGAAAAAAACAAGACATCCTCTGACGATCACTCTCGGGGCCATCCTCGCCACGCTGCTGACCACCCTGGCCGTGGTCACCTTCACGCCGCCGCCAGAAAAAATCGAACAACGCATCGAGCGCGAGTACAGCCTTCGCGATCCGCAGTTCGGCCGCGCAATAGGGGTGCTGCTCGGCCCGCCGATCACGCAGGGCAATCGGTTCGAAGCGCTTTACAACGGCGACGGCATCTTCCCGCCGATGCTCGAAGCCATCCGCGGCGCGAGGAAGAGCATCACCTTCGAGACTTACATCTACTGGTCGGGCGAGATCGGCGCCGAGTTTGCGCAGGCGCTTTCGGAGCGGGCCCGCGCGGGCGTGAAGGTGCATGTGCTGCTCGACTGGGTCGGCAGCCAGAAGATCGACGAGGCCATGGTGGCATCGATGGAGCAGGCAGGCGTGCAGATCAAGAAGTTTCACAAGCCGAGCTGGTACGACATCCAGAAGCTGAACAACCGCACGCACCGCAAGCTGCTGGTCGTCGACGGCACGGTCGGATTCACGGGCGGCGTCGGCATCGCACCCGAATGGACCGGCTACGCCCAGGACCCGGACCACTGGCGCGATTCTCACTTCAAGGCCGAAGGCCCAGTGGTTGCGCAGATGCAGGCCGTCTTCATGGACAACTGGATCAAGGCATCGGGCGAGGTGCTGCATGGCGAGACGTACTTCCCGGCCGTGCCGGCGGTGGGCGGCAGTGCGGGCCAGATGTTCAGCAGCTCGCCGGCTGGCGGCAGCGAAAGCATGCGGCTGATGTACCTGCTGGCGATTGGCGCGGCGAGCAAGACCATCGATCTGTCGATGGCGTACTTCGTGCCCGACGATCTCGCGCGCGAGGCGCTGATGGACGCGGCCAAGCGCGGTGTCCGGGTGCGCATCGTCCTGCCGGGGCCGATCATCGACACGCAGACCGTCAGTGCCGCGTCTCGTGAAAGCTGGGGCCCGCTGCTAGAGGCGGGCGTGCAGATCAGCCAGTATCAACCCACCATGTATCACTGCAAGGTCATGGTGATCGACGACCTGTTGGTGTCGGTGGGCTCGACCAATTTCGACAACCGTTCGTTCCGCCTCAACGACGAGGCCAACCTCAACGTCTACGACGAGGCATTCGCCAAGGCGCAGGTGACGGTGTTCGAGAAGGATCTCGCACTGAGCAAGCCGGTGACCCTCGCCGAGTGGCAGGCGCGGCCCCTGCGCGAAAAGATCAAGGAGCGCCTCGCCGGCCTGCTGGCTGCGCAACTGTGATGCGCGCATCGACAACAATCGCCGCGTGCTCCAGATCTTCCTCGTCACCCTGCCTTTCTTCGCGCTGATCGCAGCCGGCTATGCGGCCGCCCGCAGCGGCGCATTGCCGCTCGCCGCGATCCCGGGGCTCAACGTCTTCGTGCTGTATTTCGCGCTGCCGTGCATGCTGTTCCGGTTCGGAGCGGGCGCACCGATCGCGCAGCTGCTCGATGCCGGCGTGGCGGTCGTCTGGGGCGGCAGTGCGCTCGCCATCGTCGCGGCTACCGTCGTGCTGGCGCGCAGTCGACGGATCGGCTGGAACGATGCGGCCTTCGGCGCGCTGGTGGCGGCCTTTCCCAACACCGGCTTCATGGGCGTGCCGCTTCTGGTTGCGCTGCTCGGCACCCAGGCGGCGTCGCCGATGATCATCACCATCGCGTTCGACCTGCTGGTGACCTCGTCGCTGTGCATCGCACTGTCGCGGCTGGACGGCGCGGACGAGCACGGCGCGGCAAGGGCGGCGCGGCAGGCGCTGCGCGGCATCCTGCAGAACCCGATGCCGTGGGCGATCGTGCTCGGCGCGCTGGTTTCGGCGACGCGCGTGTCGCTGCCGGCGCCGGTCGAGCGCACCCTGGCAATGCTCGGGGAGGCGGCGTCGCCGGTGGCGCTTTTCACCATCGGCGCGGTGCTCGCGCGCTCGGCGCTGCTGGCGCGCGAGAACCGGGCGAGCGCGGCCGTCGCGGCGGTGATGGGCAGCGCCTCGCCGCCGGCGGGGCAGCGCCGGAGCTTCGATGTGGGGTCGGTCGTGGCGATCAAGCTGCTGCTGCATCCGCTCCTGGTCTATGCGGCTGCGCAGGGCGCGATCGCGCTGGGTGTGCCGCTCGACCGGCCCGCGCTGGTGGCGATCGTGCTGGTCGCCGCGCTGCCGAGCGCGAGCAATGTGGCGATGCTGGCCGAGCGTTTCGGTGCCGACAACGGGCGCATCGCCCGCATCATCCTGTGGACCACGGTGGCCGCGTTCCTTACTTTTCCGGTCGCGGCGGGCTGGCTGCGATAGCAACTAAGTCCGGGGCGCCTCGTATGTTTCAGGATATTTCCTACAGACCCGGCCCTTGTTCCTCGCTATTGTTAACTTTTGCATTAGAGTAATGCTTCTGTTTGCAACGGTGCTGCTCGCGCAGCGCCCGAAATATGGGAACTGGCATGACGACCTTGACGCGCTGGGTAATTTGGATGGCGTGGCTTGCCACCGTGAGTTTGTTTTGGCGTGCCGACGCGCTCGGCGCCGGCACCGCGCTGACGCTGTGCGCCGCCGCGGGCCTCGCGCTGTTCGCCTGGCCGGGGCACACGCATCGGCGGCGGCGCACGGCCTTGCAATACATCGAGATGGGCAAGCAGCCCATGGGCTCGCCCTGAAGTGACGCCCCGCCGTGGCGCCCGCATCAGATGCTGTGCGGGTCGACGTCGAGCAGCCAGCGGATCACGCCCTTGCCCTGCGGCTCGCGGCGCAATGCATGCAGCAACGGCTGCCAGCCGGCGAGGAACCGTTGCAGCGTGGCGCGCGATGCGCTTTCGACCAGCATCTGTGCCCGTTCGACATCCGCCACGCGCTGGATCGCGAGCGGCACGGCCGGGTAGCGTGTGACCCGGTCGGCCCCCACAAGCGCATCCGCCATCGCGGCGGCGGCATTCAAAAACGATTGAGCGGCTTCCTGCGTGCGGGCATCGGCGCGCAGCAATGCTTGCGAGGCAAAGGGCGGCATGCCGGCTGCGGCGCGGTCGTCCAGCTCGCCCTGCGCGAACGCCGGGTAGTCGTGGCGGCGCAGGGCTGCGAACAGCGGATGCGCAGGATGGTGCGTCTGGATCCACATCTCGGCCGTCGCACCCTGGGCCGACAGATAGGCGGCGTCGCGGCCGGCCCGTCCGGCGGACTGCATCAACAGGCTGAACAAGCGCTCCGGCGCCCGGAAGTCGCTCGAGAACAGCGCACCGTCCGGATTGATCGCCGACACCAGCGTGATGCGGCGAAAGTCGTGGCCCTTGGCGATCATTTGCGTGCCCACCAGCACGTCGACCTCGCCCGCGTGCACGGCTGCAAGCTGCGATTCGAGCGCGCCCTGGCGGCGCGTGCTGTCGGCATCGATGCGCGCGATGCGAACCGGGCTGCCGTCGGGCCGCTGCACGCTGGCGAACAGCTCGCCCAGGTGCTCCTCGAGCCGCTCCGTTCCCCTGCCGACCGGCGCGATGTCGGGGTTGCCGCAAGCCGGGCAGGCCCGCGGCACACGCTCGGCAAAGCCGCAGTGGTGGCAGCGCAGGGTGCGGTCGATCTTGTGGAACACCCGGTAGGCGCTGCAGTGCGGACACTCGCTCTTCCAGCCGCAGTCGCCGCAGGCCAGTACCGGTGCGTAGCCGCGCCGATTCAGGAACACCATGCTCTGTTCGCCGCGCGCGATGCGCTGCCCGATGGCGTCGAGCAGCACGCCGGACAGCACCGTCTTCGGCGGCTGCAGGTTCATGTCGACCAGGCGCACCGAGGGCAGCGCCCCGGCGCCGATGCGCGACGGCATTGCAAGCCGCAGGTAGCGCCCGCCGGCGTCTTGGCCCTCGGCGGGGCGGCTTCGATGCCAGCTTTCAAGCGACGGCGTGGCGGAGCCGAGCATCACTTTCGCGCCTTCGCGCCGGCCACGCCACACCGCCAGGTCGCGGGCCGAGTAGCGCGCGCCTTCCTGCTGCTTGTAGCTCGGGTCGTGCTCCTCGTCGACCACGATCAGGCCAAGTGCCGGCATCGATGCGAACACCGCCATGCGCGTTCCCAGCACGATTCGCGCGGCGCCGCTGTGCG
>JBBJMS010000193.1:0-6401 GCA_037720315.1 Variovorax sp. | reverse complement strand
AGCCATCCAGTCGACCGAAGGCCGAATCCACCGGGTGGCTTGTCGATCAAACATTCACCGTCACCACCAAGCCCCCGGCCATCAATACCGCGAGGCCATGCGAGCCTGGAAGGCGCACCGTCATGACGGCCGGTGCCGGCAACGCGATCGCCTCGAGCTCCTGCCAGTCGGTCGAAGCGCTCAGCACGCGCAGCCGCATCCCGTCCTGGCTCGGCAGCACAAGCCTGCTTCCGATCCAGGCGGCCATATCGAGCTCGCGGGAGCCGATGCGGTGCGTGCTCACGTCGTCGACGATGCGACGGCGCTCGAGGCGATTTCCTTCGAGACGGTACGCGTGAAGCACGCCGCCAATGTGCGGCGTGTGCACGGCCATGAGGTGCCGGCCATCGGTGCTGGGAGCCATCCAGCGCCCCGCGCTCCCGAGATCTTCGCCGGCAGCGACCAGCTCGATGCTTTTCGGCCGACGGGGGTCGGCTGCCAACAACGCGAGCTGTGCGCCACCGGGCCCAGAGCGCACCGTCAGCAAGCCGGCGCGCCCATTGAAGCTCACCGGGCGCGGGGCGATGTCCTCGAAAACGTAGGGCGCTCGCAGAACGTGCTCGCGCAACACACCAAGGCCATGGCGTTCGAGCCACAGCAGTCTCGTTGCTTCGACGCCGTCCCCCAGAACGCCATGGCGATAGCGGGTGTCGTCAGGCCCGGCGAAGACTGCAAGGTGGCCACCATCGCCCCGCGCATCGAGATCGATTTGCAGCGGCCGAGCGTCGGGCAACACGGCCGCATCGGACCGGGCAGCTTCGATCCAGCCCCGAGCGCCCGGTTCCATCCGCACCAGCCGATGGTCGGGGCCATCCTGCAAGACGCCGATCACCGCAAGAGGAAGGCTCAGCAAGCCCGCTCGCGGCGCGAGCGCGGCGGCACTGGATGCGCTCGTGCTGCCCCGCTCGAGCACCCACAGCGCGCCTTCGCGCGTCCGCGCAGCGATGCGGCCTTCGCCAGCGGCAAGCGGGGTCTGCGCATCGAGTCCTCCGGCGATCCGGCGCGACGCGCCACCTGACCGGTTCAATGCCCAGAGGTCGCCCGATGGGGTGATGCCCAGCAGCCCGGTCGGGCCGCCGGCCTCGATGCGCTGGAGCTTTTCTGCGCCCAAAAGGGTCACCGAAGCAGCACCTTGCGCAGCGAACGCCTGGACTCCACCCCAAGTGGCGAGCCCGCGCATTGCTCCAAGCGCAAGCGCCTTCCTGCGCGAAAGCCGCGGCAAGCCCGGGAGCATCACCGCTCGCCGGCCGGATCGTCGGCTGTCGAGACCGCGGCACCGCTTGCATAGTGCTGCATGGTCATGCGCAGCGCCTGCATCTGCTTGCGGAAGTTCGTGCAGCCACTGCACATCACCAGGTGCATGCGAAGCGATAGACGCTCCTGCAACAGCAAACTGCGCTCCATCTCTTGCGAGCACATTTCCGTCACTTCTTTGCAGTTCAGCATGGGCGTGCTCCCAACCTGACCCACCCGGTCTCAAGGCAACCGCGCAGCTTCAGGCGGGACCGGTGAAGAATGACGTAAAGGTTGCTCGTGGTGAGGTTGAGCTGCGAACAGATTTCCTCGGATTCGAAGCCCAGGAACTCTCGCATCATGAATATCTTTCCTGCTTTCGGTGCCAACAGATCGAGGCATGTCTCGAACACGATCCAGAACTGCTTGGACTGAACCGCATCATCCGGACTCGGCCATGCCACCGGACGCGGCCCATCGCGCCAGCCGCCCCGGTTGTTGAACAACGATTCCAGGTTGACTTCCCCGTTCTCGTCATCGCCATTCGTCAAGCTCGAAAAATTGATGGTCCGCCTGGATTGACGAAGATGATCGATGATCTTGTTCTTGAGGATCGCGAAAACCCACGTCTTGGCCGAAGACCGGCAAGAAAAGCCATGCAGGTTACGCAGCGCGGATTCCATCGCTTCCTGGACCATGTCCTCGGCTGCCTCCTTGTTGCCCAGTTGCAGGTTCGCAAAGCGCAGCATGTCGGCACGCATCAAACCCAGCGCGGCAGGGCTGACCTCTGCGCTCGCGTCTTTCGGTTCGCGCGGCTGAGCATGCGGGTCGATCGTCATTGAATTGGCCGGTTTGTGCGGGGACTCCACTGTAACGACGGCGCGCGGCGGAGCGAAACCCTCGGCTCACGGGCACGCGGGTTGTTTGGTCGATGGCCCCGTGGGCCGCATGGGTCCATAAATACTGCTGAAATCTCATGCCGATTCGATGAACGGCGGCTTCGACTGCTTTATCGAACCGTCGCGTCGCCTGGCCGGCCGGCCAATGAGGCGGCTGTTCTTTTTTCATCCTCCATGAAAGCCCGTCACCATGAGATTCCTCCGATCCGCCACTGCCGCCTTCCTCGTTTGTTGTTCACTCGCAGCCCAGGCTGCCGACGGGTTGGTGGTTGTGAAGAGCGCGCATTCCGCCGTGGAAACGGCGTCGCGCCTGGTGGCAGCTGTTCAGGACCGCGGACTGAAACTGTTCGCGCGCATCGACCATGCCGCGGGTGCTGCAACCGTGAGTCGTTCTCTTCGGCCGACGGAGGTTTTCATTTTCGGCAATCCACAAGGCGGCACACCTTTGCTGGAGTGCCAGCAGACCGCCGGCATCGACCTGCCGCTCAAGGCGCTGGTCTGGCAAGACGACAAGGGACAAGTCTGGCTCGGGTACAACGACCCGGCCTGGATCGCCGCGCGTCACGGCGCCTCGACCTGCCCGGTTGTCGCCAATCTTGCAAAGGCCCTGGCGGGGTTGGCCACCGCGGCCACGGCGCCTTGAGCACGCATCCACTCTGGCGCAGGACATGCAAATGAACAAAGGCGTCAAAGACTGGCTTGCGGCTGCAGAGGCCGCGGTACCTCGCATCTCACCCGAGGCCGCGCGGCAAATGGTCGCCGAGCACAACGCGCTCGTCGTCGATGTCCGCGAAGCGCATGAGCTCGCCGAGAGCGGCAAGGTCGACGGCGCGGTGCATGTGTCGCGCGGCCTGCTGGAATTCAAGGCCGATTCCGACTCTCCCTTGCATGACGAGAACTTTCGCTGCGACCGCGTGGAGATCCTGTACTGCGCCGCCGGAGGCAGGTCCGCGCTCGCCGGCATGACGCTCAAGGAGATGGGCTACGTTTCGGTCTTCAACCTGGGCGCGTTTCAGGATTGGGTCGATTCGGGAGGGGCGATCGAAGGGCCGGACGGCCCCATGCGGCGAACCCGCCGACCGGATCAAGCATGACCGAACGCGCTACAGCCCGCGCGATCCGATGGCGCCCAAGGCTCCGTGGGCCATGGTGCGGCGCAACGTGTCATGGCGGCGGCCGACATCGGCAATGTCGGCTTCGTTGCCGATGTTGCGCTGCGCGTCCGATCTGACCAGGTCGGCGTGGCCGAGCAGCACCGCCCGTCGATCCTTGTCGCTCTCGCACGCCATCACAGCCGTCAGGACGTCGAGCAGCCGGATCATCACGGCCGTACTGCCCGCAGCGTTCTGCCGGATCATGTGGAACATCACGTCGACCAGGGTGCGGTAGCTCACATTCGGCACGACCAACGCGACCGCGTCGTCGCGCATCGTCACGCCGCTGGGCAGATGGGTGCCGGCAAGATCGCACAGCGCAGCGCCCAGCCGATCGAGCACGCTCATGGCAGTGTGCGGGTCGTTGATGCCCGGCGAGAGCGCCCGGACCGCGACTTCCACCAGCTGTCGCACCGCGTACTCGGCATCGCCTGCACTGCCACGGGTTGCACCCAGGGCCGAAGCGTTGCGAATTGCCTCCTCGGCTTTGGCAACCTGAACCGACATCACCGCGATCGGCGCACCCGGGAAAACGTAGTCGCCCCTTCGGGCCAGCAGGAGGACCACGGTGCCATGCCTCGCGGCCCAGTCTGCCAGGCCGGCTTCGTCGAGCTGCTGCAGGTACCCGCGTCGGGCGTCGACGATGGTCGTCGCATTCGCCCAGAACGCGACCGGCGGCGGCTCTGGCTGCGGCTTGTCCGTCACTATGGCCTTCATTGCATTGCGAATGTCGTCGCTCACCAGCTCGACCACGGTGTCGACGTTGATGCGATTGGCCATGTGGCCGACGAAATAGACCAGCGTCGCGACGCAGGCGAAGGCAAGCAGGATGCCGAACGACAGCGCAAGGTGCGGGGTGAAAGGGCCCTCTTCCTGCGTCCTGACGCTGCGAAGCACCATCAGCGCGTACGAGAAGGTTCCGAGGAAAGCGCCCAGCGTGACCTGCACGCCGCGGTCGCACGTGAAATTGCGCAGCAACCGGGGGCCCATCTGGCCGGAGGCAAGCGACAGCGCGGCGATGGTGATGGAAAACACGGTGCCCGCAACACCGATCGTCGACGAGGCAATCGCACCGAGCAGGGTCCGCGCGCCGGTGCCGCCGCCGTCATAGAGCCATTGGCTCTCGGTCAACCAGACAGGCAAGCGGCCACTCCGGTCGATGCCGAGAAGCCCGATGGCCAGCAGGATCCCGCCAAGCACCATCGCGGCGGGTAGCAGCCAGAAAGCCTCGCCAAGCTGGTTGATGAGTTTGCGAAGTCTTGCGGTCATATGCGAAGCGTCCGGTCGATGGGATGAGCGAGCCTAGCTGTAGTTTCCCAGAGCTTGTTCACCCGAGGTGAGGTGAACGGGACTCGGTAACATCGCGCGGCCCCAGGCCCGCGCATGAAATCCCAGAACATCTCCTTTCACCACCCGCTCGCCTTCTGGCTCGGCTGCATCGCCCTCGTAGGCGGCGTGCTGTCCCACGTACCCATGTTCATGATGGGCCGCCACACCGGCTGGCAGATGGTCGGCATGGAAATGGACCTGGCAATGCTGGTCGGCATGGCGATGATTCCGCTGGGCCTGCTCCTGGCCGCCTACGGCCTGATGCCGCGCATTTCGCAGATGCAGAAGACGCTGCACGGCGACCGCCACCTGCAGTTCCACGTCGCCGACGGCGTGACGCTCAACCGGGAGCACTGGAAGCTGGTGATCGTGCTGGTGATCGCCCTGGCAGTCGACGTGCTCAAGCCCGCCACGCTCGGCTTCGTGATGCCGGGCATGACGAACGAATACGAGATCAGCAAGCAGACCGCCGGCATCCTGGCGCTGGTGGCGCTCACCGGCACCACGGTGGGCTCGATCGTCTGGGGCAGGCTGGCTGACGTGTTTGGCCGGCGCGCAGCCATTTTGCTGTCGGCATTGATGTTCGTCGGCACGGCGATCTGCGGCGCCATGCCGAGCTTCGAATGGAACCTGGCGATGTGCTTCCTGATGGGTGCTTCCGCCGGCGGCCTGCTCCCCATCACCTTCACGCTGATGGCCGAAACCGTTCCGGCCGCGCACCGCGGCTGGCTGCTTGTGGCGCTGGGCGGAGTGGGCACCTCGGCGGGCTACCTGCTCGCCGCCGGTTCCGCGGCGCTGTTGGTGCCGGAGTTCAGCTGGCGGGCGCTGTGGCTGCTGGGCCTGCCGACCGGCCTCCTGATCATCTTTCTCGGCCATTACATCCCCGAGTCGCCGCGCTTCCTCGCCAATGCAGGGCTCGACAACGAAGCCCGCGCCGTGCTGGCGCGATTTGCCGGCGGCGGTGGCGATGCGGCGGCTTCACCGGGCACCGCGCCCGCCATCGTGGCCGAGCGCGAGGTGCAAGCGCACGGCGGAGTTGCCCAACTTCTGCGCGGCAGCCACGCGCGCATCACTTGGGGCTTGATGGTCTGCGGCGTCGCCTGGGGCCTGGTGAACTTCGGCTTTCTGCTGTGGCTGCCGACCAACCTTGGCGCGATGGGCATGGACGCGTCTGCCGCCAGCGCCCTGCTTGCGCGCTCGGCCTTGCTGGCGCTGCCGGGCATCGGCCTGGTGATCTGGCTCTACCACCGCTGGAGCAGCATCAAGTCGCTGGTGCTGTTCATCGCGCTCACCACCGCGACGCTGCTGGTGTTCTTTGTGCTCGGCCTGGCGAAGGCGCAGTCGACCATGGCGATGGTACTGATCACCGCCCTGCTGCTGGTGAGTTCGAGCGGCGTCATCGCGATGCTGATTCCGTATGCGGCCGAGATCTACCCGGTGCATCTGCGCGGCACCGGATCGGGCGTGATCGCGGCCAGCTCCAAGTTCGGCGGCATCCTGGGCGCGGGGTTTGGCGTGCTCGGCGTGTTCGGGCACTTCGCGGCCTCGGCGCTGCTGCTGGCGGTCCCGATGGCCGTCGCCGCATTCATGCTGATCCGAAGCGGCATCGAGACGCGGGGCCACGGCCTCGAAGCGATCCAGGACTTGCTCGGGACCGGTCGAGGCACCTCATGAGACGGCGGTCTGCCTTACACGGAATAAGCATTCCATCGGCCGGCAGCCCGCACCCGCACTGGCGAATATGCTT
>JBBJMS010000192.1:0-6412 GCA_037720315.1 Variovorax sp. | reverse complement strand
AGTCTCGAACTCTCGACCTCAACCTTGGCAAGGTTGCGCTCTACCAACTGAGCTATTCCCGCGTTTCGAGCCTCGAATTATATAGCAGTTTTTCGAGGCCCTGCAAGCAAGCCGACTCAATGCTTGACCGAGCCTTCCGCCGGCTGCGCAGCACGGCGCTTGGCCAGTTCATCCACTGCAGCGGCAGAGGCGGCGACCTCTTCGTCCGACAGCGGTGTGGGCATCTTTTCGAGCGCGATTTCCAGCACCTTGTCGATCCACTTCACCGGCACGATCTCGAGGCCGTTCTTCACGTTCTCCGGGATGTCCTGCAGGTCCTTGGCGTTCTCTTCGGGGATCAGCACCGTCTTGATGCCGCCCCGCAATGCGGCCAACAGCTTTTCCTTGAGGCCGCCGATGGCCGTGACTTCGCCGCGCAGGGTGATCTCGCCGGTCATCGCGACGTCGCCGCGCACCGGAATGCCGGTCAGCGCCGACACGAAGGCGGTGGTCATCGCGGCGCCCGCGCTCGGGCCGTCCTTTGGCGTCGCACCGTCGGGTACGTGGATGTGGATGTCACGCTTCTCGAACACCTCGTCCTTGATGCCGAGCCGGCGCGCACGGCTGCGCACCACCGTGCGCGCTGCCTCGACCGATTCCTTCATCACATCGCCGAGCGAGCCGGTGCGACTGATGACGCCCTTGCCCGGCATGGTCACGGCTTCGATGGTGAGCAGATCGCCGCCCACCTCGGTCCACGCGAGGCCGACTACCTGACCGACCTGGTTCTGCTTTTCGGCGAGGCCGAAGCTGAACTTGCGCACGCCCAGAAAGTCATTGAGGTTTGCGCCATCGACAGTGACCTTGGGCTCCATCTTCTTGAGCAGGAGACCCTTGACCACTTTGCGGCAGATCTTGGAAAGCTCGCGCTCTAACGACCGCACGCCGGCTTCACGCGTGTAGTAGCGCACGATATCGCGCACCGCCTCTTCGGTGATCAGGAGCTCTTCGTCCTTCACGCCGTTGTTCTTCATCTGTTTGGGCAGCAGGTACTTCAATGCGATGTGTGTCTTCTCGTCTTCGGTGTATCCGGCCAGCCGAATGACTTCCATCCGGTCGAGCAGCGCCGGCGGAATGTTCATCGAATTCGACGTGGCAACGAACATCACGTCCGAAAGGTCGAAGTCGACTTCGACGTAGTGGTCGCCGAATGTGTGGTTCTGCTCCGGGTCGAGCACTTCCAGCAATGCGCTCGACGGGTCACCACGGAAGTCGGTGCCCAGCTTGTCGATCTCGTCGAGCAGGAACAGCGGATTGCGCGTGCCGACCTTGTTCAGGCTCTGCAGCAGCTTGCCCGGCAGCGCGCCGATGTAGGTGCGCCGATGGCCGCGGATCTCGGCCTCGTCGCGCATCCCGCCGAGCGCCATGCGCGTGTACTTGCGCCCGGTCGCCTTGGCTATCGACTGCCCGAGCGACGTCTTGCCCACGCCCGGAGGCCCGACCAGGCAAAGGATCGGCGCCTTCACCTTGTCGACGCGTTGCTGAACTGCGAGGTATTCCAGGATGCGGTCCTTGACCTTCTCGAGCCCGTAGTGGTCTTCGTTGAGCACCGCCTCGGCGTTCGCGAGGTCGTGCTTGATCTTGGTCTTCTTGCTCCACGGCAGGCCGATCAGCACGTCGATGTAGTTGCGCACCACCGTCGCCTCGGCCGACATCGGCGACATCAGCTTGAGCTTTTTGAGCTCGCCCTCTGCTTTCTTGAGCGCTTCCTTGGGCATCTTGGCGAGCTTGATCTTCTTCTCGATCTCCTCGATGTCCGCGCCCTCTTCGCCTTCGCCGAGTTCCTTCTGGATCGCCTTGACCTGCTCGTTCAGATAGAAGTCGCGCTGGTTCTTTTCCATTTGGCGCTTTACGCGCCCGCGGATCTTCTTGTCGACGTTGAGGATGTCGACTTCGCGCTCAAGCTGACCGAACAGGTTTTCGAGCCGCGCCTTGATGTTGTCGAGGTCGAGGACGGCCTGCTTGTTGTCGAGCTTGAGCGGCAGGTGCGCGGCAATCGTGTCGGCCAAACGTCCGGGGTCGTCGATGCTCGAAATGGAGGTCAGGATCTCGGGTGGGATCTTCTTGTTGAGTTTCACGTACTGATCGAACTGCTGCATCACCGCGCGGCGCAGGGCCTCGACCTCGGTGCCCTTTTGTGCGGCGGCTTCAGGGGCTTCGACCGGCGTCACGTTGGCCGTGAAGTGCGTCTCGCCGTCGTCGATGCGGTTCACGCGCGCGCGCTGCTGGCCTTCGACCAGCACCTTCACCGTGCCATCGGGCAGCTTCAGCATCTGGAGAATGGTCGAGACGCAACCGACTTCGAACATGTCCTCGACCGAGGGCTCGTCCTTCGCGGCGGCCTTTTGCGCTACCAGCATGATGCGGCGCTCCGCCTCCATCGCGAGTTCGAGCGCCTTGATGCTCTTGGGGCGGCCGACGAACAGCGGAATCACCATGTGAGGGAACACGACCACGTCGCGCAGGGGAAGCAGCGGGAGGTCGAGTTCGGTGGCAGGCAGGGGGGTATGACCGGACATGGAGATCCTTTACTTGATCATGAAAAGATGGTCGGCCGCGCGTGCTTTTCAAGGGCGCTCGGCACAACGGATCGCGGGGTCATCAGGCTTTCTTCGCGGCTTCTCGATAGACGAGCAGCGGCGGCTTGTTCTCGTCGATGGTCGATTCCTCGACCACCACCTTGTCGACGTTGACCGCATTCGGCAGCTCGAACATCGTGTCGATAAGCGACTGCTCCAGGATCGAGCGCAGTCCGCGGGCACCGGTTTTGCGGGCCAGCGCCTTGCGAGCGATCGCTTTCAGCGCCGCCGGGCGGATCTCGAGGTCGACGCCCTCCATCTGCAGCAGCTTGGTGAACTGCTTGACCACGGCGTTCTTCGGCTCGGTGAGGATCTGCACCAGTGCGTCTTCGCTCAACTCGGCCAGCGACGCCACCACCGGCATGCGCCCGACCAACTCGGGAATCAGGCCGAACTTGATCAGGTCTTCGGGTTCCACCTCGCGGAACACTTCCGTGATGCTGCGCTGCTTCTTGCTCTTGACCGAAGCGCCGAAGCCGATGCCCGAAGCCTCGGTGCGGTTTTCGATCACCTTTTCGAGCCCGGCAAAAGCACCACCGCAGATGAACAGGATGTTGGTGGTGTCGATCTGCAGAAAATCCTGATTGGGGTGCTTGCGCCCGCCCTGCGGCGGCACGCTCGCCATGGTGCCTTCAATCAGCTTCAGGAGTGCCTGCTGCACGCCCTCGCCCGACACGTCACGGGTGATCGACGGGTTGTCCGACTTGCGCGAGATCTTGTCGATCTCGTCGATGTAGACGATGCCGCGCTGCGCCCGCTCGACCTCGTAATTGCAGCTCTGCAGGAGCTTCTGAATGATGTTCTCGACGTCTTCGCCGACGTACCCGGCTTCGGTCAGCGTGGTGGCGTCGGCCATGACGAAGGGTACGTCGAGCATGCGCGCCAGCGTTTGCGCCAGCAAGGTCTTGCCCGATCCCGTGGGGCCGATCAGCAGGATGTTGCTCTTGCTGAGTTCCACGTCTTCGTTCTTGGCTTTTTCCTTGTGACGCAGGCGCTTGTAGTGGTTGTAGACCGCGACCGCCAGCATGCGCTTGGCCGGCTCCTGGCCGATCACGTAGTTGTCGAGGTTGGTCTTGATCTCCAGCGGCGTCGGGAGGTCGTTGCGTGCCTCGCGCGCTTCATCGCCCGCAGGCAGCTCGTCGCGGATGATCTCGTTGCAAAGGTCGATGCACTCGTCGCAGATAAAGACCGAAGGTCCTGCGATCAGCTTCTTGACCTCGTGCTGGCTCTTCCCGCAGAACGAGCAATAGAGCGTTTTTTCGCTGGAGGAGCCTTTTTTCTCGGCCATGGGCAATGCCTCGTAACAGGGGTTTAACAATGATAGCGAAGATGAAAGCCCCGACCCCCTTCGAGGCCCGAACAAAAACGGCGCTTTCCGTGCGGAAAACGCCGTGGTTGCCTGCGCACGAGCGCGGGGCGGATCAGCTGCGTTTGGCGATGACCTGATCGATCAATCCGTATTCCTTGGATTCATCGGCGGTCAGGAAGTAATCGCGTTCGGTGTCGCGGGCGATCTTTTCGAGCGGCTGGCCGGTGCGCTCGGCCAGGATGCGGTTCATCTGCTCGCGCGTCTTGAGTATGTCGCGCGCATGGATTTCGATGTCGGTCGCCTGTCCGCGAGCGCCACCCAGCACCTGGTGAATCATGACTTTGGAATTGGGCAGCGAGAAACGTTTGCCCTTTTCGCCGGCCGCCAACAGGAAAGCGCCCATGCTCGCAGCGAAGCCGATGCACAGCGTGGAGACATCCGGCTTGATGAATTGCATCGTGTCGTAGATGGCCAGGCCGGCGCTCACGCTGCCGCCAGGAGAATTGATATAGAACGAGATGTCCTTGTCCGGGTTCTCGCTTTCGAGAAACAGCAACTGTGCCACCACCAGGTTGGCGGTCTGGTCGTTCACCTCGCCGACCAGAAAGATCACCCGCTCCTTGAGAAGGCGCGAATAGATGTCATATGACCGCTCGCCGCGGCCCGACTGCTCGATGACCATCGGCACCATGCCGAGGCCCTGAATTTCCTGTGCGCTCATGTGTGCTCTCCAGAGAAGGTTTTGTACTGTACCCAGGGGAAGTGGGGCCCGTGCACCAAAGCGCAAGCCCGCCGATCGCAGGCGGGCTGCGATCAGCCCTGCTGGGCCATCAGTTCGTCGAAGGACACCGCCTTGTCGTTGACCTTCGCGCGGCCGAGCACGAACTCGGTCACGTTGTTTTCGATCACCACGGCTTCGACTTCCGCCAGGCGGCGGTTGTCGCTGAAATACCAGCGCACCACGTCCGCCGGTTTCTCGTAGCTGGCGGCGAGCTCGTCGATATGCGCCTTGATCTGCTCGGGCTTGGCCTGCAGCTCGTTGGCGCGCACCAGTTCGGCAACCACCAGGCCCAGCCGCACGCGGCGCTCGGCCTGCGGGCGGAACACGTCGTCGGGGATCGGGGCCTTGTCGGCGTCCTTGTGCCGCGCTGCTTGAGCTCGGCGCGGGCGCCTTCGACCATGCGGTCGATCTCGGACTGCACGCTCGAATTCGGCAGGTCGAGCTCGGCATTGGCCACCAACGCATCCATCACCGCGTTCTTGTTGCGCGCCAGCAGACGGAACTTGACTTCGCGCTCCAGATTGCGCTTGATGTCGGCGCGCAGGCCCTCGACCGTCGCGTCGGCGATGCCGAGCGACTTGGCGAGCTGTTCATTGACTTCGGGCAGGTGGGTTGCTTCGATCTTCTTCACCGTGACCATGAAGTCGGCCTGCTTGCCGGCAACGTCCTTGCCGTGATAGTCGGCCGGGAACGACAGCGGGAAGGTGCGGCTGTCGCCGGACTTCAGGCCGCGCACCGCATCTTCGAATTCCTTCAGCATCTGGCCTTCCCCGACGATGAACTGGAAGTCCTCGGCCTTGCCGCCCTGGAAGGTTTCGCCTTCGATCTTGCCCTCGAAGTCGACCGTCACGCGGTCGCCGTCCTGCACTGCCGCGTCTTGCGCGCGCTGGGCGAAGGTGCGGCGCTGCTTGCGCAGGATTTCGAGCGTCTTGTCGATCGCGTCGTCGCCCACCTCGGCGCTGAGCTTCTCGACTTCGGCGTTGGACAGGTCGTTGATCTTGACCTCCGGGAACACCTCGAAGATCGCGTCGAAAGCGAGTTCGCCTTCGGGCGTGTCTTCTTTTTCGGTGATGCGCGGCTGGCCTGCAACGCGCAGCTTGGCCTCGTTGGCGGCCTGCGAGAAGGCTTCGCCGACTTTGGCGTTCATCACTTCGTAGTGCACCGAATAGCCGTAGCGCTGGGCGACCACGTTCATCGGCACCTTGCCGGGACGGAAGCCGTCCATCTTGACCGTGCGGGCCAGCTTCTTGAGGCGCGAATCGACCTCGGACTGAATGGTGCCCACGGCCAAGGTCAAGGTGATCTTGCGTTCGAGCTTCTCGAGGGTTTCAACGTTCACGGTCATTTGTGTCTTCCTTGTGAGGGTCTTGTGCTGGTGCGCGGGGCCGGACTCGAACCGGCACGTTCTTGCGAACGTCAGGACCTAAACCTGGTGCGTCTACCAATTTCGCCACCCGCGCGGTTCCAGTTTTTCAGGTGATGAATACCGAAGGCGGCCACGGGGGCCGCCTTCGTCATTTGCAGCAGATGGTCTCCTGGAAGGAAAACCACCCGCCTGAAATCGGTCAACCGCGCATTTTAAGCGCGAACCAGCGCCTCTTCGGCCGCCACGGCAGGGTTTGGTTCCTCGCGCCGCACGCGAAACCAGGCCGCGTACATGGCAGGCAGCGCCAGCAGCGTGAGCACGGTCGCGACGACCAGTCC
>JBBJMS010000191.1:0-6415 GCA_037720315.1 Variovorax sp. | reverse complement strand
ACGCTCGGCTTTTCGATTTTTTACCTGAGCCTGATCGTCCTGATTCCGCTGTCGGCGCTGGTGTTCAAGACCTTCACGCTCAGCTGGGAGCAGTTCTGGGTGGCCGTGACCTCGCCGCGCGTCATGGCCTCGTACCGCCTGACTTTCGGCGCATCGCTTTTCGCCGCAGTAGTCAACCTGGTCTTCGGCCTGCTGGTGGCCTGGGTGCTGGTGCGCTACAAGTTTCCGGGCAAGCGCATCGTCGATGCGCTGGTCGATCTGCCTTTTGCGTTGCCCACGGCGGTGGCCGGCATTTCGCTGACCGCGCTGCTCGCCGGCAACGGCTGGATCGGGCAGTTCCTGGAGCCGCTCGGCATCAAGCTCGCGTTCACGCCCGCCGGCGTGGTGATCGCGCTCATCTTCATCGGGCTGCCTTTCGTGGTGCGCACGGTGCAGCCGGTGCTCGAAGACACCGAAAAAGAACTGGAAGAAGCAGCCACGAGCCTGGGCGCAACCCGGCTGCAGACCTTCATGCGGGTGATCCTGCCGTCGATCATGCCGGCGCTCCTGACCGGCTTCGCAATGGCATTTGCGCGTGCCATCGGCGAGTACGGCTCGGTGATCTTCATCGCCGGCAATATGCCGATGGTGTCGGAGATCACGCCCCTGATCATCATCGGCAAGCTCGAACAGTACGACTTTGCCGGCGCCACCGCGGTGGCGTTGGTGATGCTGGTCATTTCGTTTGTGCTGCTGCTCGTGATCAACGGACTGCAGGCCTGGAAGCGCCGCCGTGCCGGAGCCATGTCATGAGCGCGCCGGCAAATACGGTCCGCCGGGCGCGGGCCGGCACCACCGAATCGGCCTGGGTGCGCCGTACCCTGATCGGGCTGGCGCTCGCCTTCATGTTCCTGTTCCTCGTGCTGCCGCTCGCCGCGGTCGCGGCAGAGGCGCTACGCAAGGGCTTCGATGCGTATGTCGAAGCGCTCAAGGAGCCCGATGCATGGAGCGCGATCCGCCTCACGCTGATCGTCGCCGCGATCGCGGTGCCGATGAACCTGGTGTTTGGCGTGGCGGCTGCATGGGCCATCGCCAAGTTCGAGTTTCGCGGAAAGGCTTTCTTGACCACCCTGGTCGACCTGCCGTTCGCGGTGTCGCCGGTCGTGGCCGGCCTGATCTACGTGCTGGTGTTCGGCGCGCAGGGCTGGCTAGGTCCGTGGCTGGCCGAGCACGACATCAAGATCATCTTCGCCGTGCCCGGCATCGTGCTGGCCACCGTCTTCGTGACCTTTCCCTTCATCGCGCGAGAGCTCATCCCGCTGATGCAGGCACAGGGCACCGAGGAAGAGCAGGCCGCGATCGTGCTCGGCGCAACCGGGTGGCAGACCTTCTGGCGTGTCACGCTGCCCAACATCAAATGGGGTCTGCTGTATGGCGTGATCCTGTGCAATGCGCGCGCCATGGGCGAGTTCGGAGCGGTGTCGGTGGTGTCGGGCCACATCCGCGGGCAGACCAACACCATGCCGCTGCATGTCGAGGTGCTCTACAACGAATACCAGTCGGTGGCGGCTTTCGCGGTGGCGTCGCTGCTGGCCATCCTCGCGCTGGTGACGCTGGTGATCAAGTCGGTCATCGAATGGCGGCACGAGCGCGAGATGAAGGCCATCGCCGAACTGCCGCCGGAGCGGCCGCAACCGGCCGCCGCCTGAAGGAAGAAACATGAGTATTGAAATCCGCAACGTCAGCAAGCAGTTCGGCGACTTCCATGCGCTGCGCGACGTGAGCCTCGACGTCGAATCCGGCGAGCTGGTGGCGCTGCTGGGCCCGTCGGGCTGCGGCAAGACCACGCTGCTGCGCATCATCGCGGGCCTGGAAACCGCCGACACCGGCGGCATCCTTTTCGCCGGCGAAGACACCACCGACGTGCATGTGCGCGAGCGCCAGGTCGGCTTCGTGTTCCAGCACTACGCGCTGTTCCGCCACATGACGGTGTTCGAGAACGTGGCGTTCGGCCTGCGGGTCAAGCCGCGCAGCCTGCGCCCGAGCGAGGTCCAGATCAAGGCCAAGGTGCTCGACCTGCTCAAGCTGGTGCAGCTGGACTGGCTGGCTGACCGTTACCCGTCGCAGCTCTCGGGCGGCCAGCGCCAACGCATCGCATTGGCGCGCGCGCTCGCCGTCGAGCCCAAAGTGCTGCTGCTCGACGAACCCTTCGGCGCGCTCGACGCCAAGGTGCGCAAGGAACTGCGCCGGTGGCTGCGCCGGCTGCACGACGAGCTGCACGTCACCAGCATCTTCGTCACGCACGACCAGGAAGAGACGCTCGAAGTGGCCGACCGCGTGGTGCTGATGAACAGCGGCCGCGTCGAGCAGGTCGGCTCGCCGCAAGACGTGTGGGACCATCCCGCCAGCCCCTTCGTCTACGGTTTCCTCGGCGACGTGAACCTGTTTCACGGCCGTGCGCACGAGGGCGAGGTACACGTCGAAGGCATCCGCATCGATTCGCCCGAGCACCGCGAACTGCGCAACGGCAAGGCGCTGGCTTACGTGCGGCCGCACGACCTGGACATCGCGCGCTATGCGCCGGCCGATCCGTCCGATCGGAACGCCGCGCGGCCCCAGGGCATCGTCGCGACTTTGAGCCGGGCCATCACGGTCGGCCCCATCGCGCGCCTGGAACTCGAACCGGTCGAATCGAATCCCGATAATCCGGGCTCGGAACCATCATCGAGGCGCAACTCCCTGCGCAACAGTTCCGGGACCTGGGATTGCGCGAACGTACGGTTGTCGCCACGCCGCGCAGAGCCCAGGTGTTTGTGGAAGGACATTGACTTGAATTGGTATTCCGGAGCGCCGCGCCGCGCGCTCGTGCTGATCTGCGCCGCCTGCGCCGCCATGCTCGTCTTCGGGCTGTACCTGCAGCATGTGGTGGGCCTGGAGCCGTGCCCGATGTGCATCGTGCAGCGCTACGCGCTGGCGCTGGTCGCGTTCTTCACCGGCTTGGCAGCCGCCATCCGGCATCGGGGCTTGCGCCTCACCGGTGCGGCGCTGGGCCTGGTCATGGCCGTGGGTGGCGCCTACACCGCCGCTCGCCAGAGCTGGCTGCAGTGGAACCCGCCGGAGGTGGTGTCCTGCGGGCGCGATCTCTACGGAATGATCGAGACCTTCCCGCTCAAGCGGGCGCTGCCGATGATCTTTCGCGGTGGCGGCGATTGCACGCAGATCGACTGGACCTTCCTCGGGCTGTCGATCGCCAACTGGTCGTTCATCGCGTTCAGCGTGTTCGCGCTGTTGCTGCTGGTGCTGCTTTTCGCCTTCGTTCAGGCGGCAGCGTGTCGAACGCCGCGTAGGCGATCGCGGCCAGCTCGCTCGCGCTGGCGCCGGCGGCCCCAGACGCCTGGTCGTGAACGGCGCCGGCTGGTGTTGCCCGCATCGATCTTGCGCATGCTCGCCTCATGCAGCCGCGGCAGCGCAATGACGCGTGCACGATGCGCAGCGGCCTTGCTGAGCGACTGCGAGCCGAGCAGCAACCCGAAGTCGCTGCCCCGGCCGTAGTTCTGCACCACGATGTAGTTCGGCCGGTCGCCGAACGTATCGACCAACGTGCCCAGCAGATCGCTCGAATCCTTGCCATCGTCCAGCACATGCCAGAAGTTCACCGCCACGCTGAGTTCGGCGAACACGTCGAACAGGTCGGAATCCTTGATCCAGCGCGCGAGCGGCGCGAGCGTTTGCGCAGCAAGGTCGACGATCACGCTTTGCTGCGGATTGATTTCGAACCCGTTCACCACCGTGTCGAGCCCTTCGTAGCTGTCCACCACCACCGGCGAGGCAAAGCCTTCGTAGAAACGGGTGAAGGAGTTGTGCGAACGATCGGTGTCGAAACCGATGAACGGCCTGCTGTGATCGATGAAGTACTGCGCCAGAACCCGCGCCGTGACCGACTTGCCGACCCCGCCCTTTTCGCCGCCGATGAAATTGATGGAGCTCATGCGTTTCCTAGAAAAGAGTGGTTGCGGGTGGTTCCGAACAGCAAAACATTCTAGGGGCCACGCCGCGCCAACCCCTCAGTCAGCGGGTGCGAGCGCAGGCGTTGCTGCAGCCGCTTTTTCCACGGCGCTGGCAGGGCAGATGCATCGATCATGCCGGGCCAGGCAGCGCGGGCGGCGCGGATCGTCTCGGCCACCGTGCGGCGCACCAGTGGCTCGTGCATCCCGGCCGAAAAGCAGAACGCACGCACGCTGCCGGGCGTAAAAAGGGTGCTGCGCCGCACAGCTTGGGCGCCGCGCGCGGCAGGCAACAGCGGCAATGCATGGCCATCGACACCGTGCACCGCGGCATAGGCAACGATGTCGTAGGCCGGCGCGAGCCGCGGTGCGACACCGTCCGGGTACAGCACGCCGAAGTTCTTGAGGTGTGCATCGGGATTGCCGAGCAGTTCGTTCACCACCAGCCGGCGCACCAGTTCGAGCACCGCGGCGTCGCCGAGCGACGGGAATGCACGCATGGCGAGCGCCATCTCTAGATAGCTCGCGCTGTACTTGTGCTGCGGATCGATCGCCAGCACCTGCGCAAAGTCTTCGAAGTGAATGCGCCGCGGGCCGTCGCGGTCGAAGCGGGTCACCGCCAGAAAATCGGGCTCGTCGGGCAAGGCATAGCTGTGCTCTGCCGCAATGGCCGAAAGCGGTGCGAGCTCGGCGTGGCAAACATCAACGCCGGCCGCACCGGTGAGGTCGAGCGACAGTTTTTCGAGCTGTGGCATGTGAGGTCGCCCGACCATCGGCAGCTTGGCAATCACCCGTGTGCTCGCGCCGGCCCGGGTGCGCGCCACGTAACGCCCGCCCTGGCGGCGCAGGCCGAGCTTGGGCTGGACGCCGGAAACCGAAATTCCTTGCGGCATCGGCATCTCGACCACCGACATTTCGAGCGCGTCCTGGTCTTGCGTGACGAGGCGCTGCAGCGTTGCACGGTCGACCGAC
The DNA here is from genome assembly GCA_037720315.1 of Variovorax sp. GTDB lineage: Bacteria > Pseudomonadota > Gammaproteobacteria > Burkholderiales > Burkholderiaceae_C > Variovorax. The sequence goes on along the minus strand of JBBJMS010000191.1, from coordinate 1,460 downwards.
ACCGGCCGCGCGCTGATCGCGCCGGGCAGGTCGCCGCCGCAGGCTGCGAGCAGTTCGAAATGATCGTCGTCCCGGCAGCCGCGCAGTTGGGCGAGGTGCGTGCGAAGCACGCCTTCGGGCAGCAGGTTCTGGAAGAAGCCGGGCAGGCGGCCCCCTTGTGCGTTGAAGAGCGGATTCTTCACGTCCTGCCAGAGCGCCGCCTGCGCCGGCCGGTCGGGGGCCAGCATCGACAGCGACATGACTTGCGCGGGAGGCTGCGCCACCACATCGGGTTCGGCCACGAAGCGGCACAGGTCCGCGTACTGGAACAGCTTGCCGAAGCGTTGTGCGCCGAGCGCGATCTCGAGGATCTTGACGTTCACGGCATCAGCCCTTGCCGATTTTGTAAGGCGGTGGCGGCGGAGACTGCGCGATGGCCGCCTCGATGCGCGTTTGAACTGGGCGGTACGCCGGGTCGGAGCCGGTCGGAGCACCGAACCCCTTGGGCGCAAGCCCCAGTTCGAGTTCGAGTGCGTCGACCAGCGCCAGCAGCGAGGACAGCTGTGGGTTCCCCAACGAACCCAGTGCGTTGCGCACCGAGCGCTCGGTCAGGCCCGAGCGCTCGGCGACCTGCGCGTTCGACAGGGCCAGGGCTTCGCGGCGTGCAGCAAGTGCTCGGATCAGTTTTTGTTTATCCACGAAAAGATAATACCGAAAACTGCAGAAAAAGAAATATGTTTCCTACCGCTGGACCATCGAGAAGAATGGACCCAGACTTCCGAGAAGCCAGTTCTGGCTGAAATCGAGCGCGGCCCGCCGGTATTTTTCGTCGGCCTGGGCGGCGAGCAGGTCGAGCCTGGCAACCACCTTCGACAGTTCGCGATCGACGAGCAGGTTGCGCCCGCGATCGCTGATCTCGGTTGCCAGCAACAGGGGTTGACCGTCCGCTCCGGTCCGGGAGCCGATCAGCCACAACGATATTTCCATGTTTCGCGCCGCACGGTAGCTGTTCTCGGCATCGACCCCGTCGAGCATGGTCTGCTCCCATGTATTTCCGTTGGCCTGCTTGAGCATCGATGCCCAGCCCACGGCGAGTGCCGCCACGCGATCGCCTTCGTAAGTGCCGGGCTTGGCGTCGAAAGCCAGCCGCACCGCGTCGATGCCCGTCGCGCCGCGCAGGCCGGGGAGGGCGCTGTCGCCGGAGATCGCGTCCCATGTCTTCTGCACAGCGTCTTCAGGGCTCGCGGCCCACTTGCGCCACTCGCGCGGGTTGCGGCGATACAAGGACAGCTGGACGCGCCGAATCGACTGCAGGTTGTCGCGCAACGCCAAATTGGCGATGCGGTTGGCACTCGACTGAAGCCACTCGTTGTTGCCATATGGCGCCGCACGTTCGGTCGTCGTGCAGGCCGCCAGGCCCACCGCGGCGAGAGCGCTGCCAACGAGCAATGCGCGACGCGGCCTCGACGGAAAAACGGGGG
>JBBJMS010000003.1:0-60223 GCA_037720315.1 Variovorax sp. | reverse complement strand
GGCGCGAACAGGATCATCGGACGGGTGCCGTGTGCGATTTCGTCGATCTCCGCAGCCGAGCCCTTGACGGTCAGCCGGCTCGAAACCACCTCTTGCGGCGCGTGCCAGAGCCATGCGCGGTCGAGCCACGCCTGAGCCACGAGAACGAAGGTTTCGCGTGCGATGCGGCGCCGCTCGGCAGGTGATTTGTCGGGGAAGCACAAGGCGAGATTGATGTCGACCACCCGCCTGCGCGGCGCGGCCAGGGTATGGAGCACGCGCCCGAGCAACGCCCCGAAGCCGCGCACCACCGGCAGCGGCACATGCGCCAGCGCGCGCATGAACCCGATGCCGAGCTTCGACACCGCACTCATCGCGCCGTCCCGCTCGCTGCGTCGCCGCGCGGTTGTTTGTGGCGCGCGTAGTCCCAGACGTATTGGCCGGGCAATCGCCGAATCAGGCGCTCGATGCCCTGGTTCAAGGCAGTCGCAGCCGCCTCGGGCGCGGCCTTGGGATCGGTCATGGCAGTGCCGTCGAACGGTTCGAAGCTGATTGCATAGCCGGCACCGCGCGGCAGCCGTTCGCACAGGCCGAGAAAGACGCGCGCGCCAGTCTGCTGCGCGAGCCGGGGCAGCAGGGTCATGGTGTAGGCCGGCCGGCCGAAAAAGGGCGCCCACACGCCCTGCCCCAGCGGCGGTACCTGGTCCGGCAGGATGCCGGTGTAGCCGCCCGCGCGCAGCGTGCGCATCAAACCGCGAACGCCGGCCACGCTGGTCGGCAGCGTCTGTAGGCCGGTGCGGTCGCGAGAGCCGGCGATCAGCGCAGCCATCCACTTCTTGCGTGCCGGCCTGAAGAGCGCGGTGACGGGCCCGTGCTGCGCGACGAAGCGCTCGCCCACCGCCTGGCCGAGCGTCTCCCAACTGCCGACGTGCGGCGAGATCACGATGACGCCCTTGCGCGCGGCAAGCGCGGCTTCGAACTCGGCCACGCCTTCCCATCGAACGATGCGCGGCAGCACGCTCTCGCCGCGTGGCCTTGCCCAGAGCCACGGCAGTTCGGCCGCCATTGCGCCGGCCGCCGAGATGGCCGGGCGGTACTGCGCCGGCGTGAAGCCCGCTGCCTCTGCGTTGTCCGCGAAGCGCCGGCGATAGGTTGGCGCCAGCCACCAGACCAGCCAGCCCAGCAACGCGCCGAGCGCATGCATCCAGCGCAGGGGCACATGGGCGAGCAAACGGAACAGAACGGTCATCGATAACGAGGGGTGGGACAGGACGCGCGCGCAAGGTACTGCGCGGCTCGAATAGAATGCAAATTGTCGCTGAGTTACGGAACTACTTGCAGGGCGACGTTAAACATAACTGCTAAAGCGTTCGCCACATGTCCGCTTCGGATTGGCAACGCGCCAATGCACAACTGGAGTTTCATCGACATGGCGAACGACTTTCTTTTCACTTCCGAATCCGTTTCCGAGGGCCATCCCGACAAGGTGGCCGACCAGATCTCTGACGCCATCCTCGACGCCATCTTTGCGCAGGACCCCCGCAGCCGCGTGGCCGCCGAGACGCTGACCAACACCGGCCTCGTGGTGCTCGCCGGCGAGATCACCACCAACGCGCATGTCGACTACATCCAGGTCGCGCGCGACACCATCAAGCGCATCGGCTACGACAACACCGACTACGGCATTGACTACAAGGGTTGCGCAGTGATGGTCTGCTACGACAAGCAGTCCAACGACATCGCGCAGGGCGTCGACCATGCATCGGACGACCACCTCAACACCGGTGCCGGCGACCAGGGCCTGATGTTCGGCTATGCCTGCGACGAGACGCCCGAGCTGATGCCCGCGCCGATCTACTACGCCCACCGCCTGGTCGAGCGCCAGGCGCAGCTGCGCAAGGACGGCCGCCTGCCCTTTCTGCGCCCTGACGCGAAGAGCCAGGTGACGATGCGCTACGTCGACGGCAAGCCGCACAGCATCGACACGGTGGTGCTCTCCACCCAGCACCATCCCGACCAGAGCGAGACACCGACCAAGATGAAGGCTTCGTTCATCGAAGCCGTGATCGAGGAAATCATCAAGCCGGTGCTGCCGAAAGAGTGGCTGAAGGAAACCCGCTATCTCATCAACCCGACCGGCCGCTTCGTCATCGGCGGCCCGCAGGGCGACTGCGGGCTGACCGGCCGCAAGATCATCGTCGACACCTACGGCGGCGCATGCCCGCATGGCGGCGGCGCGTTCTCGGGCAAGGACCCGAGCAAGGTCGATCGCTCCGCCGCCTATGCGGCGCGCTACGTCGCCAAGAACATCGTGGCCGCCGGCCTGGCGCGCCAGTGCCAGATCCAGGTGGCCTACGCGATCGGCGTGGCCAAGCCGATGAACGTCACGGTCTACACCGAGGGCACCGGCGTGATTGCCGACGACAAGATCGCCGCGCTGATCCAGGAGCACTTCGACCTGCGGCCCAAGGGCATCATCCAGATGCTCGACCTGCTGCGGCCGATCTATGCAAAGACCGCTGCCTACGGCCACTTCGGCCGCGAGGAGCCCGAGTTCACCTGGGAAAGCACGGCCGATGCGGGCGCGCTTCGTGCGGCTGCAGGATTCGCGCCGCGCTAGCTAGAACTGGTAGGCCGCGCCCATGCCGAGCGTCCAGTTGCGTCCGGGCGCGGGTTCGTAGTAGCGGCTGCTGCCTTCATTGACGATCACCGATCCCACATAGCGGCGATCGAACAGGTTGTCGATGCGAGCGAAGGCATTGAACTCCCATCGCTGCCAGCGCTTGACGTAGCCCGCGTGCAGCGCGGCCACCGTGTACCCCGATGCGCCGGCGGTGTTGCGGTCATTGGCCTCGATGCGCCCCAGCGCGCGCAGCTCGGCGCCGGCGCGCCAGCCTTCGGGTGGCACCCAACCGAAGGCGGCAAACAATGCATTTGGCGCAATGCCCGGAATGCGGTTGCCCGCAGCCACCGCATTGTCCGCGGCGCAGGGCGTTGAACAGAAGGCATCCCGATAGCGCGCATCGAGCCAGGTGTAGGCCAGCTGTGTGCGCCAGTGGTCCGCGGTTTCGTGCTGCCATGAGAGCTCGAAGCCGTCGCGCCGCGTGCGGCCCGCGTTTTGAAAGGTGCTTCGGCCGCCGCTGTTGGTGGCGGTCACGATCTCGTCGCGCGTGCGGGTCTGGAACACGGCAGCCGTGAGCAGCCCGCCGGCGAGGCGCGCCTTGGCACCGGCTTCGACGCTGTCGTTCACCGAAGGCTGCAGCGCGAAGTTGAGTCCGCCGGTGCCGTCCGCGCGGTAGGACAGCTCGTTGAGCGTCGGCGTCTCGAAGCCCCGGCCGGCCGACACATAAAGCGCGAGATCGCGGGTGGCTTCGTAGCGCAACGAGGCGACGGGCAGGGTCCGCCGATATCGCGCACTGCCGCTGTCGTTGAGGTTGCGGCCCACGATGTACCGGTCCTGCGAGTCGAAGCGCACCGTGCTGCGGCGAGCGCCGGCCTCCAGCGTCCAGCGCTCGGCGAAGCGCCAGGTGCCCTGCAGGTAGGGATCGAGGTTGCGCACCTCGTTGCGTTCGTCGCGGCGCAGGCGGCCCTGCACGCCGAGCACCGGCGCCGCGCCGGGCCGAGCGACGAAGTTCTCGTAGCCGGCGCGGCGCTCGCGCAGGGTGTCGTAGGCCAGGCCGGTGACCAGTTCGAAAGGCTGGCCGGCTAGTTGCAGCTTGCTGCTCCAGCGCAGGTCGATGCCACCGTAATTGCGCGTGAGGTCGATCACGCCACCGGCCTGCAACTCGCCTTGCCGCTGCACGAAGAGGGGAATCGACTGGAATTGCGTGGTCTGCCTTTCGCCGCCGTACACCGTCAGGCGCAGCGCGTTCCCGGCATCGATGCGGCGCTCGTAGAGCAGTCCAGCTTGGGTCTGATCGACGCGCTTGCGGGTGTCGAACAGCGTTGCGGCCGGATCGACACCACGGGGATTGAGCGCGTACTGCGCGGCCGAAAGTCCCAGCGGGTCCTGCGCGTACAAATGCACGCTGTTGGCGATCAGCGTCAGCTTGTGCCCGTCGTCCAACTGGAAGCCCAGCTTGCCGTTCGCGATTTCGCGCTGCGCGGCGCTGTGCTCGCGCCAGCCGTCGGTGTTGAACCGGCTCGTGCTCAGCAGGTAGTCGACCGGGCCGGAAGACCCCTCGGCCTTGGCGCCGATGCGGCGGGTGCCGTAGCTCCCGCCCGCCAGCGAGAAGCCCAGCGTCGGCGGCCCTTCGCCTTCTTCTGTAAACACCTGCAGCACGCCCCCGGACGAGTTGCCGTAGAGCGCAGAAAAAGGACCTCGCAGGACCTCGATGCGATCGATGGATCCGATGTCGATGTTCGAGGTCTGGCCCTGCCCGTCGGGCAGCGTCGCCGGGATGCCATCGACGTACAGCCGCACGCCCCGTACGCCGAAGGTGGAGCGCGCGCCGAAGCCGCGCACCGACAACTGAAGGTCTTGCGCCAGGTTTTGCCGGTTCTGGATCTGAAGGCCGGGCACGGCGCCCAGGCTTTCCGACAAGTGCACCTGCAGCCGGCCGTCGCGCATGTCGGCGCCCTCGACCCGATCGACCGAACCCGGCACGTCGAAGGGCCGCGCCGTTCCGGCGGGCGTGGACACGGTGATCTCGCGCAGGGTGGGGACGACCGCGGCGTCTTGGGCGACGGCCGCCATGGTCACGCAGGAGGCAGCGAGCAGCAGGCAGGCGTTGGCGACAGAGGATTTCATTGCCGCGATTTTGCGTCGAGCCACTGCACGCCGCGTCGGACGAGACCGAATGGTGTCCAGGCCCCAATCGTGGGAACCCGGCCGTACCAGCCGACGACCGCGACCGGCACCGAGCGCCAGCCATGCCACCCATGAACGCCGGCTACCTCATTCGAAAGCGACGCGACTGGCGATCAGCACGCCGTCGACGACCTGCGCACCCTCGCCGGCGACTCGCACGCCGCGCCCGAGGTTGGACGCACTGCCTTTGACAAACACGACTCCGGGCCCGCCGGCATTCACCGGCTGGCCCCTGACCCGAAAGCTCGACGCCGAATCGAAATTGCCGATGTTCCCGATCAAGGCGAACGAGGCCGGCCCGCCGGTGCCCGGCACATGCCTGATCCTCAGTTTGGTCGCCCTGACCGACCCGTCGGGCGCGACGACGCCGCCCACTTCCACTCTCACGCCGTTGCCGACAGCACGATCGGGCCCGCCCGTTACCTGTGCCGAGGATGCATCGACGCGCGTACCGAGCACCCTCAGCGAGCCGAGTCCCGCGAAGTCGGTGATCACGCCCGCCAACTGCACGGGCGTGCCGCTCGCCGTCGGCACCGGATACCAGCGTTCGACGCGCGACGCAGGCAGCAGACCGGCCAGCGCGCTAGCGGCACGCACCCGCACGATGGTGCCGTTCGCCAGCGGCTGCGCTTGCAGGTCGGCGGACAGCACGGCCGTGGCGTAGTCCACGACCAAGGTGCCGAGGTTGGGTGCGCCTCGCCGCATCGAGTTCTGACTGCGCCGGTCAGGATCGGCTCGACGGGCCGCGCTGTTCGACCCGCGTGGCCAGCAACACGCCCGGCCGCCGGCAGGCCCCAGACCTGCAATGTCATGCCGGCCGTGACAGCGCCAAGCCCGCTCAGGTTCGCCCATACCGTGGACGGATCGGTGGTCACGGTGGTGCCCCGGACGACGAAGCTGCCCTGCCCCGGGCCGACCGAGGAAACGGGCCCGCGCAGATCCGCGGCGTAATCGATCCGGCGGGCGATGCCGCTCGTGAAGTCGGCATCGACCGGCCCGGTGACCTTCAAGCTCATGCCCAGTTGCAGCGTCGGCGCATCCTCGATGTCCAGGACCACGCCGTCGGTGGCGTAGCGCAGCCCGTTCACGAAAATGCTGCCCGCGCCGTCGACCGAGCCGATGCCCGCCGCGTCGGCGGTGCTCACGCCCGTGCCGCCCGACCCGACGCCCGATCCATCCCCGTTCGATGCGGTCGCCGTGCCCCCGTCTGCGCCCGTGCCTGCACTGCCTGGGCCGCCGCCGCCTGGGCCGCCTCCGCCAGCGCTGCTTCCATCGCCCCCGAGCAAACTGTCGCCGGCGTCGACCAGCGCGGCCGGCCCCGGCCCGCCGAACGCTGCACCGGACCCGCCACCGACACCGACACCGACACCGACACCGACACCACCGCCGCCGCCACAGGAGAGCAGCAGCGCCGCGAATAGCGCCAGCAATGCATTGCGAAGCAAGGTGTTGATCATGTTTTTGTGCCCGGCGGTTCGGCGCCGTCTTCGTAGTAGGTATAGATGCCGACCCGGATGCGACCGGTGGCAGTCTCGTCCGCCGCCTCGAAGGCGACCGTCATCTCTCGCGTGAGCTCGTTGTGGAGCCCACTCCAGCGCTCCCGCACGAGCTGGTGAATGCGTTCGCAGTCATCGAGTGCGATGCCCGCCGCGAACACCGATCGCTCCAGCAGCGGCGGTTCTGCGCCAAGGGTGTTTGCCACGCCGGCGAGCAGATGGTCGCGTGCGTTATCGCCCATGAACGCGAGCATTCCTTGCAGATCCTTTGCCGGGACGAAGCCGCTGGCCGACAGACTGACGCAGCCGTCGTTCGCGCTCGCCATGTTCAAGCGGACCAGCTCTTCGAGAACGGTGCGATGGTGCACGTCGCCGCGGCTCGCGCGCCGCGCGACCGCCTCGAACGACGGCGCGTCGCTTGCGGTCGCGATAGGCAGGGTCCGGTGAACGGGATCGAGAATGCACATCTGCAGCCACAAGGTCATGGTCTTGGCGGCCGCCGACATCTCCGTGTGCGGCAAGTTGTCCCCAACGTCGCGCACCTTGGCGGTCACGGTGCGGCGATTTAGTCCTGTCGTGACCGAGAGCTGGCTGATGTTGGGCTCGGTGCCTTTCAGAAGCCACGCCCGCCGCGCCTCCTCGATCAGCAGGTCGCGCAACAGCCCCTCCAGATGGGCATGCTTGACGCCGAAAGCCAGCGCCAGCCTGACCAGCGGCCGCAAAACCCGGGCACAGGCGGCGAGCACCCAGGCGAACTGGCCCTCCGCGTCTTGCGCCGCCTTGTCGATTGACCCCGAAAGGCGGCCGCTGTCACGCTGGGGGTCGGGGGGTCCGGTGCGTGTTGTGGCCATAGGGTTCCCGAACTCTACGACACGGTGCTCCTCGGTTAATGCTGCGGTCATTCCTCACGTCCGGTTACCCACCGGACAGCGACATCAGCCGCTGTCTTACAACGAAGTGCACGCCACTATAAGACAAGAGCACTACAAATGTGAATTTTTCACATTTGAACGTCGCCCCCTGCGGAGAACTACATGCCGAAGCCTGTCACACACAAAACGAAGTCCGCCATCCTGCGCAGCGGACACTTCGGCCCGCTCATCGCGTCCGGGCGGCCGCTGGCGCGGAGCGGGGCAGATGCGCGGGAAACGGCCGCTCGCCAGAGTTGGGTTGCCGCGCTGCGTGTCAGGAAGGCGGTGCAGGATCGCATCGTCTCTGCCTTCCGACGGCACATCGACGGCTCCGGGCCCGGCCCGAGCGATGCAGAGTTGTTGATGTTCGCGAGGCTCGCCGTGGCAGAACAGCGCTTGGGCCGCAACCTTGCCGGTGCCCGCGTTCAGCCCGGGTGCGGCGGTGGCCAGACCGGTACTGCGCCCCCACCCGTGCTTCGTCAGGCAGACCAGCCATGAAGCAGGCTGCGGCTTACCTCGCGGATTCCAATGCCGCCTATTCGCGTATCGCGTTCGGGAGCCTGCTCGACCTTGCGCGCGTGCAAACCGGCGTCGCTTCCGCGGAAATCTGCGCAGCCTGCAACACCATCAACATGGGTTCGACCCCTTTCTGCAAGGGCTGTTCGCACAAGCTGCCAGCCTGGTACGCGACCATGGGAGCCAGTGAAGCGAGGTCCGAGGCCAAGCAGCCGGGGGTGCTGCCGGCATCGGCCTGGGCGTTGGATCTGGCGGCCTTTTGGTTGGTGGTCAACTCGCTCGCGGTGGTTACCGCGTTGACGCCCATCGCTTGACTGCGCGTTGTGCTTGCCTGCTCGGAAGAACCCAGCACGCCGAACGTGACGACGAATGACCAAGTTTTGTAGCGCCTGCCACACCGCCAACAAGGAGAGTGCCAGGTACTGCCGCGGCTGCGCAGGCAGGTTCTCTGGCATCCGCTCGTCGGCCGCTTCGTTCGACACCACCGAGCCCGACCGGTCCTGGGAACCTTCGGCGCCCACCCTCTCCGAAAAGCCAGCGCCAGCCGCACGCCCGCCCGTGGTGTCGCAAATCGCAGCCAGGCGCATCGCGGGGCTTCCCGTGCCGGCGGGGCTTGACGCCTCGGTCGTCTGGCTTCTGATCGTCCTGGTGCTGTTGCAGGGCGCCTTCGTGCTGTGGTACTTGAATCGCCCCGCCAACCGAAGCGCGCCGCAAAGTCCGACGGCAGCGCTTTCGGCGCCACTGCCGCCGCCCGCCCCGCCAATGAGCCCGGCAGCCGTCATCCCTGTCCCGGCCGCGGCGCAAGAAGGACGGGACCTTCCGAGCGCCTCGCCTGTCGCGATACCGCCTCCAGAAAACGAAGCCGTCCCGGTTTTGCGCGCCGCGATGACGGCGCCGGACGACTCTGCATCGACCGCTGTGTCGCCGGCCCCGGCGCGGACAACCGGGCCCCGTGGCCGCGCAGGCGCCCGCACTGCCGAACCGGCTCCGGCATACAGACAGCCTGAGATCGAGAACAGAGCGCCGATGGCAATTAGCTTGCCGCCGATCGGCGTGGACGTTGAACCGAAACCGCGCCCATTGGCACCGGTCCGTGCTGCGGCCCCTCCGGTCGCCGGCGCGCTTCCTCCCGCGGCGCTTCCCTTGACGACCGCGCGTCCCATCACAGCCGCTGCTGCCGCACTCGGAGCTTTTGTCCCATGTGACCACTACAACCCCTTTGGCGAGGTCGTCTGCTCGAATGTCAGGCGCCGGGGCCAAGTCCAGGCCGGTGCGACAGGATCGGCCGCTGGAAGCACGGCTCCGGCCAGCAATGCCGGCGCAATGGCGATCGCCAAGGGCTCGGGCAGCGGCGCCGATCCTGGGGGTAGCGGCGCCGGTGGCGTTGACGCCGGTGCGGGTGGCGGCAGCGCGGGTGCCGGTGCCGCCGGCGCGGGTGCCGGCGGTGGCGCGGGCGGTGGCGCGGGTGCCGGCGGCGGTGGTCCGGGACGCTGAGTTTGCAATAGCACCGAGGATTGACCCGCGAAGCAGCGCTCGACCGATCCGAGCCGCGCTCTTGAAACCGCGACAAATGCCCTTATCATTGGCACTCGCTGCAGCCGAGTGCTAACAACGCCGGCTTCCAGACGATACCGCGCCAGCGATTCCGCGCCGGCTGCTAACCCCAACCCAGTTTCTTATCAGGAGATGCAATGAAACTTCGTCCTTTGCACGATCGCGTGATCGTCAAGCGCATTGAAAGTGAAACCACGACCGCCTCCGGCATCGTGATCCCCGACAACGCCGCCGAAAAGCCCGATCAAGGTGAAGTGCTGGCCGTGGGCCCTGGCAAGAAGAACGACAAGGGCGACCTCGGCGCGATGAGCGTCAAGGTCGGCGACCGCGTTTTGTTCGGCAAATACAGCGGCCAGACCGTCAAGGTCGATGGCGACGAGCTTCTGGTGATGAAGGAAGACGACCTGTTCGCAGTCGTCGAGAAGTAATCCGCCTCCTTCAAACCCCATCAAATCAACTGAATTCGGAGAAATCTCATGGCAGCAAAAGACGTAGTCTTCGGCGGTGAAGCCCGCACGCGCATGGTCGAGGGTGTGAACATCCTGGCCAACGCAGTCAAAGTGACCCTGGGCCCCAAGGGCCGCAACGTGGTGCTCGAACGTTCGTTCGGCGCCCCTACCGTGACCAAGGACGGTGTGTCCGTGGCCAAGGAAATCGAACTCAAGGACAAGCTCCAGAACATGGGCGCGCAGCTCGTGAAGGAAGTGGCCTCCAAGACTTCGGACGCCGCCGGCGACGGCACCACCACCGCCACCGTGCTGGCCCAGGCCATCGTGCGCGAAGGTGTGAAGCTGGTTGCCTCGGGCCATAACCCGATGGACCTGAAGCGCGGCATCGACCGTGCGGTCACTGCCTTGGTCGAGGAGCTGAAGAAGGCTTCCAAGCCGACCACCACCTCGAAGGAAATCGCGCAAGTCGGCTCGATCTCGGCCAACAGCGACGAAACCATCGGCAAGCTCATCGCCGACGCGATGGACAAGGTCGGCAAGGAAGGCGTGATCACCGTGGAAGACGGCAAGAGCCTGGACAGCGAACTCGACGTCGTCGAAGGCATGCAGTTCGACCGCGGCTACCTGTCGCCTTACTTCATCAACAACCCCGAGAAGCAATCGGCGCTGCTGGACAACCCGTTCGTGCTGCTGTTCGACAAGAAGATCAGCAACATCCGCGACCTGCTCCCGACGCTGGAACAAGTGGCCAAGGCCGGCCGTCCGCTCCTGATCATTGCCGAAGAAGTCGAAGGCGAAGCCCTGGCGACGCTGGTGGTGAACACGATCCGCGGCATCCTGAAGGTCGTGGCCGTCAAGGCGCCTGGCTTCGGCGACCGCCGCAAGGCCATGCTCGAAGACATCGCCATCCTGACGGGCGGCAAGGTCATTGCCGAAGAAGTCGGCCTGACGCTCGAGAAGGTGACCCTGGCCGACCTCGGCCAAGCCAAGCGCATCGAAGTCGGCAAGGAAAACACGATCATCATCGACGGAGCCGGCGCTGCGGGCGACATCGAAGCGCGTGTGAAGCAAGTGCGCGTGCAGATCGAGGAAGCCACCAGCGACTACGACCGCGAGAAGCTGCAAGAGCGCGTGGCCAAGCTGGCCGGCGGCGTTGCCGTGATCAAGGTCGGCGCTGCCACCGAAGTCGAAATGAAGGAAAAGAAGGCACGCGTCGAAGACGCCCTGCACGCAACCCGTGCTGCGGTCGAAGAAGGCGTCGTCGCCGGTGGCGGCGTTGCGTTCCTGCGCGCCAAGCAAGCCGTTGGCGACAAGATCAAGGGCGACAACGCCGACCAGGACGCCGGCATCAAGCTGGTGTTGAAGGCCATCGAAGCGCCGCTGCGCGAGATCGTCAACAACGCCGGCGGCGAAGCCAGCGTTGTGGTCAATGCAGTGCTGGCCGGCAATGGCAACTACGGCTTCAATGCGGCCAACGACAGCTACGGCGACATGCTCGAGCTGGGCATCCTGGACCCGACCAAGGTGACCCGCACCGCACTGCAGAACGCAGCCTCGGTCGCTTCGCTGCTGCTGACGACCGAAGCCATGGTCGCAGACGCACCGAAGGACGAGAGCGGCGCTGGCGGCGGTATGCCTGACATGGGCGGCATGGGTGGCATGGGCGGCATGGGCATGTGAGATTGGCTCGCCCCCAGGCGGCGCGCACTGCGTGTCGCTTGCCTCCCCCTGCCGGGGGCGGTGCCTGCAGACCGGCTGAGCCGGCTCTGCGGCACCTCACGAAAGGTCGCTTTGGCGGCCTTTTTTTATTGAAGCTGGAGAAGCGTCAGACGGGCACGGGTGGCGCGCCGTACTCGTTGCTCTCCGGTTGGCTGGGCTGAACCATGAAATAGATCAGGACCAGCCCGACCACCGGGATCAGCCCGAGCAGCAGCCACCAGCCGCTCTTGCCGATGTCGTGCAGACGCCGCGCGCCGGCCGCGACCAGCGGCAAGAGGAAGGCAAGGACCACGGCGAAATAGACGAATTCGTGGATGAACCCTGCCACGAGCGCGGCAACGACGTAGGCGAGCACGAACCACCAGTATTCGGAGCGCAACCCGCGCCCCGAGAAATCGACGTACTTGCGAAAGCAGGTCTGCACAGCCTGTTGAAAGTTCATGAACAACACTCCTCGATAGTCCAGTCCCACGGGAAAAATCCCGCACGGATCATATCGAGCGCCCGGCGCTCAGCGCAGCCGCTCGAGCAGCCCGGCCGTGGAAGCGTCCAGCCCCTGCGTGTCGCCCGATTCGAGCCGCGGCTCGATGTCCCCGGCCAGCACCTTTCCGAGTTCGACACCCCATTGGTCGAAGCTGTTGATGCCCCAAAGCGCGCCGCTGGTGAACACGCGATGCTCGTACAGCGCGAGGAACGCGCCGAGCGATTCGGGCGTGAGCTTGTCGAAGACGAAAAAGCTGCTCGGCCGATTGCCGGGGAAATTGCGGTGCCCGCCGTCGTCCCGTTGGCCGAGCATCAGCGCCTGCGCCTGTGCCAACGCGTTGGCGAGCAGCTTGACGTGGTGGCCCTCGAGGTCATGCGTCGCGTCGCGCACCGCGATGATCTCGAGCGGGATCACGTCCGTGCCCTGGTGCAGCATCTGGAAGTAGGCGTGTTGCCCATTCGTTCCGGGCTCGCCCCACAGCACCGGCGATGTGCCGAAAGGCAGCGCCTGCCCGGCCGCATCGACACGCTTGCCGTTGCTTTCCATTTCGAGTTGCTGCAAATAGGCCGGCAGCCGCTGGAGCGCGCTGTGGTAAGGCGCGATGCTGCGGCTTGTGAACCCGTGGAAGTTGCGATACCAGATGTCGATCAGTGCGAGCCTGACCGGCAGGTTGTGCGCCAGCGGTGCGGTGCGGAAATGCTCGTCCATCGCATGGGCGCCGGCGAGCAGACCACGAAAGGCGTCGGCGCCGATGGCCAGCGCGATCGGCAGCCCGATCGCCGACCAGAGCGAGTAGCGGCCCCGACCCAGTCCTGTAGCCAAAGTCTTCGATACCGAACGCGCGCGCGGCATCGACGCTGTCGAGCGCCAGGTGCCGCGCCACGCCGACGCTGCCGGACTGTCGCCACCGCTTGGCAGACCGCGCGTTGGCCATGGTTTCGGCGGTGGTAAAGGTTTTGGACGCAATCAGGAACAGCGTGTGCTCCGGCGCAAGTCCGCGCAGCACGCCGGCCAGCTCATGGCCATCGACGTTGGAGACGAAGTGAAAGCGCTTGCCCGGCGCCACATAGGCGTCGAGCGCGCGCACCGCCATCTGCGGGCCCAGGTCGGAGCCACCGATACCGATGTTCACCACGTCGGTGATCGTGTGGTCGGAGCGCACATCCTCGGCGTAGGCGAGCATCGCCGAGAGCGTTGCCTGCACGTCGGCGAAGGATGTCGCCAAGTGCTCCGGCACCGCAGCGGCCGGCGGGCGTCTCAGCAGCGTGTGAAGCACCGCGCGGTCTTCGGTCGTGTTGATGTGTTCGCCGGCGAACATGGCGTCGCGATACGCAGCCAGACCCGCTTGATCGGCCATTTGAAGCAGCAGCGTTTCGGCGGGCGCATCGATCAGGTTCTTGGACAAGTCGGCAAAGAGATGCGGCGCCGACTGGCTGAATGCGCCGAAGCGCTGCGGTTCGGCGGCAAAGGCACGGCGCAGGTCGAAGTCGCGGGCGGATGAGTCGTAGTGCGCCTGGAGCCGCCCCCAGGCCGCGGTACGGTCGCAGCGCTGTTTCATGGTCACGCCGACTCCATCAGCTGCTCCAGCTTCACCGCGTCGGCTGCAAACGCGCGGATGCCTTCAGCGAGCTTCTCGGTGGCCATGGCATCCTCGTTCAGTGCGAAGCGGAAGGCGGGCTCGTCGAGCACCACACGGGGGATATCGAGCGACTTTGCATCGCTTGCATCCAGCGCGTGTACCAGCGGCGCCTCGCTGGCAGCTAGTTCAGCCAGCAGTTCAGGGCTGATGGTCAGCAAATCGCAGCCGGCGAGCGCCGCGATCTGGCCGACATTGCGGAAGCTTGCGCCCATGACCTCGGTCGCAATGCAGTGCTTCTTGTAGTAGTCGAAGATCTGGCGCACCGACTGGACGCCCGGATCGCTGGGGCCCGAACGGGCCGAGTCGTCCCACTTGCTTCCGCCCGCCTTCTTGTGCCAGTCGTAGATGCGGCCGACGAAAGGCGAGATCAACTGGACGCCGGCGGCACCGCATGCCACGGCCTGGGCAAAGGAGAACAGCAGCGTCAGGTTGGTGTGGATGCCCTGCTGCTCGAGACGGCGGGCGGCTTCGATCCCCTCCCAGGTAGCAGCGATCTTGATCAGCACGCGCCGTTCGACATCGACGTCCTGCGCACGATAGAGCGCCACGATGCGCTCGGCGCGTTCGACCGTGGCTGCGGTGTCGAAGCTGAGTCGCGCATCGACCTCGGTCGACACGCGGCCGGGGATGATCGACAGGATCTCGGCGCCGAAGCGCACCAGCAGCCGATCAATGACCTCGTCGACGGCCAGGCCACGATGCTTCTCCACCGCTTCGTCGAGCAGCGGCCGGTATTCAGGCTTCTGCACCGCCTTCAGAATGAGAGAGGGATTGGTGGTCGCATCGCGGGGCTTGAATTGAGCGAGCTGGCGGAAGTCGCCGGTGTCGGCCACCACGGTGGTCCAGTGGCGCAGGGCGTCGAGTTGGTTCATGCGCGGATTATCCCGCCCGACAACTACAGTCCGTGTGGTCCGCGACTGACGAAGCGGTTTTCACTTCACCCTTAATGTCGAGCTTTGATGCTGACCGGAGGAACTCCATGCCTTTTCGCAAACACCGCGCTCCGCCGCCGCCGCCGCCCGCCTTCGACGACCGCGCCCACAGCGCATCGATCGGCACGCTGGCAACTGCGTTTTGCATCGGCGGCGCGCTGAGCCTGCTCGCACTCGCGAGCATGCGCAACGCACGCGCAGAATCCGGCGCCGGTCCGGCGGACGGCGCGCCGCTGATGCGCGCGCCGCTGCAGGTGGTGGCGCCGGTCGACCTCAATCGCTATGCCGGTCTCTGGCACGAACAGGCTCGGCTCCCCAACCGGTTCCAGAAGCAATGCATCGGGCCAGTGACGGCCGAGTACGCACTGATGCCCGACGGGACAGTGGAAGTGCGAAACCGCTGCGTGCGCGAGGACGGCAGCTTCGACGAATCGGTGGGCTCCGCGCGCACCGTGCCGGTTGCCGGTCAACCGGGCGCCGGGCGGCTTGAAGTGCGCTTCGCGCCCGAGTGGCTGAGCTGGCTCCCTGCGGTCTGGGGGGACTACTGGATCCTGAAACTCGATCGCGACTACCAGGTCGCCCTGGTCGGCACGCAGAATCGAAAGTACCTCTGGGTGCTTTCGCGCGTGCCGCGCCTGGACGACGCCCTGCTCGATGCCGAACTGGCCTATGCCCGGTCGCTCGGCTTCGATGTCGACAAGGTCATGCCGACCGGCAGGTAGGCTTCGAGCTGCGCCGGCAAGGCGCTCGGCATCTGGCAGTGGATGGCGTGCCAGCCGAATTCGCGCGCTGCCGCCACATTGGCCGGCATGTCGTCGATGAAGATGGTTTCCGCAGCAGCCAGCCGATGGCGTTCCGCCATCAGTTCGAAGATTGCGCGCCGCGGCTTGATGAGCTGCACATCGCCCGAAAAAATGCCGCCATCGAACCAGCGGAAGAACGCATGGCGCTGTTCCAGCACCCGCGCATACGGTGCCGGCATGTTCGACAGGTAGTAGAGCCGAATGTCGTCGCCTGCATCACGGCGCGCGCGCAGCCGGTCGAGCAGTTCGACTGTCACCGCGATCGGCGCCAGGCGTTCGCCCATCGGCGCCAGCGCGGTCCCGAGCTGGTCGGAGGACATCGACAGGCGCAGCGCCATGCGCCCGATGGCATCGTCGAGTGTGTGCGTTCCGCGGTCGAAGCCGAGCCAGTCTTCGTGATGGAACATCTGGCGCGCCAACGCATGCGCGGCCTCTGCGGTGGGAGCGTGATGCGGGAACTGCGCCTGCACGAGCGAAACGGGCTCCCAGGTCAGGAGCACGGCGCCGAGGTCGAAGACGATGTTCATGAGCTGGCGCACAGCTTAACGCCCCTCTCCGGGCGAATCGCTGCAAGTACCATTCGAGGCGAGCCTCCCACTCGGGATTTCAAATTGAACACGGACCCCATCCATGAGTTTTGACCTCGTTCTTTTCGGCGGCACCGGCGACCTTGCATGGCGCAAGCTGATGCCGGCACTGTTCCAGGCCTACCGGCACGGCAGCCTGCCGGCCGAGGGCCGCATCATCGGCGTGGCACGCGACGACCTGTCCGATGATGCGTATCGGGAGCTGATCCAGTCGCGCTTCGAGGCTGTCGAGGGCGCTAAGCGGCCGACGCCCGAGGAGTTCAAGAAGTTCGCTTCGATGCTCTACTTTTTGCGCATGGACCTGTCGAAGGAAGGGGACTACGCCAAGCTGGCTGAGTTGTTGAAGGCACGCGATGCAAGCACCGTGGTGATGTATCTCGCCACCGCGCCGGCGCTTTTCACGCAGGTGGTCGAGCAGATCGCCGCGGCGGGCTTGAACGGACCGCAGACACGGGTGGTGCTCGAGAAGCCGCTGGGCCATGACCTGGCTTCGAACCGGGCCATCAACAAGGCGGTGTGCAAGGTGCTGGCCGAGCACCAGGTTTTCAGGATCGACCACTACCTCGGCAAGCCGTCGGTGCAGAACCTCTTTGCCATGCGTTTCGGCAACGCACTGTTCGAACCGATCTGGCGCCGCGAGCACATCGCCAACATCCAGATCACCATCGCCGAAGACCTGGGGGTCGAAAAACGCGGTGCCTTCTACGACCAGACTGGCGCCCTGCGCGACATGGTGCAGAACCATGCGCTCCAATTGCTCTGCGCCGTCGGCATGGAGCCGCCGATCAATGCACATGCCGACGCAATTCGCGACGAGAAGCTGAAGGTGCTGCGCGCACTGAAGCCGTGGACTGCGGAGTCGATCGGGCTGCATGCGATTCGCGGCCAGTACGCTGCAGGAACCGCCTATGGCGAGCGCGTGCAGGGCTATCGCGCCGAGCCTGGCGTCGACCCCGAAAGCCGCACCGAAACTTTCGTCGCGCTGCGCACCGAGATCGCCAATTGGCGCTGGGCCGGCGTGCCGTTCTACATCCGCACCGGCAAGCGCCTGGGCTCGCGCGAAGCGCGCATCGAAGTCAACTTTCGCCCGACGCCGCATGCGATCTACCGTGCACCGGCCAGCGCGGTAAACAAGCTCGTGATCAACCTGCAGCCCAAGGACGGGCTGGAACTGCACCTGCTCGCGCAGGCGCAGGAGAACCGGCAGCGCAACGGCAACCGGCATGCCGGGCCGCAACTGGCGCCGGTGCAGCTGGACCTCGACTTCGACAAGCGTTTCGGCACCGAGCGCGTGGGCGCCTATGAGCGGCTGCTGCTCGACGTGATCGACGGGCGGCTCAACCTGTTCGTGCGCAGCGACGAGCAGGAAGAAGCATGGCGGTGGGTCGAGCCGCTGATCGACAGTTGGGCTTCCGACGGTGCACCGCGTCCGTACGCGGCCGGCACCTGGGGCCCGAGCGCCTCGAGCGCCATGATTGCGCGTGATGGCTTCGCCTGGAGCGAAGAGCAGTAGGCAGGCTCAGATCCGGTTTTCTTCGACCGCGTGACATGCCACCTGCACGCCACGCAGCATCTGCAGTGGCGGCCGCTCGGCCTTGCATCGGTCGTTGGCATGCGGGCAGCGCGGATGGAAGGTGCAGCCGGTCGGCGGATCGAGCGGGTTCGGCACCTCGCCCTGCACCGGCGTGCGCGATCGGCCGGTGTGCTTCATCTGCGGTATGGCATCCAGCAGCATGCGGGTGTAGGGATGCTGCGGCGTTGCGAAGAGCTTCTGCTTGTCGGCCACCTCGACCAGGCGGCCCAGGTACATCACCCCGACATCGTCGGCCACATGGCGCACCACGGCCAGGTTGTGCGAGATGAAGAGATAGGTCAGGCCCTGCTCGCGCTGCAGGTCCTTCATGATGTTGAGCACCTGCGCCTGCACGCTCACGTCGAGCGCGGAGGTCGGCTCGTCGCACACCAGAAACTCGGGCTGCGTTGCCAGCGCACGCGCGATGGAGATGCGCTGCCGCTGCCCGCCCGAGAATTGGTGCGGGTACTTCACCATGTCGAGCGGGCTCAAGCCGACCGACTTGAGCAGTTCGCCCACGCGCTGCTTGAGCGCCGGGCCTTCCTTCAGGATCTCGTGCTCGCGCAGCGGCTCGCCGACGATGTCCTCCACGATCCAGCGCGGATTGAGGCTGGCGTACGGGTCCTGGAAGATCATCTGGATGCGTCGGCGCAGCTTGCGGCCTTCGGGCGTCTTGAAGGCTGCATGCGCATCCTGGCCGTCGAACTGCATGCCGCCGCGGGTGGGCTCGTACAAGCCGATCAGCAGGCGCGCGACAGTGCTCTTGCCGCAGCCAGATTCGCCGACCAGCGCCAGCGTCTTGCCGCGCTCGATGGTGAAGCTCACGCCGTCCACGGCATTCAGGTACAGGCGCGGCTTGCGCTCGAGCACGCGGTTGAGCCAAGGCGGCGAGACGTCGAAACTCTTGGCGAGATCGGTCGCCTGAACCAGCGCGCTCATATTGAAACCTCGCGCTGAGGAGCAGCGCTGTGCGCATCGTGCAACCAGCAGGCAGCCCGGGTGGCGCCTGCATTCAACAGGTCGGGCCGCTCGACCAGACACCGGTCGAACACCCGCGGGCAGCGTGGGTTGTAGGCGCATCCGCGCGGAATGGCGTTCAGGCGCGGCATGGCGCCATCGCTCTGGTGGAGGCGTTCGCGGGCGACGGTCATGTCGGGAATCGCGGCCATCAGGCCCGACGTGTAGGGATGGGCCGGCTGGTGAATCACCTCGTGCACCGGTCCGATCTCGGCCACGCGGCCCGCGTACATCACGGCCACGCGGTCGCAGGTTTCGGCGATCACGCCCATGTCGTGGGTGATGAGCATGACGGCGGCGCCGCGTTCCTTGCAGATGCTCTTGAGCAACTGGATGATCTGCGCCTGGATGGACACGTCGAGCGCGGTGGTCGGCTCGTCGGCAACGATCAGCTTGGGCTCGGCTGCCAACGCCAGCGCGATCACGACCCGCTGCCGCATGCCGCCCGAGAACTGATGCGGATAGTGGTCGATGCGCTGCGAGGCACCCGGGATGCCGGTGTCCTGCAGCAGGCCGATGGCACGATTGCGAGCCTCCGCCTCGCTCACGGGCAGGTGCGTGCGGATGGTCTCCGTCAACTGGCGCCCGATGGTGTAGAGCGGGTTCAGCGATGTCAGCGGGTCCTGGAAGATCGCGCCGATCTTGCGGCCGCGGATATGGCGCATCGCCTCGTGGCCGAGGTTGTCGATGCGCTGGCCTTCGAGCAGGATCTGCCCGCCGGCGATGCGGCCCGGCGGCTCGAGCAAACCGATGATGGCGGCGCCCGTGAGCGACTTGCCGGCACCCGATTCGCCCACCACGCCGAGGATCTCGCCGGGGGCGATGTCGAAGGAAATGTCGTCCAGCGCACGCAGCGTGCCGCGGCGGTGCGGAAATTCGACGACCAGGTTCTTGACTTGCAAAAGGCTCATATGCGGTGCTTCGCCTTCAGCGCAGACGCGGGTTAAGCGCATCGCGCAGCCAGTCGCCCAGCAGGTTCACGCTCAGCGCAATCAGGACGAGCATCGCACCCGGGAATACCGTGATCCACCACTCGCCGGAAAACAGATAGTCGTTGCCGACGCGAATCAAGGTGCCGAGCGACGGCGAGGTCGGGGGCACGCCGACGCCAAGGAAGGACAGCGTGGCCTCGGTGATGATCGCCGTCGCCACCTGGATGGTCGCGAGCACCATCACCGGACCGGTGACGTTCGGCAGGACGTGCCGAACCATGATCCGCCATGGCGATACGCCGGTGACGCGCGCGGCCTGCACGTATTCCTTGTTTCGCTCCACCAGCGTCGAGCCGCGCACGGTGCGCGCGTACTGCACCCAGCCGGTGAGCGATATCGAGATGATCAAAACGCCGAAGGCCACGGAGTCCTGCGCGTTCGGGAACATCGCCCGGCCAACGCCGGCAATCAACAGCGCCACCAGGATCGGCGGGAACGAGAGCATGACGTCGCAAACGCGCATGAGGAACGCATCGAGCCACCCGCCAAGAAATCCGGCCAGCAACCCGAACAGCGTGCCGACCGCGACGGAGAGCACCACCGACACCACGCCGACGATCAGCGAGATGCGCGCGCCGTAGATCAACGCCGAGAGAATGTCGCGGCCCTGGTCGTCGGTGCCGAAGAGGTATTTGGTCGAACCGCCTTCGCTCCAGGCCGGCGGGAGCCGCGCGTCGCCGAGTTCGAGTGCGGCCAGATCGAACGGGTTGTAGGGCGACACCCAGCCCGCGAACACCGAGCAGAAGACGCAGACGAAGGCGATCGCCGCCGCCATCATCGCCACCGGCGAGCTGCGGAAGCTGTGCCCGACATCGCTGTCGAGCCAACGTGCAAGTGTTTTTTTCATCGAAGGGCGAAAAGGGCGGGGCCCGCTGACGCGGGCCCGCGCTGGTCGGATTGACGGCAGCTTACGGCTTGATGCTCATCCACTTGAAGAACATGAAGTTGTCGGCCAGCTGCGTGAGCTCGACCTTCTTGCTCACGCCCCAGGCGAGCGACTGCTGATGCAACGGCAGGTGGCCGATGTCGTCCGCATGGATCTTGAAGGCTTCCTTGATCATCTCGCTGCGCTTGGCCTTGTCGGTCTCGGACTGGATCTTCTTCGTGAACTCGTCGAGCTTGGGATTGCAGTAGGCGCCCAGGTTGAATTGCCCGGTGCCCTTGTCGTCGGGGCAGGAGGTCAGCGAACTCAGCGCGTTGTGCGAGTCGTAGGTGGTCGGCGTCCATCCGAGCAGGTAGAAGCTGGTGTCGCGGCGCAGGATCTTGGGGAAGTAGGTGCCCTTGGTTTCGGTGGCCAAATTGATCTTGACGCCGATGCGGGCCAGGCTCGCGGCGACGGTCTGGCAGATCTGCCCGTCGTTCACGTAGCGGTCGTTCGGGCAGTTCATCGTGACTTCGAAGCCGTTCGGATAGCCGGCGTCGGCGAGCAGCTTCTTGGCGGCTTCGGTGTCGTATGGAAGGCGCTTGTCCTGCTCGGCGCTAAAGCCGTTGATGCCGGGGCCGACCAACAGCGCGGTGGGCCGCGAGGCGCCGCGCATCACGGTGCGCTGGATGCCGTTGATGTCGATGGCCTGGTAGAAGGCCTGGCGCACGCGCTTGTCCTTGAACGGGTTCTTGCCCTTGACGCTCGAGTACTGCAGCTCGTCGCGCTTTTGGTCCATGCCCAGGAAGATGGTGCGCAGTTCGGGGCCTGCGATCACGCGGGACGAGGGGCTGGCGTTGATGCGGGCGATATCCTGCACCGGTACCGGCTCCATCACGTCGACCTCGCCCGAGACCAGGCCGCGAGCCGCGTCGCGTCGTTGGCGATCGGCGTGAAGACGATCTCCTGCGCGTTGCCTTCGATCTTGCCCCAGTAGGTGCCGTTGCGAACGAACACGGTACGCACGTTGGGCTGGCGTTCGCGCACCCGGTAAGGGCCGGTTCCGTTGGCTTTGAACGAAGCCGTGTTCTCGATGCCCTTGCGCTTGTCGACCGGCCTGAGCGCCTGGTTCGTCTCGCACCATTTCTTGCTCATGATCATGGTGAGCGAAATGACATCGGGGAGGATCGGAAAGGCGCCAAGAGTTTCGATCTCGATCGCATGCTCGTTGACCTTGCGCACTTCCTTGATCTCGCTCAAGGTCGATTTCAGGTCGGAGCCCTCGCCCTGGGCGCGCGCAAAGCTGAACACCACGTCGTCTGCGGTGAACGGCGTGCCGTCGTGGAACTGGACGCCCTTGCGCAGTTCGAAGCGCCAGACGTTGGGCGAAGTCTGCGTCCAGGAAGTGGCCAGCAAAGGCGCCAGGCTCAGGTCCTTGTTGCGCCCGACCAGCGTTTCATAAGCATTGGAGGTCACGCTCAATTGGAGCGATTCGTTGAGCGAGTGCGGATCGAGCGACAGCGCGTCGCCCTGGTTGGCGATACGGATGGTCTGCGCGCTGGCCACCATGGCGGTGGCGCTCAGCGCAGACAGGATCGCCGCAGTGGCCAGTTTTTTCTTCATGTTCATGAGAAGTGCTCCTCGGGTTGGTAAGGGGTCAGGACGCTGTGGCGGCCATCTTGCTGTCGGATCTGTCTATTGCCTGCAAGGGCATGCCCTGCTGAATCAAGCCGCAGTGCAGCGCGGCGCCCAGCGGCAGGATCTCGTCATTGAAGTCGTAGCGGCTGTTGTGCAGTAAGGCGCCGCCTTCGGCGCCCTGCCCGATGCGCAGGTACGCACCGGCCTTTTTCTGCAGCATGAAAGAGAAGTCTTCGGCGCCCATGCTCGGCTCCATGTTGCGATCGACGTTGTGTGCACCGACCAGTGCTTCCGCCACGTCGCCGGCGAACTGCGCTTCGGGCGCGGTATTGATGGTGGCGGGATAGATGCGCTCGAAGCTCACCTGCGCGCTGGCGCCGAAACCCGCCGCGACTGCCGTGCAGAGCTCCACGAGCCTTTGTTCGACCAATGCCTGCACGCGGGCGCTGAAGGTTCGCACCGTGCCGACCAGCGTGGCCCTGCCTGGCACGACGCTCATGGCACCCAGGTCGCCGGCCTGCACGGCGCAAATGCTGAGCACGGCAGAGTCGATCGGCCGCACGTTGCGCGAGACGATGCTCTGCACCGCGGTGATGATGTGCGCGGAGACCACGACCGGGTCCACCGTCTGGTAGGCATGCGCACCATGCCCGCCCTTGCCCGTGACCTCGATCGTGATCCGATCTGCAGCCGCCATCATGGCGCCGCGGTTGAGCCCCACCGTTCCGGCAGGCATGCCGGGCCAGTTGTGCATCGCATACACCGACTGCACCGGAAACCGATCGAACAGCCCATCTTCGATCATCACGCGCGCGCCGGCAAAACCTTCTTCGCCCGGCTGGAAAATCAACACCGCCGTGCCGTCGAAGTCGCGGGTTTCTGCCAGATAGCGCGCCGCACCGACCAGCATGGCGGTGTGGCCGTCATGCCCGCAGCCGTGCATGAGGCCGGTCTTGGCCGAGCACCAGGCGAAGTCGTTTTCCTCGCGCATCGGCAGGGCATCCATGTCGGCCCGCAAGCCGATCATGCGGCCGCTTGCCGTGGAGCGTCCCCGGATCACGCCGACCACGCCGGTCTTGCCGATGCCCGCGTGGATCTCGTCCACCCCGCAAGCCCTGAGCGCTTCCTTGACCCGGCCGGAGGTATAGACCTCCTCGAAGCCGAGTTCCGGATGCGCATGCAGGTCACGTCGGAAGGCGGAAATCTCCGGATGAAAACGCGCGATGTGTGCAAAGGCCCGGCCAGAGGCCTGAAAACGTGGCTCAGCCATCAGTGGCCTCCCGCATTCCCGACGCGCAGCCGCGGATCGACCACGAAATAGAGCAGATCGACCACCAGGTTGATCACGACAAAGATCAGTGCGATCAGGCACAGGTAGGCCGCCATCACCGGAATATCCGCAAAGGTCACGGCCTGGATGAACAGCAGACCCATGCCGGGCCACTGGAAAACCGACTCGGTGATGATGGCGAAAGCGATCAGGCCGCCGAGCTGCAATCCGGTGATGGTCATCACCGGCACCAGCGTGTTCTTGAGTGCGTGGCCGAAGTGGATGGCCCGGTCCGACAAGCCGCGCGCGCGCGCGAACTTCACATAGTCGGTGCGCAACACCTCCAGCATCTCGGCACGCACCAGCCGCATGATGAGCGTGAGCTGAAAGATCGCCAGCGTGACGGCCGGCAGCACGATGTGATGCCAACCGTCCGCGCGCAGCAGGCCGGTGCTCCACCAGCCGATCTTCACCGTTTCGCCGCGGCCGAAGCTCGGAAACCAGCCGAGCACAACCGCGAAGACGAGGATGAGCAGGATGCCGATCAGGAAGGTCGGCAGCGACACGCCCAGCAGCGAGACCGTCATGAAGACCTGGCTCATGAAGCTGCCGCGCCGAAGCGCGGTGTAGACGCCCATCGGGATGCCGATCAGCAGGGCCAGCAAGGCTGCAGCCAGTGCGAGTTCGAGCGTGGCCGGGAACCGCTCGCCGATGAGGCGCGACACCTTCGTGCCTTGGCGCAGGCTCAGGCCGAACTCACCCTGCGCCGCGTTGACGAGAAAATGCCAGAACTGCACGAAGAAAGGCTGGTCGAGGCCAAGTCCGACTCGCAGTTCGCGAATCTGGTCGGGCGTCGCATCCTGCCCAAGCAGGAACACCACCGGGTCGCCGACATACTGAAACAAGAGAAAGGCAATGAAAGCGACCGTGATCATGACGATCACGGCCTGGATCAGGCGGCGCAGTACGAAGGCAATCATTCAGCGGAAATTTGTAAACAATGCTAGCAGAGCAAGGTGCGTGCCCAAGCGGTGATTCCCCGGGGTTGCACCGCGCTCTCGAAGGCCAGCAGAACATGGTTTGCGGAAGCACTCGCGCCAACGCATTGCGGCAATCAATTCACCTTGATCACGCGCCAATCGAGCCGGTTGTCGGCACGATGCACCACTTCGATGTTCTTCTTCATGGCCCACGGAATGATCTGGTTGTGCAGCGAAAAGTGAGCCACAGTTTCGTTTTGCAATTGAAGTGCCTCGGTCAGGAGCCGGTCGCGAACCGGCAGGTCGGTTTCTGATTTGACGCGATCGATGATCTGGTCCATTCGAGGATTGCTTTAGCGCCCAACGTTGTAGTTGCCGTCCCCGCCGCCGCCCACCGTGCGCGTGAGCGACTGCAGGCTATAGAGCGCATCGAATGTGGGAACGCCCCATCCGAGCAGATAGATTCTGGCTTCGTAGCGCTGGATCATCGGGAAGTAGGTCACCAATGGCAGCGTACGGAGCTTGGCCTTGACGCCCACGCGGGCCCACATGGCGGTCACGGCTTGGCAGATTTCCTCGTCGTTGATGTAGCGGTTGTTCGGACAGGCGAAGTCGACCTCGAAGCCGTTGGGATAGCCGGCATCCGTCAGCAACTTCTTTGCAGCTTCCACGTCGTAAGGATGGCGCTTGTTGACACCTCCGGTCCAACCATTGACCTGCGGCGCCACCAGTGCGCCGGTGGGCTGGCTCAAACCGCGCATGGTCACGCGGGAAAGACTGGCGATGTCGATCGCCTGGTAGAGCGCCATTCGCACGCGCTGATCCTTCAGCGGGTTCTTGCCCTTTACGTTGGAGCCTGGGAGTTCATCGCGAAACTGGTCCATGCCGAAGAACATCGTGCGGTTCTCCACGCCGTCGATGACTTTCAGGTTGGCGCTTTGGCGCAGCCGTCCCAGGTCCTGTGGACTCGGGTCCAGCACGAAATCGATTTCTCCCGACAGCAGTGCGGCGATGCGGGTGGCCTCGGACTTGATCGGGCTGTAGATGACCTCGGTCACGTTCGAGGGATTCTTGCCCTAGTAGTTGGGGTTCGGCACCAGTACCAGGCGCTGGTCGGGCTGCCACTCTTTCACCATGAAAGCCCCGGTGCCCATGGCATTGCGGTGGGCGTAACTTTCCTCCGGCGTCTTGATGTCCTTGGGCTCGACAGACTTGTTCTTCTCCGCCCATGCTTTGCTCATGATGCGCAGCTCGTTCAGCTGGTTGAGCAGCACCGGATTGGGTCCTTTGAGCAGGATGTCGACCGTATTCGCGTCGACCATCACCACCTTGTCGACGCCCTGCGCATAGACCGCGTAGTTCGATGTTTTAGCCATTGCGCGGGTCAGTGAATACACCACGTCCTCGGCGACAAGAGGCGAGCCGTCTCTGAACTTGACGCCGCTTCGCAAGGTGATGCGCATCTGCGTCGGCGTGACCAGCTTCCACGCCGAGGCGAGCTGGGGCTCGGGCTTGAACGTCTTGCTGTCGTAGTAGACCAGCGAGTCGTAGATCGCTGCGTGCACGCCGTTGCCAAGCGCATTGTTCTGTGAATGGATGTCGAGCGTCGGGATGTCGCTTGCACTCGTCCACTTGAAAGTCTTTGCATGGATTACGGACACGCTCATCAAAGCGGCAGCAAGCACGGCTGGCACCAGTATGAACTTTAAATTCATGGGTTAACTCATGTCACAAAATCAAAAACGGACTATGCAACATGGCCGCAGTGTTTGCCACGGGAGAAGTCTTGCCAGAGGGATTTCCCTGTGGATAAAAAGCTTCAATAAAAAAGCCGCTCGACTTTCGTCGAGCGGCTTTTATCTTTCGATGGAGACTGGCTTACGCCAGCGTCAAATCAGAAAGCGTGACGGATACCGATGTCGTAGCCGGTCGAGTTCTTCGGCGTGAATACATTGGCAACCGCTGGCGCCGTAGGCGTCGCCGCCCTCGCCGTGCTGTAGAAAGCCGGGCCGCCCACCGTCAGGCCTGCACCATCCTTGTTGCGGATGTGAGCGACCGTTGCGTACAGAGCCGTACGCTTCGACAGGTTGTGCACGTAACCGATGGCGAACTTGTTTGCCTTCGGGTCATCGGTCGTTGCAAACGGCACGTTGAAGTCATAGTTGACATGCGAGTACGACGCCCGGATCAGGCCAGCGCCAACCGGCACGGTCACGCCGATCAGAGCACCCTTCAGGTCCACATCGTTGCCGAGGGTTCCAGCGAAGAAAGGCGTATCAACATCGAGCTCGTTCTTGGCTTGCGACAGTTCACCGAACAGCTTCACGACGCCAAAGTCGTAGGAAGCTCCAAGGTTCAACGTCTTCACCGTGTTGGTGGTGCCAGCGAAGTAGTTGTCGCCGATAGTGCTATTGCCATAAGACACAGCGACGTCCAGCGGGCCATTGGCGAAGCCAAAGCGGCCGCCAACGTAACGACCAGTGCGCGCCGTGTTCAGCGTACCCGGGGTTACGACGCCCGGAGAGAAGCTATCCCTCTCGTGGAAGCCGTACATCAACTGACCATAGAAGCCGCCGAGGTTCGGCGGCAGGAAGTAGCCGACCGTGTTGCTAGCGCGAACATAGTTGCTGCCGGTCACGTTGGTGATGCCGGGAACGGTGGTCGTCGCGGAACCAGCACCCCATGCACCGAACGAGGCGTTCGCGGTGCTGATCAGGTTGGTACCCACGCCGTTCGTGCCGAACGGATCAAACACGGTGTCGTTCCAGAAGGTCGGAGTGTAGTCACGGCCCAGACGGATCTCACCGAAACCACCCGACAGGCTCACCGTGGAGCGACGTGCGAATGTAGCAACGCCTTGCTGGCCGTCGTCGTTGGTGATGGGGGCTTCGAGCCAGAAGCTGGCAGCGAGGCCGCCACCGAGGTCTTCCGTTCCACGGAAGCCAAGACGGCTCGAGTTGTAGCCCGAGTTGCTCAGCGCGGTGCGACTTGTGTTGACGCTAGCGCGGGTGCCGAGAAGGCGCTCGTCCCTCGTCTCGTTCGAATAGCTGCTGACAGCAGCGTCGACCACGCCGAAAAGCGTCACGGACGACTGAGCCGAAGCAACACCGGCGACAGCCAGGGCAGCCAGGGCAACTAGAGATTTTTTCATTGCAAGTTTCTCCAAGGTTAAACATAGGGCTCCGGTGCGAAGGGCTCACCGTGACGGGCACTTTGTGCTCCTACCGGACCCCGGGCCAACCTCCTTTTGGGAAGTTGTTGCTATTGCACCAGAGCCGCTTCGCCAGGGCAAAGCAATTCAGCCGATATTTCCGCAGGGCTCCGGGTTTCGTTGCAGCAGTGCAACAAAGGTTCGCCTGCTGCTGCGCATGGGCCAATTGAAACAAAAAGCGTCAGCAGTGCGATCCACCGACGATCGGTTCCAATGACGCATGAACCCGTCGCTCGACTCCTTTTTAGGCGCTGCAGATGCAGCACTGCGCACCTTGTTTGCAAAGCCCCACGGCACTCGAGCCGCCCCTGTCCCGGCGGTGCCTGCGGGTGAGCTCACGGATGTCGAGCAGCGGGAAGCGGGCGCACTGATGCGCGTGAACCATGTGGGCGAAGTCTGCGCGCAAGCTTTGTACGCTGCTCAAGCCGCCGTCACCCGCGATCCCGAGCTGAGGGCGCACTTCGACAAAGCGTCGCGAGAGGAGACGGATCATCTCGCATGGACGCAGCAACGCCTCGACGAACTGGGCGCCCGCCCCTCGCTGTTGAACCCGATCTGGTATGCAGGCGCCTTTGCGCTGGGCCTCGTTGCCGGCCGGCTCGGGGATGCGCTCAGCTTGGGCTTCGTGGCTGAAACTGAACGGCAGGTCGAGGCTCATCTGGATGGACACCTCGACCGTTTGCCCGCAGCCGACACGGCCTCCCGGGCGATCGTGAATCAGATGAAGCTGGATGAAGCCCAGCATGCCGCCTGGGCGTGGAGCGCCGGGGCGCGGGAACTGCCGCTACCTGCCAAGGCCTTGATGCGCGTCTCTGCCCGGGTGATGACCACCATCGCCCATCGAATCTGAGATCAGGTTTCGACCAGATCGAAGCTGGTCGTGATCTCAGCCGTCTTGCCCAGCATGATGGTTGCGGAGCAGTAGGTTTCATGGCTCAGCGCAATCGCACGCTCCACCGCGGCGGCCGGGATGGCCTTGCCTGCGACCGTGAAGTGCATGTGGATCTTGGTGAACACCTTCGGGTCTTTCTCTGCGCGCTCGCTGGTCAACTTGACGCTACAGCGTTCAACTTGATGCCGGCCACGCTTCAGGATCAAAACGACGTCGTAAGCGGTGCAGCCGCCGGTACCGGCGAGCACCGTCTCCATCGGCCGTGCAGCAAGGTTCTGGCCTCCGTTCTCGGGCTTGGCGGCGTCGGCAGCGCCATCCATCATCAAGACATGGCCGCTGCCGGTTTCAGCTACGAAGCCCATGGCAGACCGCGCCCCGGCGTTGCCGGTCCAGCTCACTTTGCATTCCATTTTTTCTCCAGCCTCCAGCGTCGCCACGGGGCAAAGATCACGTCGCCGTGGTTTTGTGTTGAAAAAGCGTCGCTCGCTTGTTGCAACGCAACAAACACTCGATATACTTTATTTGATCGCGCAGGAAGCCTGCGCACCGGTTGTCTCCTCCACCCTCTCAATTGGTGGATTTAGCCCCGAGCCGCAAGGCTCGGGGCTTTTTTCTGGGCCCTATGATCGCTGGCGTATGTTCAAGCCGACCACTTCTCTCAGCCCCGCCGACTACCTGAGAAAGATCCTCACCGCGCGGGTTTACGACGTGGCCGTCGAATCGGCGCTGGATTGCGCACATGCGCTCAGCGAGCGTCTGGGCAACACGGTCTTGCTGAAGCGGGAAGACCAGCAGCCCGTCTTCAGCTTCAAGCTGCGGGGTGCTTACAACATGATGGTGCACCTGAGCGCCGGGCAACTCGCAAAAGGCGTGATCTGCGCATCGGCCGGCAACCATGCGCAGGGCGTTGCGCTCAGCGCGCGCAAGCTCGGCGCGCGGGCCGTGGTCGTGATGCCGGTGACGACGCCGCAACTCAAGGTCGACGCGGTTCGCGCCCTCGGCGGGGAGGTGCAGCTGCACGGCGACAGCTATTCGGACGCCTATGCATTCGCGCTCGAACAACAGAAGCTGCATGGCCTGACCTTCGTGCACCCCTTCGACGACCCTGACGTGATCGCGGGCCAAGGCACCATCGCCATGGAAATACTGCGCCAGCATCAAGGTCGTCTCGACGCGGTGTTCGTGGCCATCGGCGGCGGCGGGTTGATCTCGGGCGTGGCGAATTACATCAAGGCGGTGCGACCGGAGATCAAGGTGATCGGCGTTCAAATGAACGACTCCGACGCCATGATGCAATCGGTCGCCGCTCGTGAAAGGGTGACGCTCGGGGACGTGGGGCTGTTTTCCGACGGCACCGCGGTCAAGCTGGTGGGCGAGGAAACGTTCCGGATCGCAAGCGAATTGGTGGACGAATTCATCACCGTCGACACCGATGCCGTTTGCGCCGGTATCAAGGACGTTTTCATCGATACACGCAGCATCGTGGAGCCCGCGGGCGCTCTCGCCGTGGCGGCGATCAAGCAATACGTGCAGACCCACGGCACCCGCGGAGAAACGTACGCAGCGATTCTTTGCGGCGCCAACATGAACTTTGACCGGCTGCGTTTCGTGGCCGAGCGCGCAGAGGTCGGCGAGGAGCGCGAGGCGTTGTTCGCGGTAACCATTCCGGAGCAGCGCGGCAGTTTTCGCCGGTTCTGCGAGCTGATCGGGCTACTGCCCGGCGCATCGCGCAACGTGACCGAGTTCAATTACCGGATCAGCGACGCGAACGAAGCGCATGTCTTCGTAGGCCTCACAACCACGACACGCGGCGAATCGGCCACCATTGCCGATACGTTCATCGCCCACGGATTCGGCGCGATCGACCTCACGCACGACGAGCTCGCCAAGGAGCATATTCGCCACATGGTCGGCGGTCGCACCGGACTGGCGCACGAAGAACGACTGCTGCGCTTTGTGTTTCCCGAACGCCCCGGCGCACTGTTGAAGTTCCTGAGCCTGCTGCGGCCCAACTGGAACATCAGTCTCTTCCATTACCGCAACCAGGGCGCCGACTACGGCCGCATCCTGGTCGGCCTGCAGGTTCCTGGGGCGGACCGTGCCGCTTTCGACGAGTTCCTGCAGACGCTGGGCTACCCCTCGGTGGAAGAAACCGGCAATCCCGTGTTCAGGTTGTTTCTACAGGCCTGACACCCGATCAGCGCACGCCTGGCGGCGAGTTGACGGCAAGCGGCCGCACCGGCATTTGCAGCGTGAAGGCCGTTGCCCCATCGAGGCTTCCGCCAATCGATGCGGCGCGGGTGTTCACGGACTGCAGCACGTAGCCTTCCGCCAGGGTCGATCCGACCCGAAACGGCCGGGCCGGCTTGCCGTCCACTGCGATCAGCGCGGCACCCTGCTGCTCGGTATCGGCCACGACGCCGAGCAATGCAAAGCGGGTCGCGGCGTCGGGCGTCGCCGCTGCAACGACCGGCGTGGACACCGCGCCGAGCAACTGCGCGACGGCTGCTGGATCGACCGTCGCCGCCGAATTGCTGGTCACGGCGGGGGGCGCGATGGCATCGGAAGGCGCTATCAGTCGCAGCCCCCAGAACACGATGCTCGCGGCTGCGAGCGCCCACAGGCCGGCCGTCGCCGTCGCGGCGGGCCATCGGGGGGGTGAGTAGGAAGCGGACATGAGGCGGGATTATCATTCACCGAACGCGGCAGGCTCCGCCGCTTCGACCTCATCCCCCCTCACCTCATGCCACTTTCCCACCGTCCACTTGCGCGCGCCCTTCAACGCGGTTTCACGCTGATCGAATTGATGGTCGTGCTGGTCATCATCGGTGTGCTCGCCGCACTGATCGTGCCGAATGTGATCGAGCGTGCTGACGACGCGCGCGTCACCGCGGCAAAGACCGACGTCAACAATCTGATGCAGGCGCTCAAGCTCTACCGGCTCGACAACCAGCGCTACCCGGCGAACGAACAGGGCCTGCAGGCGCTGCTCACGCGTCCCACCAGCGGGCCGGCAGCGCCCAACTGGAAACCCTATGTCGAGAAGCTCCCCAACGATCCTTGGGGCCGGCCTTACCAGTACATGAATCCGGGCCTGAAGGGCGAGATCGACGTGCTCTCGCTTGGAGCCGACGGCCAGCCCGGCGGCGAAGGCAACAATGCCGACATCGGCAGCTGGCAGTAAGCCCGGCTTCCGCCGCCGCATCGACGGTATCCGCCCCCGAGCCGGCGGCTTCACGCTGCTGGAGCTGATCGTGGTGATCGCCATCATCGCGCTGGCCACCGCGGGGGTCGGTCTTGCGCTGCGCGATTCCGGCCAGGCCACCCTGGAACGTGAAGCCGAGCGGCTCGCCGCGTTGCTCGAATCAGCGCGGGCCCAGTCGCGCGCCAGCGGTGTCGCGGTGCGTTGGCGCATCACGCCGGAAGGACCGGGCAATTTCGTTTTCGACGGCCTGCCGCCGGGCACGCTGCCGTCAGCCTGGCTTGCAAACGGGATCACCGCGCAGCCCTTGGCGGCGGACGGGACCGCCGCGCCGGCGCTGCAGCTCGGGCCCGACCCGATCATCGCGGCGCAGCAGGTACTGCTGGCGGCCGAGGGTCCACCGGCGCGCAACCTGCGCATCGGCACCGACGGGCTGCGACCGTTCGCGGTGGTGTCGCCATGAAGGCGGTGCCCAGCCAGGGCGGCTTCACGCTGATCGAAGTGCTGGTGGCGCTCGGCATCGTCGCCGTCGCGCTGGCCGCCGGCTCGCAGGCCACGATGGCGCTCACCCGCAATGCGCAACGCCAATCGGACGTGCTGCTGGCCCAGGTCTGCGCCGAAAACGAGCTGGTCAAGACCCGGCTGGCGCGTCAGTTGCCCGCGGTCGGCGACGCCGGCTCGGTCTGCACACAGGCCAACATGAACTTCGGCGTTACAGTCTCGACCACCGCCACCCTCAATCCGAACTTCCGCCGTGTCGACGTTCAGGTGCGCGATGCCACCGAGGCCACGGTGCTGAAGGTCTCCACCGTCGTCGGGCGCTACTGATGCGCGCATCCCGAGGCTTCACGCTGATCGAACTGCTGGTCGCCATCACGGTGATGGGCGTGCTCGCATTGATGAGCTGGCGTGGGCTCGAAGGATGGCGCGCGCCCAGACGCAGAACCGCGAGCGCGGCGACGCAGTCCTCACGCTACAGACCGGCCTCTCGCAATGGAGCGCCGACCTCGATGCCCTCGCCGAACTTTCACCGACCCGCTCTCCCGACGGGGCCGGCCGCGTGCGGCGCATTCCCCGGCGCAGCACCGACAGCGCGCTCCCGGTGGTCCATGTGGTCGCCTGGACGCTGCGCGCCGATGCGGCCGGCAGTGCCCGCTGGTGGCGCTGGCAGTCGCCCGGCGTCACGACACGCGCCGAATGGCAGCAGGCCTGGGATCGTGCGGCCGCATGGGCGCAGGACGGCGGCGGGGCCGATGGGCGCGGTGCCGACGTTGCCCTGATGCCGCTCGAAGCCTGGCAGCTCTTCTACTTTCGCAACGACGCCTGGAGCCCGGCAGTCAGCGCCGAAGCGCTGGGTCCGAATGCGGTCCTTCCCGATGGCGTGCGGCTGGTGCTGAGTCTGCCGCCCGGTCCCGCGCTCGCGGGCTTGCTAACGCGCGACTGGGTCAGACCGGCCGCGTCGGTGTCCAAGTCATGAGGATGCGTTTCTTTGCGGCCCCGCGCGCCAGA
The DNA here is from genome assembly GCA_037720315.1 of Variovorax sp. Classification (GTDB taxonomy): domain Bacteria; phylum Pseudomonadota; class Gammaproteobacteria; order Burkholderiales; family Burkholderiaceae_C; genus Variovorax. The sequence continues at coordinate 27,198 of JBBJMS010000003.1, read as the reverse complement.
CAATGCGGCGCCGCGCTCCTCACCGCCATGCTCACGGTGACGCTGGTCGCCACCTTTGCCGCGGCGGCGCTCTGGCAGCAATGGCGCGCGGCCGAGGTCGAATCCGCCGAGCGAGCACGCGTTCAATCGGCATGGGTTTTGATCGGCGCGCTCGACTGGGCGCGCCTCATCCTGCGCGAAGACGCCCGTGCGGCAGCCGCAGGTGTCCCAGGCGCTGGCGCTGCGGGCGCCGACCATCTGGCCGAGCCCTGGGCAGTGCCGCTCGAGGAAGCGCGGCTGTCGAGCTTCCTGGCGGCCGAGAAAAACATCGCGAGCGATTCTCTCGAAGGCCTGCCCGACGCATTTCTTTCGGGCCGCATCGTCGATGCGCAGTCGAAGCTCAACGTCATGAACCTGGTGGATGGCGGCAAGCCGGTCGCGGCGTCGGTTGCCACTTTCACCAAGCTGTTCGAGTTGCTGGGCCTGCCGACGCAAGAGGTGGCGGTGCTGGCCGCCAACTTGCAGCGTGCCATGCCGCCCGGCGGCGGTGCGCCGGCCCCGGGCGCCGCGGCAGGCGCGCCGAGCCCCCGCGCCCGCGCCAGCACGCCGCAGTCGGCTCCCGTCGGCGGCGACAGCGCGGCCACCGGCCCGCTGATGCCGCGTCGCACGGAGCAGCTGGTCTGGCTCGGCCTGTCGTCCACCACGGTGGCGGCGCTGCAGCCCTATGTCACCGTGCTACCAGGGCAAACAAAGCTCAACATCAACACCGCCAGCGCCGAAGCCCTGTTCGCCAGCGTGCCGTCGCTCGACCTGGCGGGCGCCAAAAGGCTGGTCGCTCAACGCACACGCGGCTATTTCCGCAGCCTTGCCGATGCGTCGGGCTTCGTTCAGGAAAGCTCGTCGCAATTCAACGAAGGTCAGCATGGCGTGGCAACGCGCTATTTCGAAGTGCACGGTCGGCTACGGCTGGACCGTACCTGGGTCGAAGAGCAATCGCTGCTGCAGCGCGACGGCATCGACGTGCGCATCATCTGGCGTGAACGTGGCGCGGGCGCCACGGCGTCAGCGCCCAAACCCTGAAGCCGACTGTTTCATTTCTGCTTATAAGGTTAAAAGGCAGCGTTGGGCCGCGTGAACACTGCGTCAGGCGCTATTAAATCGGTAGCGGCAGGCTGTCATCGCGCTCCTACAATGACGACCCCATAGATCCTCATGCCTTTGTTAATCGCTATTCCTCCCCTCCCGCCCGTGACGACCGGTGGCGAGTACGTCTGGGCGGTTTGGTCCAGCGACGGCCGCAAGTTGCGCTCGCAGGGGAGCGCGCCGGCCGCGCTCCTGCCGACCAGCGACGAAGTCATCCTCGGGGGACCGGCGGCCGCACTTTCCTGGCATCAGGTGACGCTGCCGCAGGGCAGCATGAGCGGCGCGGTGCGTGTGCGTTCGGTACTCAACGGCCTGCTCGAAGACCGGCTGCTCGATGACCCCGAACTCCTGCATTTCGCACTGCAGCCGGACGCTCGCCCGGGCGTCCCCGTGTGGGTGGGCGCGTGCAATCGCATCTGGCTGCGCGCCGCGGTCCAGGCCCTGGAAAGCACGGGCCGCCGCGTCATGCGAATCGTCCCCGAATACGCGCCCCAGCCCGCCGGTGCCGCGCCGATCGTCTTTGCCACCGGCGATGCCGGGGCGGCGCAGCTCGTGGTGTGCGACGCGCAAGGCGTGACCATGCTGCCGCTCGACGCCACGGGCGTCGCACTCGCCGGTACGCTGCCCGACGCAACCACGATGCTGGCGGAGCCTGGCGTTGCCGAACTGGCCGAAAGCCTGCTCGGACGGCGCGTGCCCATCGTCAAGCCGCCGGCACGGTGGCTCCAGTCCAGCCGGTCGCCCTGGGATCTGGCCCAGTTCGATCTCGCATCCACCGGTCGGGCGCGTGCGGGCAAGAAGCTCGCCGCAACCTGGCAAGTTCTCTGGCATGGACCTCAATGGCGCGCGGCACGCTGGGGCGCGCTGCTGCTCTTGCTCACCCAGCTGATCGGGCTCAATGCGTGGGCCTGGAAGGAACGCAACGCGATCGGAGCCAAGCGCAGCGCCGTGGCCGGCATCCTCACGCAAACCTTTCCAGCGGTCCAGCTGGTGCGCGATGCGCCGCTGCAGATGACGCGTGAAGTCGCAGCGCTGCAGCAGGCGACCGGTGGCGTTGCGGCGGCCGATTTCGAACCCATGCTCGGCGCGCTGGCCGCGAGCCTGCCGCCGGGGCGCGTGCCTACGGCGATCGACTACAGCGCGGGCCAATTGCGCTTGCGAGGACTGGGACTGCAGGTCTCCGAAGCCGAAAGGGTCGCAGCCACCCTGTCTTCGCGCGGCTACGCGGCGCGCAGCGAGGGCGACCTGTTGCTGGTGCAGGCGGAGGCCTCGCGATGAATGCATGGATCGAATCCATCGAAGCGCGTTGGCAGGCCTGGTGGCCCGAGCTCGAACTGCGCGAGCAGCGCATGGTCGTCATTGCGGCCGCGCTGGTGGTGCTTGCCCTGCTCTGGTGGGTAGCGCTTGCCCCGGCGCTGCGCACGCTTTCTTCGGCTGCCGCCGAACATGCCCAGCTGGACGCGCAGCTGCAGCGCATGACCGGCCTGCAAACGCAGGCCCGCGCCTTGCAGGCCCAGCCCCGAGCGAACAGGGACGACGCCATGCGGGCACTCGAAACCTCCGTGCGGCAGAACCTCGGGCCCAACGCCCGCTTGCAGTCCGCCGGCGCCGGCGAGGGCATGACCGTCGTGCTGCGCGCCACCCCAGCCGATGCGCTGGCGCAATGGTTCGAACAGGCCCGCAGCAACGCACGCGCGGTGCCGCGCGAAGTTCATTTGACGCGTACGGCGCAGGGCGACGCCGCCGGCGTGCCCGTGCTCAACTTGCCAGCGGGGGCGCCGCGCGCCGAAACCCCGCGCGTGCGCTGGGACGGCACGCTGATCATGAGCCTGCCGGCACGCTGAGCACGATGCCCGATCAATGACGCCATGAAGCGCAGTGCCAACTCCTCTCTCACCACCACGGCGTCCGGCAGGCGCTGGGCATGGCTGGGCCTGCTGGTCGGCGCGGCATTGGCGCTGGCGCTGTTCGCACCGGCGCGGTGGCTGGCCTCTGCAGTCGCGCGATGGAGCGACGGCCAACTGCAAATGGTCAACGCACGCGGCACGGTCTGGCAGGGCACCGCAGGCCTGGTGTTCTCCAGCGGTGCCGATGGCGCCACCTCGATATCGCTGCCGGGCATGCTCGGCTGGCAGCTGCGGCCGCGCTGGGACGGCGCCACAGCCGTGCTCGACATCCCTTGCTGTGCAGCGCAGCCGCTGCGGTTCAAGGCCCAGCCGAGTGCCGGCGGCCTGCGGATCGACTGGCAGGATGGCCAGTCCCGCTGGCCCGCCGCGCTGCTCGGCGGCTTCGGCGCGCCATGGAACACGCTCAAGCCCGAGGGCACGCTCGACCTCTCGATGAAGAACTTCGCCGTGCAGTTCAACGGACCGCAGTTGGCGCTTGCCGGGCGCGCCACGCTCGACGCGATCGACATCTCTTCCAGCCTTTCGACCCTGAAGCCGATGGGCAGCTACCGCCTCACGCTCGAGGGCGGAACGGCGCCCACTCTGCTTCTGACCACGCTGCAAGGTAGCCTGCAGCTCAACGGCAGCGGGCGCTGGAACGGCAGCGCGCTGCGCTTCGACGGCGAGGCCAGCGCGGCACCGGGGCGCGAAGACGCACTTTCAAATTTACTGAACATCATCGGGCGACGCGAAGGCGCGCGCTCGCTGATTACATTGGGCTAACCATGAAGCAACAGTCTTCGTATGCAATACGCATCGGCACCATCGCACTGGCGGTGCAGATGCTGTTCGCAACCTGCACGCCGCTCGCGTTTGCACAAGACGCAGCGGCACCACCGGGCGCGGCGAGCCGATACGCTCAACTTCAGCAACGCAGAGATCGAATCGGTGGCCCGCACGATGGCGGTGGTGACCGGACGCGACGTGGTGGTCGATCCGCGCGTCAAGGGCACGATGAACCTGCAGACCGATCGGCCGATCTCGCCTGCCGCAGCCTTCAACCAGTTTGCCGCGGCGCTCCGGCTGCAGGGCTTTGCGATCGTGCAGTCGGAAGGGCTCTACAAGGTGCTGCCCGAAGCCGACGCCAAGCTGCAATCGAGCGCCGTGACCACGTCGACGCCGACCACCGCGACCTTGAGCGGCAACCAGATCGTGACGCAGGTCTTCAAGCTCAACTACGAATCGGCCAACAACCTGCTGCCGGTGTTGCGCCCGCTCATTGCGCCCAACAACACGATCAACGTCAACCCCGGCAACAACTCGCTGGTGATCACCGACTACGCCGAAAACATGCGGCGGCTGGCGCGCATCGTCGCCGCGCTCGATGTGCCCAACGCCTCGGACGTCGAAGTGATCGCGCTGAAGCATTCGGTCGCCACCGACCTGGTGCCGCTGGTGCAGCGCCTGCTGGAAGGCGGAGCCGGCGGCCCCGGCGGGACCGCGCCGGTCACGCCGGGCACGGTCGACGCGTCTTTCCGCACCACGCTCCTGGCCGAACCGCGCAGCAACGCAATCATCATGCGTGCGGCCAATCCGGCGCGCGCGCAGCTGGTGCGCACGCTGGTCGCCCAGCTCGACCGGGCGCCAATCGACAGCGGCAACGGCGCGGCCGGCAACGTCTACGTCGTGTACCTGAAGAACGCAGATGCCGTACGTCTGGCGACGACGCTGCGCGCGGCGATCTCGGCCGAGGCGCGGGGGGGCAGCGGCGCTGCCGCTGGCGGCGGGGGCTCCCCGCTTCAGGGCAACCTCAACACGCAGGCCGCGTCGCAGCAGCTTTCCGGTGCACAGGGCGGCTTTTCGCAAAACGGCGGCAGCCAGCAGGCAAATGCGCCGCTAAACAATGCCAACCAGCCATCGACCGGTGGCCAGATCCAGGCCGACCCGTCGACCAACTCGCTCATCATCACCGCGGCCGAACCGCAATACCGCCAGATTCGTGCCGTGATCGACCGGCTCGATGGCAAGCGGGCCCAGGTCATGGTCGAAAGCCTGATCGTCGAAGTCAATGCCGACAAGGCGGCCGAATTCGGCATCCAGTGGCCGAGCGCACTGGGCAGCAGCGGCGACCGCAACGTCGGCGTGATCGGCACCAATTCGAGCCTCGGCGGCCAGAACATCATCGACCTGGCCATCGGCCTGGCGACGCAGAACCCGGCGACGCGGCCGTCGAGCGGCTTCAACTTCGGCATTGGCCACCGGGTCAACGGGCAGTACGTGCTCGGCTTCCTGGCGCGCTTTCTCGAGAGCAACGGCGAGGGCAACGTGCTCTCCACCCCCAACCTGCTGACGCTCGACAACGAAGAAGCCAAGATCGTGATCGGCCAGAACGTGCCCTTCGTCACCGGCCAGTACACCAACACCGGCAGCAGCACCAACACCGTCAATCCGTTCCAGACCATCGAGCGCAAGGACGTCGGCCTGACGCTGCGCGTGCGGCCGCAGATCAACGAGAACAACACCGTCAAGCTGGCGATCTTCCAGGAGGTCTCGAGCGTGCAGGCCTCGACCGTCAACAACATCAACGGCCCGACCACCAACAAGCGCAGCATCGAATCGAACGTGCTGGTCGACGATGGCAACATCATCGTGCTGGGCGGCCTGCTGCAGGACGAGTATTCCAACAGCACCGAGAAGGTGCCGCTGGCGGGCGACATCCCGATCCTCGGCAACCTGTTCAAGAGCGAGACGCGCTCCCGCCGCAAGACCAACCTGATGGTGTTCCTGCGGCCGGTGGTGGTGCGCGACGGCGGCACCAGCGACCAGCTTGCCTACGACCGCTACGACTCGATCCGAAGCATCCAGCAAGCGTCCCAGCCGACCAGCAACCTGCTCCTGCGCGGGGTCGACGAGTCGGCCGTGCTGCCGCAGCTCCCGCCGGCCGATCCTAATCGGCGCGTCGAAGGTACTCGCCTGGTGCCGCCACCGCTGATGCCGGCCGACATCCGGATCAACAGCAAAGGTCCGCTGAAGGGCACCCTGCCGCCCACCTCCGACCCTTCCACTACCCGCGAATTGCCCTGAGGTTCCTGAAAAGTGCGCTATCCCCTGCCCTATGCCTTCGCCCGAAGCCAGCAACTTCTGCTGGAAGAATCGGACGACGGCGTCTATACGCTCTGGATGCCAAAGCGGCCGCCGCGCAGCGCGCTCGGGGAGGTCGTGCGCAAGTACTCGGTGAAGGCCTTCGAGCCGCTCGCTCCCGAGCAGCTTGCACAGCGCATCAGCGCGGCCTATGCGCAGGGCGAATCGAACGCGGCGGCGGTGGTGAGCGAGGTGCAGGGCGACGCCGACCTCTCGCGCATGATGCAGGAGTTGCCTGCGGTCGAAGACTTGCTGGAGAGTGCCGGCGACGCGCCGATCATCCGCATGCTCAACGCGCTGCTCACCCAGGCGGCTCGCGACGGCGCAAGCGATATCCACATCGAGCCCTACGAGCGCACGTCGTCGGTGCGGTTCCGCATCGACGGCACGCTGCGCGAAGTGGTGCAGCCCAACCGGGCGTTGCACGCGGCGCTGATCTCGCGCCTGAAAATCATGGCCGACCTCGACATCGCCGAGAAGCGGTTGCCGCAGGACGGGCGCATCAGCCTGCGCATCGGCACGCGTGCGGTCGACGTGCGGGTGTCGACCCTGCCCTCCGCGCACGGCGAGCGCGCAGTGCTGCGGCTGCTCGACAAAACCGAAAGCAAGCTGACGCTGGAAGCCGTGGGCATGCAGGGCGACACGCTCGCGCGCTTCGAGCACCTGATCAGCCAGCCGCACGGCATCATCCTGGTCACCGGGCCGACCGGCTCGGGAAAGACCACCACGCTCTACGCCGCGCTGAGCCGGCTCGATGCGAGCCGCAGCAACATCATGACGGTGGAAGACCCGATCGAGTACGAACTTCACGGCGTCGGCCAGACCCAGGTCAACGCGAAGATCGAGCTGACCTTTGCCAAGGCCTTGCGCGCCATCCTGCGGCAGGACCCGGACGTGATCATGATCGGCGAGATCCGCGACTTCGAAACCGCGCAGATCGCCATTCAGGCATCGCTCACCGGCCACCTCGTGTTGGCCACGCTGCACACCAACGATTCGGTGAGCGCCGTGACGCGGCTGACCGACATGGGCGTCGAGCCCTTCCTTCTGAGTTCGTCGCTGCTCGGCGTGCTGGCGCAGCGCCTGGTGCGGCGGCTTTGCCCCGTTTGCGCGGTGCAATCCGCCACCGGCGACGAGGCGGAGCCGGCCGGCTGCGATACCTGCGGGCAGACCGGCTACCAGGGCCGCACCGGCATCTTCGAATTGCTGGTGGCCGACGACACGGTGCGTTCGCTCGTTCACAGCCGCGCGCCCGAGAGCCAGCTCTTCGTTGCGGCCGAGCGCGGCGGCCTGCGCTCGATGCGCGAAGACGGCGAGCGGCTGGTCAAGTCGGGCGTGAGCTCGCGGGCCGAACTGCTGCGCGTGACGCGAGACTGAGTCCGGGGCGCAGTTCAGCATGCCGGCCTATTCCTTCGAAGCCATAGATCAACAGGGCCAGCCCCGCAAGGGCGTGCTCGAAGCCGACACCGCGCGCGGCGCCCGCGGACTGCTGCGTGCACAGGCGCTGATACCGCTGTCGGTCACCACGGTCGGCAGCGTCGAGAGCGGCGTACCGGCGCCGCGCGGCTGGCGTCGTCTGTTCGGCGGCGGCCGCGTCTTCAACTCGACCAACCTGGCCGTGTGGACTCGGCAGATCGCCGGGCTGGTCTCGTCGGGCCTCCCGCTCGAGCGCGCCCTCACCGCATTGACCGACGAAGCCGAGAGCGAGCAGCAGCGCAACCTGGTCGCATCGCTGCGCGCCGAGGTCAATGCCGGCTCGCCGTTCGGCCGCGCGCTGTCGCAGCATCCGCGCGACTTCTCACCAATCTACACCGCGGTCATCAGCGCCGGCGAGCAAAGCGGCAACCTCGGCCTGGTGCTCGACCGGCTGGCCGACGATTTAGAACAGCGCCAGGCGCTGCAGCAGAAGCTGGTCGGCGCGGCGCTGTATCCCGCCATCGTGACGCTGGTCGCCATCGCGATCGTGATCTTTCTCGTGAGCTACGTGGTCCCGCAGGTCGCCAATGTGTTCGCTGGCACCAAGCGCGCGCTGCCGATACTTACCGTCGGCATGCTCGCGCTCAGCGCCTTCGTGCGCAACTACGGCTGGCTGATGCTGGTTGCCATCGTGTTGGGCACGGTGTTTGCACGCGTGGCGCTGGCGCGCGCCGCGTTCCGCGAAAAATTCGACGCCGCATGGCTCGAACTCCCGCTGGTCGGCAAGCTGGCACGCGGCTACAACGCAGCGCGTTTCGCCAGCACGCTGGCGATGCTCGCCACCGCCGGCGTGCCCATCCTGAAGGCGCTGCAGGCGGCATCGGAAACGCTCGGCAACCGCGCCATGCGCGCCGACGCACTCGACGCGCTGGTGCTGGTGCGCGAAGGTGCACCGCTCGCCTCGGCATTGGCGCAGAAAAAGCGCTTTCCCGGCATCGTCTCGATGTTCGCCCGCCTCGGCGAACAGACCGGCACGCTGCCGCTGATGCTGCAGCGCGCGGCCGACCAACTGGGCGCCGAAGTGCAGCGCCGCGCGATGCACATGGCGACCATCCTCGAACCGCTCCTGATCGTCGCCATGGGCGGCGTGGTGATGCTGATCGTGCTCGCCGTCCTCATGCCGATCATCCAGCTCAACCAGTTCGTCAAGTAACCGATGGCCGCCACGCTCGACGACAAGCTGGTGGTCGCGATCTCGTCGCGCGCGCTCTTCAACCTGGAGGAAGAGAACGAGATCTTCGAGTCGGGCGACGATGCCGGCTACATGAAGCTCCAGCTCGAGCGGCTCGACGTGCCGGCCAAGCCCGGCATCGCGTATTCGCTGGTGCGCAAGCTGATGCGCTTCAACGACGACGGCGTTCAGCGGGTCGAGGTGGTGATCCTCTCGCGCAACGATCCGGTGTCGGGCATGCGGGTGTTCCGCTCGGGCGTGGCCAACGGCATCTCGCTGCAACGCGGCGTCTTCACGCAGGGCCGGCCGCCTTTCGGCTATCTGCGGCCGCTGCGGGCGCACCTGTTCCTTTCGGTCAATGCCGAAGACGTGCGCGAGGCGCTCAACGCCGGGTTTCCTGCGGCCCGCGTGCTGGTCGAGTCGGTGCATGCGAGCGACGCCTATCCGGACGAAGTGCGCATTGCATTCGACGGCGATGCGGTGCTTTTCAGCGACGAGGCCGAGCGCGTATTCCAGGCCGAAGGGCTCGACGCCTTCCAGTTGCACGAGTCGAGCAAGGCCGAGCTGCCGCTGCCCGAGGGCCCGTTCAAGCCGCTGCTGGCTGCGCTCCACCGATTGCAGCGGGCGAGCAATCCGGACATGCGCATCCGCACCGCGCTGGTCACCGCGCGCAGCGCACCGGCGCACGAGCGGGCGATCCGCACGCTGATGAACTGGAACATCAAGGTCGACGAGGCCATGTTCCTCGGCGGCCTGGCCAAGGGCGAGTTCCTGCGAGAGTTCGAGCCCGATTTCTTCTTCGACGACCAGACCGGCCACGTCGACGCAGCCGCCCGCCACGTGCCCTCGGGCCATGTGTCGAGCGGCATCAGCAACCTGCGCTGACCCACTCCACCCATGACCGCCAATTCCACCAGCATGCTTTCGACGCTGCGCCGCATCGGTGCGCTTGCGGCGCCCTATTTCCGATCCGAGGAGAAATGGAAGGCGCGAGGGCTGCTTGCGGCCATCGTCGCGCTCAACCTCGGCGTGGTCTACATGCTGGTGCTTAACAACCAGTGGTACGCGCGCTTCTACGACGCGCTTCAGAACAAGGACCAGGCCGTGTTCTGGCGCGAGATCGTCTACTTCTGCTGGATCGCCGCCGGCTACATCGTCATCGCGATCCTCAAGTTCTACCTGACCCAGCTGCTGCAGCTGCGCTGGCGGGCGTGGATGACCCGCAGCTACCTGGGCCGCTGGATGGCCGACCGAACCTTCTACCGCCTCGAACTCGCCCGCTACGGTCAAAAGGACGGCCAGGCATCGCCGGACAACCCCGACCAGCGCATCCAGGAAGACATGCAGCTCTTCACCGACTACACGATGACGCTGTCGATGGGCCTGCTCAACGCGGTTGTCACGCTGGTGAGCTTCATCGGCATTCTCTGGGGGTTGAGCGGCACCGTGAGCCTGACGCTCTTCGGCACCGACTACTCGGTGCCCGGCTCGATGGTCTGGATCGCGCTGATCTACTGCGCGGCAGGCACGGTCATCACGCATTTCATCGGCCGGCCGCTGATCGGGCTCAACTTCCAGCAGCAGCGCTACGAAGCCGACTTCCGCCACCATCTGATCCGTGTGCGCGAATACAGCGAAGCCATCGCGCTCGACCGCGGAGAGCGGGTCGAGCACGGCCAGCTCGAGTTGCGCTTCGGTTCGGTGCTCAAGAACTACCTGCGCCTCATCAACAAGCAGAAGAACCTGGTCGCGTTCACCGCGTCTTTCGGCCAGGCTTCGGTGATCTTCGCCTTCATCGTGCAGGCACCGCGATTCTTCAGCGGCGCGATCCAGCTCGGGCAGCTGATGCAGGTCAACTCCGCCTTCGGCCGGGTGCAGGATTCGTTGAGCTGGTTCGTCGAGAACTACGACCGCGTCGCCGTCTGGCGCGCCACGGCTGACCGGCTCACGACCTTCGAGGCCGCGATGCGCGCGCATGCCGGTGCGGCCAACGCACTTGACCGCGCGCCCTTTGCCTCCGGCGCGGGCCTCGCGGCCACGAACCTTGGCGTCGCGCTGCCGGACGGCGCCCCGCTGCTCGACGGCGCGACGCTATCGGTGAAGCCGGGCGACACCGTGCTGCTGCAAGGTCCGTCGGGCAGCGGCAAGTCGACGCTGTTTCGCGCCTTCGCCGGCGTCTGGCCGTTTGCCCATGGTGAACTCTCCATGCCCGAGGACGCCATGTTCATTCCGCAGCGGCCCGTGCCCAACGGCCCCCTGCGATGCGCTCGCGTATCCGCAGCCCGCGAGCGACTACACCGGCAGCTCGCGCAGGCGCTCGACGATGCCTTGTTGCCAGACCTGGCCGGCCGGCTCGACGACAGCGACGCCTGGACGCAGAAGCTCTCCGGCGGCGAGCAGCAGCGCCTGGCCATCGCGCGCGTGCTGCTCAAGCCGGCCTGGCTCTTCGCCGACGAGGCCACCAGCGCGCTCGATGCCGCAGCCGAAGAGACTTTGTACAAGCGGCTGGCCGAAGGTGTGCGCTCCGCCGGCGGCGCGATGGTGTCGATCGCGCATCGCGCCTCCGTCGGGGCCCACGACCGGCGCTGGACGCTGGTGCCGCAAGCCGAAGGCGCTGCCGCGCGCTACCGCGTCGAAGCGACGTAGCTTTTCCAGCCCCGCGCACGCAGTTCGCAAGCCGGACAGCTGCCGCAGCCATAGCCCAGTCGTGGCGCTGCGAGCGGTCGCCGAGATAGCAGGTGTGCGTGTCTTCGACGATCAGCTCGACCAGCGGCGCACCGCCCAGCCGGTGCGCCATTGCCCAGGTCGCGGCCTTGTCGATCCACATCAGCGGCGTCTCGATGACGAAGCGGCGATCCATGCCGAGCGACAGCGCGAGCTGCATCGCCTTCATCGTGGCGTCGCGGCAATCGGGATAGCCCGAAAAATCGGTTTCGCAGACGCCGATGACGATCACCTCCAGTGCGCGCCGGTAGGCCAGTGCACCGGCCAGCGTCAAGAAAAGCAGGTTGCGCCCGGGCACGAAAGTGTTGGGCAGCCCGTTCTCCTGCATGGCGAAAGCGATGTCCTGGGTGAGCGACGACTCTGCCACCTGGCCGAGCACATCCACCTTCAGCAGATGGTCGTCGCCGAGGCGCGGCGCCCAGCGCGGGAAGCGCTCGCGCAGATGGGTGAGCGCGGTGAGGCGCACATCCAGTTCGACGCGGTGGCGCTGGCCGTAGTCGAAGCCCACGGTCTCGACGCGCTCGTACCTGTCGAGCGCATCGACCAGGCAGGTGGCGGAGTCCTGGCCGCCAGAAAAAAGGACCAGTGCGGTACGGTGCATGGCCCGAGTTTGGCAGCCATGACGAAAGCGCAGCTACCATGCCGGCCATGATGACCAAACACCTCGTTGCCTGGGCCGCCACCTTTCTCGTCATGGTGGTGATCGATCTGCTCTGGCTCGGCGTCATCGCCAAGAGCCTCTACCAGGAGGGCATGGGCAACCTGATGGCACCCGAGCCGCGGCTCGCCGTCGCCGCGCTCTTCTACGTCATGTACCCAATCGGCCTGGTGATCTTCGCCGTGACGCCGGGCGTCGCCGCCGACAGCATCGTGCGCGCCGGCGTGCTCGGCGCACTGTTCGGACTGTTCGCCTACGCCACCTACGACCTGACCAACCTCGCCGTCGTGCGCGACTGGCCGCTCGGCCTCGCCTTCATCGACATCGCCTGGGGCACGCTGGTAAGCGGCGTGTCGGCCGCGGCGGGTGCGGCCGTGATGCGCTGGTACGTGTCGCGCTGAGGCGGGTGGAAGCCGAGCGTCTAGGCTGGTTTGTGCAGGTGGCGTTCTCGTTCAGCGTCGGTCGCAAACAGTTGCGCGATGCCGTCATCGAAGGTAACAAGCTTCACGTCGTGTCGCGCGGCCAGCGTGACAAGCCATGCGTCGGTGATCTGCCGATGCCCGCGCAGGCCGCCGGTACAGCAGCCAAGCACCTGCTCGATGCCGAAGTCCAACGGGAGAAAGCGATGCCGGAGATGTGCCATGTTGCGCAGCAGCAGTTCGGCGATCTCGTTCATCCCGATGGCTCCGCCGGAGAAGGCCGGCTGCGAAACGATGCGCAGAAAGGCCGCTTGCGTAATGGCGGTGGTGGCCCAGCCATGTCGAGCATGACTTTTGAACCAGCGGATCATCCGTTCATGATGTTCGTGACTCGGCCAGCCGAGTGCAATCAGCGCATTCGCATCGAGCAAATAGCTCAAGGGCCGTCTTCCAGCAGTTCCTTGACCTGACGCGACGTTATTCGAGGTGCGTCGGACGGGATGTCGAATACCCAGACGCCCGCCTTCTTCCTCATCGGCAGGCGCTCGCCGCTACCGCGGCGAATCAGTTCGGAAATGGCTTGCCCCAGTTTCAGCGCTCGCGCCTGTGCATAGGCTTGCGCCGCGGCAAAGGCGTCATCTTCGAGAGTGACAGTGGTACGCATGATGCACTTTCTATTTCTTGATGCGCCAAATTGTATTTGATGCGCATTCTTCGCACAGTCGCCACGTCATAGAAACCGCTCGAGCAATCGCCGCGAGGCGCGATCCAGCGCCTTGACGTCGGGAACGCGGAACTGCACGCCGTGCGCGCTGGCAATCAGCAGCGCGCCGCCTTCGAGGCGGCGGATGTCTTCCTCGGCCTTCAGCACGAATCGGGTGTCGCCGCGGTCGGTGCTCACCTGCCAGGTGCTCGGCACGCCGAAGCTCGACACGCTGTGCAGCTTCAGCACCGTCGGCGCAAAGTCCCGGGCCGCAAGCTCCTGCTCGACCAGGCGGCGCGCTTCGGCTTCGAGAACGTCGATGCCGTCGATCCACACCAGTTCGTGCCCGTCGCTCGCCACCAGCGAGATGCCGTCGGCCGGCGCGCTGAGCGGAAACGCACGCACCGGCACGACGCCCACATGCCGAACGCCGTCGGCGTCGATCAGCACCAGGCGTCCGAACGCGTCGCGTTCCAGGTCGAATATCATCACGCGCCCCTGCCGGATGCGCCGCATGGCCGCCGCGCGCGAGCAGCCCCGGCACGCTCGTCCAGCGCGCCCGCGCTTTCTTCGTCGGCCTGCCGCAGTTGCGCCTGGTAGAGCCGCCAGTAAGCCCCCTGCTGTTCCATCAGCGCATCGTGCGGCCCGACTTCGACGATGCGCCCGCGGTCCATCACCACCAGCCGATCGGCCTTGCGCAGCGTCGACAGCCGGTGCGCGATGGCGATGGTCGTGCGGCCCTGCACCAGGTTGTCGAGCGCCTGAATTTCTTTTTCTGTCTCGGTATCGACCGCCGATGTGGCCTCGTCGAGGATCAGGATGCGCGGGTCGATCAGCAGCGCTCGCGCGATGCTGATGCGCTGGCGCTCGCCGCCCGACAGGCCCTGCCCGCGCTCGCCGACCAGCGAGTCGTAGCCGTGCGCCAGGCGCAGGATGAAGTCGTGCGCATGCGCGGCGCGCGCGGCAGCGACGATCTCTTCGCGCGTCGCGTCGGGCTTGCCGTAGGCGATGTTCTGGGCGATGGTGCCGAAGAACAGGAACGGCTCCTGAAGCACCAGGCCGACATGGCGCCGGTAGTCCGCCACCGCGAAGCGCCGGATATCGGTGCCGTCGACGCGAATCGCGCCATCGGTCACGTCGTAGAAGCGGCAGATCAGGTTGACCAGCGTGCTCTTGCCCGAGCCGCTGTGGCCAACCAGCCCGATCATCTCGCCCGGCGCAATCGTCAGATCGAGGTCGCGTATCACGGCCCGGCTGCCGTAGCGGAAACCGACGTTCTTCAACTCGATGCGCCCTTCGACTCGCTCGACCTTGGCCGGGTTTGCCGGCTCGGGCACGTTGCTCACATGGTCGAGGATGTCGAAGATGCGCTTGGCGCCGGCGGCCGCCTTCTGCGTGACCGAGACGATGCGGCTCATGGAGTCGAGTCGGGTGTAGAAGCGGCCGATGTAGGCGATGAACGCGGTCAGCACGCCCACCGTGATGCGCCCGCGCGCCACCTGCCAGATGCCGAAGCCCCAGACCACCAGCAGGCCGATCTCGGTCAGGAGCGATACGCTGGGCGTGAAGAGCGACCAGGTCTTGTTGAGCTTGTCGTTCACCTGCAGGTTGTAGGCGTTCGCGGCATGGAAGCGGCGCGCCTCGCGCTTCTCCTGCGCAAATGCCTTGACCACGCGAATGCCCGGAATGGTGTCGGCCAGCACGTTGGTCACCTCGCTCCACACGCGGTCGATCTTCTCGAATCCGGTACGCAGCCGGTCGCGCACCACATGGATCATCCAGCCGATGAAGGGCAGCGGCACCAGCGTGACCACCGCCAGCAGCGGGTTGATGGACACCAGGATGGCCGCGGTCATCACGATCATCAGCACGTCGGTGACAAAGTCGAGCGCATGCAGCGACAGGAAGACGTTGATGCGGTCGGTTTCGGAGCCGATGCGCGCCATCAGGTCGCCGGTGCGCTTGGCGCCGAAGTAGTCGAGCGGCAGCGTGAGCAGATGCTCGTAGGTGGTGGTGCGCAGGTCGGCGCCGATGCGCTCGGACACCAGCGCGAGCAGGTAGGTGCGCGCCCAGCCCAGCCCCCAGCCGGCCAGCGCCGCAGCCAGCAGCGCCGAAAGGAACATCACCACCTTTTCGGGCGCGATCTGCTGCCCGTTCTGGAACGGGATCAGGATGTCGTCCATCAGCGGGATGGTGAGGTAGGGCGGCACCAGCGTGGCTGCGGTCGAGGCCAGCGTCAGCAGGAAGCCGGCGATCAGCTGCTTGCGGTAGGGCCGGGCGAACCGCCCGAGCCGCAGCAGCACCCAGGTCGACGGTGGCGCCTGCAACTCGGGTTCGGCCAGGAAGGTGTCGTCGGTATCCGTGGCTGCTGTCGCATGTGCGATGCCGGCCGATTGCTGCTCGAACAGCTTGTAAAGCCGCAGCGCGGCGGGTTGATGGCTCAGGGTGTAATGCCAACGGGCTAAGCGACCGCTCGCATCGCACAGGTCGAGGGCTCCGACGCCGGCATGGTCGCCCAGGTGCAGCGCGAGCGCTGGCAAGGCCAGCGGCCATTCGGACCAGGCGCCGTCAGCGTCGCGGGCCAGCAGGCGGCGGTCGGTGAGCGCGAGCAGGCCGGATGTAAACCGAAGTTCACTGTCGAGGTCAACCGGGACCGTCGCCAGAACGTTTTCCGCGACAGCGAGCCGGCTTTTCAGAGCGTCTGAAGCCTGCCCTTCTCCGCCCCCCGGGGTGCCGACTGGATCGTGATGTTGCATGTGTTTTCTGAGTGGCGTCGCCTCGGGCGCCGATTCTGACCGATGACCTCTCTGAACTCGCCTGAGCGCAGCCCCGTGCCCGATCGAAGTACAACGAACGTTCGCAGCCCCCGTTTCGACGACATCCGGCTCCAGCGCGTGCGCTACCTGCGCGGCCCGA
Source organism: Variovorax sp. (assembly GCA_037720315.1). Taxonomy (GTDB): domain Bacteria; phylum Pseudomonadota; class Gammaproteobacteria; order Burkholderiales; family Burkholderiaceae_C; genus Variovorax. The sequence goes on along the minus strand of JBBJMS010000003.1, from coordinate 10,982 downwards.
ACGTGTGGACCTACCGCCCGGTGCTCGAAGTCTGGCTCGACCTGGGTGCGCTCGAAGACCACCCCTCGAATCTGATCGACGGCTTCACCGAACGCCTGACCCGGCTGCTCCCGGCGCTGATCGAGCATCACTGCGGCGTAGGCGAACGCGGCGGCTTCATCCAGCGCCTGACCGAAGGCACCTGGTCGGGCCATGTGCTGGAGCATGTGGTGATCGAGCTGCTCAACCTCGCCGGCATGCCGACCGGCTTCGGCCGAACACGCAGCACGTCGCAGCACGGCGTCTACCGCATGGTGTTCCGGGCGCGGGACGAGCAGGTCGCCCGCGCGGCGCTCACCGAAGGCCACCGGCTGCTGATGGCGGCCATCAATGCCGACCCTTTCGATGCCGCCGACGTGCAGCGCGCCGTCGACGCCGTCAAGGCCAAAGTCGAAGACTGCTACCTGGGGCCGAGCACTGCCTGCATCGTCGCGGCCGCCACGGACCGCGGCATTCCGCACCTGCGACTCAATGGCGGCAACCTGGTGCAGCTGGGCTACGGCGCCAGCCAACAGCGCATCTGGACCGCCGAGACCGACTACACCAGCGCCATCGGCGAATCGATCGCGAGCGACAAGGAACTCACCAAATCGCTGCTGGCGAGCTGCGGCGTGCCGGTGCCCGAGGGCCGCGTGGTCGCCGACGCACTCGAAGCCTGGAAGCCGCCGAAGACATCGGCCTGCCGGTCGCGGTGAAGCCGTCGGACGCCAACCACGGCCGCGGCGTCTCGCTCGAACTGCACACGCGCGCCGAGGTCGAAGCTGCATTGCCGTGGCCGAGCCGGAGGGCAGCGACGTGATGGTCGAGCGCTTCATCCGCGGTGACGAGCACCGCCTGCTGGTGGTCGGCGGCCAGGTGGTCGCGGCCGCACGCCGGGCAGGTCATCACCGTGACCGGCGACGGCGGCGCGACGATTGCGCAGCTGATCGACAGCCAGCTCAACAGCGACCCGCGCCGCGGCACGCAGGAAGAATTTCCGCTCGACGTGATCGACGTCGCGACCGACGCCAAGCTCAGCTCGAACTGAAGCGCCAGGAACTCGACGCGCAATCGGTGCCGCGGCCGGCCGCGTGGTCACCATCCAGCGCAACGGCAACATGTCGAACGACTGCACCGACCTGGTTCACCCGGACGTGGCGCATGCGGCCGTGCTCGCCGCCCGCGTGGTCGGCCTCGACATCGCCGGCATCGACCTGGTTGCGCAGGACATCGGCCGGCCGTTGGCGGCGCAGGGCGGCGCCATCGTCGAAGTCAATGCCGGTCCCGGCCTGCTGATGCACCTGAAGCCGGCCTTCGGCTCGCCGCGCCCGGTGGGCCGCGCGATCTGCGACCACCTCTTTCCCGACGACGCCCCCGGACGCATCCCGGTGGTGGGCGTGGCCGGCTCACGCGACACCGCAGTGCTAGCGCGCATGGTGGCGTGGCTGATCGGCCTCGGCGGCCGCCACACCGGCCTGGCCTGCCGCGACGGCCTCTTCCTGGAGCGGCGCCGGGTGGATGCACGCGACAGCGCAACGTGGGAAGCCGGCCACCGCCTCCTGGTCAACCGCGCCGTGCAGGCGGTCGTGATCGAGAACGGTGCCGAAACCATCCTGCGCGACGGCCTGGCCTACGACCGCTGCGAGGTCGGCATCGTGACCGACCTCGATGGCGCCGAGCTGCTGGCCGAGTTCGACATCGCCGAAAGCGACCAGCTCGTGAAGGTGCTGCGCACGCAAGTCGACGTGGTGCTGCCCGAGGGCACGGCCGTGCTCAACGCCGCCGATCCGCGCGTGGCCGGCCTGGCGCCGCTGTGCGACGGCGGCGTCATCCTCTACGGCGCCGATGCGCAATCTCCATCGCTCGCCCGCCATTGCGCGGACGGCGGCAAGGCAGTGCTCGTGCGGCAAGACCGCGTGGTGCTTGCCACCGGCACCAGCGAATCGTTCCTCCCCGGCCTCGGCCGGCTCACGCCGTGGCGCGCGACCCATGCGGGCATCGACATCGAGAGCCTTCTCGCAGCCGTCGCCGCAGGTTGGGCGCTCGGCATTCCGCTCGGGCTGATCGGCGCCGGAGTCGAAGCCTTCGAAGCCGACCTGCACGCGGCGCTCGCCTCGCTGCAGCTGTCCCAAACCCTGTTTTCGCCCGAACAGGAACAACTGCAACTTGCCTGACCGGACATGGACGTCACCCGTATTCGCGCCCTTCGCGGCCCCAATCTCTGGAGCCGGCATACCTGCATCGAGGCGATCGTCACCTGCACGGGCGACGAACACGCAATGGCCGGCTGCCAGGCTTCGAAGCCCGTTTGCGCGCACTGTTCCCGACCATCGGCGAACTTCATCCGATCGTGCTGGGCCAGCCGCTCGCACTGCCGCATGTGCTGGAGAACGCCGCTGTCGCGCTGCAGCAGCAGGCGGGTTGCGCCGTCAATTTCGGCCACACCGCGCGCACTTCGGAAGAAGGCGTCTACCAGGTCGCGATCCAGTACAGCGAAGAGCCGGTCGGCCGCCGTGCGCTCGAACTCGCGAAGGAACTGATCGACTGCGCCCTCGCCAGCAGCGAATGCGACGTCCAGGCCGCCATCGCCGAGCTGCGCGAGCTCGACGAGTCAGAGCGCCTCGGGCCAAGCACCGGCTCCATCGTCGATGCGGCGGTCGCGCGCGGCATTCCGTTTCGCCGCCTCACCCGCGGCAGCCTGGTGCAGTTCGGCTGGGGCTCGAAGCAGCGCCGCATCCAGGCCGCCGAAGTCGACAGCACCAGCGGCGTGGCCGAATCGATCGCGCAGGACAAGGAACTGACCAAGCAGCTGCTCAACGCGGCCGGCGTGCCGGTGCCGCTCGGACGCCCGGTTTCCAGCGCCGATGACGGCTGGGCTGCCGCGCTTGAAATCGGCCTGCCGGTGGTCGTGAAGCCGCAGGACGGCAACCAGGGCAAGGGCGTCACCGTCAACATCACCCGCCGCGAGGAACTCGTCGCCGCCTACGACTCGGCCGCGGCCTACGGCGAGGTGATGGTCGAGAAGTTTTTGCCCGGCTTCGACTTCCGCCTGCTGGTGGTGGGCGACAAGCTGGTGGCCGCCGCGCGGCGCGATCCGCCGCAGGTGATCGGCGACGGCAGCAAGACCGTGCGCCAGCTGGTGGATGCGGTCAACCTCGACCCGCGCCGCGGCGAGGGCCACGCGACATCGCTTACCAAGATCCGGCTCGACGACATCGCCATCGGACGACTCGAAGCGCAGGGCCTCGAACCCGACAGCGTGCCCGCGCTAGGGCAGCGCGTGGTGCTGCGCAACAACGCCAACCTGTCGACCGGCGGCAGCGCCACCGACGTGACCGACACCGTGCATCCCGAAGTGGCGCGCGCGCGGTCGACGCCGCACAGATGGTCGGCCTGCACATCTGCGGCGTCGACATGGTGTGCGAGAACGTGCTGCGTCCGCTTGAGGAGCAGCACGGCGGCGTGGTCGAGGTCAATGCCGCGCCCGGCCTGCGCATGCGCATATCGCCCTCGTTCGGCCGTGGTCGCGCCGTCGGCGAGGCGGTGATGGACACGCTTTTCGCCGCCGGCGACGACGGTCGCATTCCGGTGGTGGCCGTCACCGGCACCAACGGCAAGACCACCACCGCCCGGCTCATCAACCATCTGCTGGCCGCCAGCGGCATGCGCACCGGCATGACCAACACCGACGGCGTCTGGGTCGACGGGCGGCAGACAGACAGTGGCGACTGCAGCGACCCGAAAAGCGCGCGCAACGTTCTGCTGCATCCCGACGTGGATGCCGCAGTGTTCGAGGTAGCCCGCGGCGGTGTCCTGCGCGAAGGCCTCGGCTTCGACCGCTGCCAGGTGGCGGTGGTCACCAACATCGGAAGCGGCGACCATCTCGGGCTCAACTTCATCACCACGGTCGAGGACCTGGCGGTGCTCAAGCGGGTGATCGTGCGCAACGTGGCGCACGGTGGCTATGCGGTGCTCAACGCCAGCGACCCCAACGTGTCGGCAATGGCCGCGGCCTGCCCCGGCAACGTGATCTTCTTTGCCGCCGACCGGCAGCATCCGGTGATGGCGACGCACCGGGCGCAGGGCAAGCGCACCGTGTATGTCGACCAGGATGCGCTGATCGCGGCCGAGGGTTCCTGGCGCGAGCGCATACCGCTACGCGACGTGCAGATCACGCGCAACGGCACCATCGGCTTCCAAGTCGACAACGTGCTGGCGTCGGTGGCGGCTGCCTGGGGCGTGGGCCTCGGCTGGGACACCATCCGCAGCGGCCTTGCCAGTTTCAAGAACGACGCCGCCGGCGTGCCCGGCCGCTTCAACGTGATGGACTATCGCGGCGCCACCGTGATCGCCGACTACGGCCACAACACCGACGCCATGCGCGCGCTGGTGGCGGCGGTCGACACCATGCCGTCGGCCAAGCGCTCGGTCGTGATCAGCGGTGCGGGCGACCGCCGCGACTGCGACATCCGCGACCAGACGGCCATCCTCGGCCAAGCCTTCGACGACGTGATCCTCTACCAGGATGCGGCGCAGCGCGGCCGTGCCGACGGCGAGGTCATGGCTCTGCTGCGCCAGGGCCTCGAAGGCGCAGCCCGCACGCGCACCATCGACGAGATCCGCGGCGAATTCATCGCCATCGACACGGCGCTCGAGCGGCTGCGGCCGGGCGATCTGTCGCTGATCCTGGTCGACCAGGTCGAAGAAGCGCTCGCGCACCTGGCCCAGCGAATTGCTGCGGGCTGACGGCCCCGTCCCACAACAATCCGCGCTGGCGGTGTCGCTTGTCGGCACCGCTGTCCCACAGTACAAAGCCCGCACCGCACCACACTGCAGACCCGGCCGCGCAACCTGCGCGGCATGATCAGGAGCGATCCCAATGAAAAATACCTACCGTTCTTCTTTCGCCGCTGTGTCCGCGGCAGGCCTGCTCTCAGGCGTGTTCGGTGTTTTCGGCGCGCTGCCGGCATCGGCGCAAAGCCCTGCGGCCGGGTCGGATGCCCGCATGGCGCGCGAGCGCCTGGTCTGCGACGGTGTGCAGCAAGACCGCGCCGCCTGCCTGCGCGAGGCCGGTGCGGCACGCGACGAGGCCCGCCGCGGCGGACTGACCAGTGGACAGGGCGGCAACCAGAACGCGCTCGCACGCTGCAGCCTGCAGCCACCGGCCGAGCGTGCCGATTGCGAGGCGCGGATCAATGGCAGCGGGCCGGGCCGCACCTCGGTCGAGGGCAGCGTCATGGGCGGCGGGCTGATCCGCGAAACGGTCACGCCGATCCCGACAACGCCAGCGCCCGCGCGCTAAACGGGACAAGGCCGGCGCGGCGGCCGGCGTTGTCATCAAACTGACATCAAACGCGACGGGCGCGCTGGCATAGTCATGGGCCTCAAAGCCCAGAGATCTTTGCAACATGAACGCCATCAAGGTCGCTCGCCGGTTCATCGAGACGAACCCCGCCGACGAATCGGCCCAGATCCTCGCTCGCCTGGTGCTGGCGCTCGAATCGGAGCGCAGCTTCGAGCTGGTCGCGCTCTACGAGCTCGACTACAAGCGTTTCGAGCTCGCCATGGACATCCTCAAGGAGTGGCGCCTCGATCGGTACTACGCCAGCAAATCCAAGCTGTTCGACCTGTCGATGCAGGTCAGCGAACTGCCGGATTGAACGCCGCCACATCGCGACGGCCGCGCCGTACCGCACCGGGCGACATGCCCGTATAGCGTTTGAACGAACGGCTGAACGCCGCCTCCGACCGATAGCCCAGGCGCCCCGCCAGTTCGGCCGGGCGCGCATCCTTGTTCTGCAGCACGGTCAGCGCGACCTGCATGCGCCAACGACCGACATCGCGACCTCGGCCGCCAGTGACGCCACGGTCCATGCGCGCGCCGGTCGCGGTGAATGAGACGGATGGCGCAGCCGATTCATGTCGGTCTAAACGCCGCCGCCGCCGTGACGCAGCAGCTCTTAGCGATCGCTCATCTCCTCGTGTGGGAGATCGAAAAGCTACCCCCCAGGCGCGGTGAATTCGGACCGGCAATTGAAGACGCCGTTCATTCGCAGGAAGTGCAGTGCTTCGCCGAGCGGATCGGTCGATATCGGGGGAGCGTTGCCGTGCATCCGGCCGAGTATGCCGGCGCTGCTCCGCGTCCGCCAATGCTGGACGAAAGAGCATGAACAGGCGACGACCGCGCATTGATTCACCCTCGTTAGGTTGCGACAGTGGACCCCATGTCCCACCAATCCAGGAGCCAGATCATGCATATCACCGTCATGGGTGCCACCGGTCGCACCGGAGCAAAGATCACCCGCCTGCTGCTTGAAGCCGGCGCCATCGGCCGCGACGCGGGCAAGCTGTCGGTACTCGAACGCCAAGGTGCGGCGGTGTTCGCCGGCGATAGCCGCGACGCCGGCTTCCTCGCCGGCGTCTTTAGCGGATCGCAGGCCGTGTACACCCTGCTGGCGACCGACCGGCAGGCGCCCGACTACGCGGCGAGCCAGCACCGGGAGGGCGAAGCCATCGTGCAGGCGAAGTCGCAGCCAGGGCGCTGCAGGGCCGCGACTGGAGCGGCATCGCGGTGCGCGAACTTCTCGGCCAGCGCGACCTGAGCCATGTCGAGGTCGCGCGCATGCTCGGCGAACGCATCGGCCGGCCAGAACTTCCCTACGTCCAGCTTTCAGACGCCGACATGTGCAGTGCGCTGGTCGAGGCAGGGATGTCTTCGAGCTTCGCCAGGCTCTACGTCGAGATGACGCGTGCGTTCAATGAAGGCCGCATCCGCTCGCAAGACGGCCGCAACGCCGCCAACACGACGCCGACGCGCTTCGAAGACTTCGCAGCCGAACTCGCGAGCGCCTACGGAGCGCCGGCTTGAGCCGATGTCCGACATTTGAACGGGTGCTTGGTAGGCCTTGCCCTGCAGCCCGCCGGACTACAAGATGAGCTTCGGCCGCAACGGCTGGGAGTTCCCTTCTTGACCCACCCACAATCCTTTGGCGACACCGACGCGTACCTGTTTCGCGAAGGCACGCACGCCCGCCTCCACGACCTCCTCGGCTGCCATCTCCGCGCCGATGGCGATGGCGCCCACTTCGCAGTCTGGGCGCCAAACGCCCGCTCGGTCAGCGTCATCGGCGAGTGGAACGACTGGCAGGCCGATGCGGATCCGCTCGCATTTAGCGGCGACGCGACCGGCGTCTGGAGCGCGGCCTGTGCCGGCGCGCGGCGCGGCAATGCGTACAAGTACCGCATCGTCGCCGGCGACGGCCGCGTGCTGCTGAAGGCCGACCCGCTCGCGCTGCTTTCCGAGATGGCGCCGGCGACCGCATCGCGCGTATGGTCGCTCGAATACGAATGGAGCGACGCGGACTGGATGGCCACGCGTGCCAGCCGTAACGCGCTCGACGCCCCCGTTTCCATCTACGAAGTGCATCCCGGATCGTGGCGCCGCAAGGATGGCGAATTCCTCGACTACCGCGAGCTGGCCCACGCGCTCGCCGACTACGTGGCCGACATGGGTTTCAGCCATGTCGAGCTGATGCCGATCACCGAGCATCCCTTCTACGGCTCCTGGGGCTACCAGACCACCGGCTACTTCGCGCCCACGGCGCGCTACGGCACGCCGCAGGACTTCATGTACTTCGTCGACCACCTGCACCGGCGGGGCATCGGCGTGCTGCTGGACTGGGTGCCGTCGCATTTTCCGTGCGACGCGCACGGCCTGGCCGAGTTCGACGGCACGCACCTCTACGAGCATGCCGACCCGCGCCAGGGCTTCCATCCCGAGTGGAATTCGGCCATCTTCAACTACGGCCGCGACGAGGTGCGCAGTTTCCTGATTTCGTCCGGACTGTTCTGGATGGACCGTTATCACCTCGACGGCTTGCGCGTGGACGCGGTCGCATCGATGCTCTACCTCGACTACGCCAGGAAGGACGGCGAGTGGATTCCGAACCGCCACGGCGGCCACGAGAACCTTGAAGCCATCGACTTCCTGCGCGACCTGAACAGCGCCGTCTACCGCGAGCATCCGGACGCCTTGACCGTGGCCGAGGAATCGACCGCCTGGCCCAACGTGTCGCGCCCGATCGAGATGGGCGGGCTCGGCTTCGGCATGAAATGGAACATGGGCTGGATGCACGACGTTCTGGCCTACATGAAAGAGGAGCCGGTTAACCGCCGCTGGCACCATCAACGCCTCACGTTCTCGATGGTCTATGCCTTCAGCGAGAACTTCGTGCTGCCGCTTTCGCACGACGAAGTGGTCTACGGCAAGGGTTCGTTGATCAACAAGATGCCGGGCGACGCCTGGCAGCAGTTCGCCAACCTGCGCGCACTGTTCGCCTTCATGTGGGCGCACCCGGGCAAGAAGCTGCTGTTCATGGGCGGCGAGTTCGCGCAGCGGCGCGAATGGACCCACGACGGCGAACTCGAATGGGGCGAGGCAGAGTCGCCCGCGCATCGCGGCGTGCAGGATCTGCTGCGCCAACTCAATCGCATTCACCAGGCCGAGCCAGCGCTGCACCAGCTCGACTTTTCGCCCGAAGGCTTCGAATGGATCGAGGCCGACGACAGTGAAAAGAGCGTCGTCTCCTTCCTGCGCCGCGGCCGCGACGGCAGCCCGGTGCTGGTGGTCTGCAACCTGACGCCGGTGCCGCGGCAGAATTACACCGTCGGCGTTCCGAGCGGCGGTATCTGGGTTGTAATACTGAACAGCGATGCCCGCGCGTTCAGCGGCTCGGGCTGGGGCAACCTCGGCGCGGTCGAAGCCGCGCCGGTCGCATCCCACGGACGCAAACACTCGGTGTCGCTGACCCTGCCGCCGCTCTCCACCCTTTATCTCAAGGCCAGTGCCGATGCTTGAACGCCCGACTTCCAAAGCCACCCCGCCAAAGAAAACCGTCGCGAAGCCGGCTGCCAGGAAGCCGGCCGCGGCGGCGCCTGTCATTTCGGCGCCAGCGTCGATGCCAGCGCCCGTCGACACCACCGACGGCCGCAGCCGCGCCGTCATCGACGCGGTGCTGCCGTCGGTCGACGGCGGCCGATTCGCGGTCAAGCATGTGGCCGGCGAGAGCCTGGGCATCACCGCCCACTGCTTTGCCGACGGGCACGATGCGTTGTGCGTCATGCTGCAGTGGTGGGCCGAGGGCGCGATCGAACGCCACGAACTCCCGATGGCGCTTGAGTTCAACGACGAGTGGCATGCGGAGTTCACGCCGCCCGTGCCCGGCCGCTATGCCTATACGGTGTCGGCGTGGGTCGACGGTTTCGTCTCCTGGCGCCACGAACTCGAACGCCGCGTCGACCCCGACGACATTCGCCTGGCCGCCCGCGTCGGCGCGCAGGAAATCACCGCTGCGGCCGGTCGCGCCTCCGGCAAAGACCGGGATGCCCTCACACGCTGGGCCCGTGCGCTCGAAGACGGTGCTGCCGACGATGCGATGACCGCCGCCGCCCTCAAGGCGCTCGCGCTCGACGAGCCCTGGCGGAAACGGCCGGCCGCTACCCCGACCGCAGCCTGCAGACACGCTTCAAGGTCGAGCTTCCGCTCACGGTCGACCGGGAACGCGCCCGCTTCAGCAGCTGGTACGAACTCTTTCCACGTTCGGCTTCCACAAAACCCGGCGCGCACGGCACCTTCCGCGATGTCGAGGAGCGCCTGCCCGGCATCGCGGCGATGGGCTTCGACGTCGTCTACTTCCCGCCCATCCACCCGATCGGCCGCGAGCAGCGCAAGGGCCGCAACAACGCGCTCGCCGCGGAACCGGGCGACGTCGGCAGCCCGTGGGCCATCGGCGCCGCGGAAGGCGGGCACAAGGACATCCTGCCGGCCCTCGGCACGGCCGAAGACTTCCGGCACCTGGTGCAGGCGGCGCGCGGCCACGGGCTCGAAATCGCGCTCGACATCGCCTTTCAGTGCGCGCCCGACCATCCCTATGTGAAGGCGTATCCGAGCTGGTTCCGCCGCCGGCCCGACGGCAGCGTGCAATACGCCGAGAACCCGCCGAAGAAGTACCAGGACATCTATCCGTTCAACTTCGAGAGCGACGACTGGCAGGCGATGTGGGTCGAGCTCAAGAGCGTGTTCGACCACTGGATCGCCGAGGGCGTCTCGATCTTCCGCGTCGACAACCCGCACACCAAGTCCTTCGCCTTCTGGGAATGGGCCGTCACCGAGGTGAAGCGCGCGCACCCGGAAGTGATCTTCCTGGCCGAGGCCTTCACCCGGCCGAAGGTGATGCACCGGCTCGCCAAGCTCGGCTACACGCAGTCGTACACCTACTTCACCTGGCGCAACGGCAAGGAGGAGCTGACCGCATACTTCACCGAGCTTTCGCAGGGACCGGGGCGCGACTACTTCAGGCCGAACGTCTGGCCCAACACGCCGGACATCCTGCACGAGCGGCTGCAGGGCGGCGAAGAATCGGTATTCAAGTCGCGCCTGGTGCTGGCCGCCACGCTGGCAGCGAGCTACGGCATCTACGGCCCGGCCTACGAACTGATGGACCACCTGCCGCGCGGGCCGTCGAGCGAGGAATATCTCGACTCCGAGAAGTACCAGCTGCGCGACTGGGACTGGTCGCCCGACCAGGGCCTGCGCCCCTTCATCGCGCGCGTCAACCGCATCCGGCACGACAACCCTGCGCTGCATGCGGACCACGGCCTGCGCTTCCTCGACGTCGACAACGACCGGCTCATCGCCTACATGAAGCAGTCCGCGGACGGCGCCAACGTGGTGGTGACGGTGGTCAACCTCGATCCGCGCAACACGCAATCGGGCTGGCTCGACCTCGACCCCGCGACCATCGGCGTTACGGACGGCCAGCCGTTCCAGATGCACGACCTCATGACCGGCCAGCGCTACATCTGGGAAGGCGGGCGGCACTTCGTGATGCTCGACCCCGAGCGGCTGCCGGCCCACGTCTTCGCCGTGCGCCGGCGAGTGCGCGACGAGCGCGAATTCGACTATT
>JBBJMS010000049.1:0-20396 GCA_037720315.1 Variovorax sp. | reverse complement strand
AGTCGCTTGAAGTCACGCCTTTCGCCCGCCATCTGAACCAATGACCATGACCAATCCGCTCCTCGACTTCACCGATCTCCCACTGTTCGACCAGGTCAGGCCCGTCCATGTGGCGCCTGCCGTCGATGCGCTGCTTGCCGAAGCCGAGGCGGCACTTCAAACAGTCACCGCACCCGAGTTTCCGGCCGACTGGGTCGCAATTTCAGGCGCACTCGATGTCGCCGCGGAACGCTTCAGCCGTGCCTGGGGTGCCGTCGGGCATTTGAACGCGGTGGCGGACACACCGGAGTTGCGGGCGGCCTACAACGAGGCGATGCCCCGCGTGACCGAGTTCTGGACGCGGCTCGGCTCGGACGAGCGGCTGTACGCAAAATACAAGGCCATCGATCCCGCGGCGCTGAATGCGGCCCAGCGTCAAGCGCACCGCAATGCTCTGCGCGATTTCGTGCTGGGAGGCGCCGAACTGCAGGGCGCGGCCAAGGCACGTTATGCAGAAATTCAGGAGCGCCAAGCCGAACTGAGCCAGAAGTTCAGCGAGAACGCGCTGGACGCCACCGATGCCTTCGCCTTCTATGCGCAGCACGACCAACTCGATGGCGTACCCGAGGACGTCGTCAGCGCGGCCCGCGCCGCCGCGCAGGCGGAAGGCAAGGACGGCTACAAACTCACGCTGAAGATGCCCTCTTATCTGCCGGTCATGCAGTTCGCCAAAAGCAGCGCCTTGCGCGAAACTCTCTACCGCGCCTACGCCACCCGGGCCAGCGAGTTCGGCGACCCGAGCTTCGACAACACCTCGCTCATCGGCGAGATCCTTGCGCTGCGCCAGGAGGAGGCCAGGCTTCTCGGCTACCCGAACTTCGGCGAACTCTCGATCGTGCCGAATATGGCCGACTCGGCCGGGCAAGTCATCAAGTTCCTCCGCGAACTCGGCTCCAAGGCCAAGCCATACGGCCAGCGCGATCTCGCCGACCTGCGCTCGTTCGCTTCGCAGCAGTTGGGCATTGCCGACCCGCAACCCTGGGACTGGAGCTACATCGGCGAGAAGCTCAAGGAAGCACGCTACGCTTTCAGCGAGCAGGAGGTCAAGCAGTACTTCACCGCGCCCAAGGTCATGGCGGGCCTGTTCAAGATCGTCGAGACGCTGTTCGATGTTTCGATTCGCCGCGACACCGCGCCGGTGTGGAATTCGGGCGTCGAGTTCTATCGCATCGAGCGTGCGGGGCAGAAGGTCGGCCAGTTCTTTCTCGATCCCGCGGCACGCGCCGCCAAGCGCGGCGGCGCCTGGATGGACGACGTGCGAGCTCGCTGGCTGCGGCCCGATACCGGCGCCGTGCAAACGCCTGTGGCGCACCTGGTCTGCAACTTCGCCGAGGGCGTCGACGGCAAACCGCCACTGTTGACCCACGACGACGTGACGACTCTCTTCCACGAGTTCGGCCATGGGCTGCATCACATGCTCACCCAGGTCGACGAGCGCGAAGTGTCCGGCATAAGCGGCGTGGAATGGGACGCGGTCGAGCTGCCGAGCCAGTTCATGGAAAACTTCTGCTGGGAATGGGACGTGCTCAAGCACATGACGTCGCATGTCGACACGAGCGAGCCGCTGCCGCGCGCGCTGTTCGACAAGATGACCGCCGCGAAGAACTTCCAAAGCGGTCTGCAGACGCTGCGCCAGATCGAGTTGTCGCTGTTCGACATGCTGCTGCACACCGCCTACGACGCTGCCCTCGCGCAGGCGGGCGACGTAATGGCCTTGCTCGGCAAGGTGCGAGAAGAAATTGCGGTGATGCCATCTCCGACCTTCAGCCGCACCCCCAACACCTTCAGCCACATCTTTTCGGGCGGCTATGCCGCCGGCTACTACAGCTACAAGTGGGCCGAGGTGCTCAGCGCCGATGCTTACGCCGCGTTCGAAGAGACCGCCGGCGCCAATGGAGAGCCGAGCATCGAAACCGGCCGCAAATATCGGCGGGCCATTCTCGAGGCCGGCGGCAGCCGCACCGCGATGGAATCATTCAAGGACTTCCGCGGTCGCGAGCCGCAAATGGATGCGCTGCTGCGCCATCAGGGAATGGCCGATCCGCAGCCGGCCTGAGTTGGCGCGGCGCACGCGGTGCCTGAGATACTCCGCCCATCGAATCACGGAGGTCATCGATGAAGCTCAACGTTTTCTCAAGCCTAGCCCTGGTGCTTGCCACCGGCACTGCTCTCGCCCAGCCGGTGTACCGGAATGTCGACAAGAACGGCAAGGTGACCTTCTCCGACCAGCCGCCTGCGGCCAACGCACAGGCGGCCGCGCCGCGGGCAGGCGCTACAGCCGGTGCGGCCGCGGGCCTGCCGTACGAACTGCGGCAGGTCGCGCAGCGCTATCCGGTCACGCTCTACACCAGCGACGAGTGCGGGCCGTGCGCCGGTGGCCGCTCGCTGCTGGTCACGCGCGGCATTCCGTTCGACGAGCGCACGGTCAAGAGCACCGAAGACGTCGATGCGCTGCAGCGCCTGAGCGGCCAGAATTCCCTGCCCTTGCTGTCCATCGGCGCTCAGCAGCTCAAAGGCTTTTCGGATGCCGAATGGTCGCAGTACCTCGATGCGGCGGGTTATCCCAAGAGCGCCCAACTGCCGGCAAGCTATCGCAATCCGCCCGCGCAGCCTCTGGTCGCGCAGCAAGCTGCACCGGCATCGCAACCGCAGCCCCGTGCGCCCGCTGCAATCACACCTGCAGCACCCCCACCCGCAGCCACCGGGCCCACACCAACCAATCCTGCAGGCATCAAGTTCTGAACCTCCGCACGCCTCAGTCGAAGCGCAGAGTTTCGATGCCGGTGGGCGAAGCCAGCAGGCACACGTTCGCCCGTTGATGGGCGAATACGCCGACGGTAACCACGCCCGGCCATTGATTCACATCGCTCTCGAAAGCCAGCGGATCGGTGATCCGCAGGCCGGTGACGTCGACGATGTGCTGACCGTTGTCGGTGACCAGCGCGACGCCGTCTTTTTCGCGCACCTGCGCCAAGCCGCCGAGGCGCGCGAACTGCCGCATCACTCGCTGCTCCGCCATCGGGATCACTTCGACCGGTAGCGGGAACGCACCCAGGGTGTTCACGCGCTTCGAGGCATCCGCAATACAGACGAAGCGTCGCGATTGAGCCGCCACGATCTTTTCGCGTGTAAGGGCAGCACCGCCGCCTTTGATCATGTAGCCGCGGCGATCGATCTCGTCCGCGCCGTCGATGTAGACGGCGAGCTCCTCGACTTCATTGCTGTCGAACACCCGAATGCCCAACGCACGCAGACGCTCGGTCGATGTCACCGAGCTGGACACGGCGCCCCGGATGTCGCTCCTCAGATCCGCCAGCGCGTCGATGAACTTGTTGACCGTGGAGCCGGTGCCGACGCCGATGATTTCGCCCTTCACCACGTAATCGAGCGCGGCGCGGCCGACCTGTGCCTTCAGTTCGTCTGGTGTCGGTGTCGCAGCGGGAGCAATTGAAGTCATCGGGGAGAATCCTGGGCTGTTGAAGCCCAGAATTATCCGATGCCATTGCTGCTGCCATCTTCGCTCTACGACCTTGCCCGACCGTTACTCTTCGGATTGGATCCGGAACATGCGCACGAGCTCACTCTCAACGCGCTGGCGCGCACGCAGAACACGCCGCTCGCCTGCACCTACGCTGTGCCTCGTGTGGACGACCCGCTCACGCTTGCAGGGCTGCACTTTCCCAACCGGGTGGGGCTGGCCGCTGGAATGGACAAGAACGCGCGCTGCATCGATGCCTTCGGCGCAATGGGTTTCGGTTTTGTCGAAGTGGGCACTGTCACGCCGAAGGCGCAGCCTGGAAATCCAAAGCCGCGCGTGTTCAGGCTGCCGCAGCGCCAAGCCCTGATCAATCGGCTGGGCTTCAACAACGACGGCCTCGAAGCCTTCGTCGCCAACGTGCAGCATGCGCGCTTCAGGGGAACCAAGTCGAAGGCACCGATGCTGCTGGGACTGAACATCGGCAAAAACGGCGCCACGCCGATCGAGCGCGCGGTCGACGACTACCTGGTCTGCCTGGAAGGCGTGTACGCGCATGCCGACTACGTGGCGATCAACATATCGAGCCCCAACACGGCAAACCTGCGTTCGCTCCAGAGCGACGAGGCACTCGATGCGTTGCTCGGCGCGGTCGCCGACAAACGTGAGGCTCTCTCCGCCAGGCACCGCAAGCGGGTGCCGCTCTTCGTCAAGATTGCTCCCGACCTCGATGAGAGCCAGGTCCGGGTGATTGCGGCCACGCTGCGGCGCCATGGCATGGATGGCGTGATCGCAACCAACACGACCCTGGCACGCGATGCGGTGACAGGCCAGCCGCATGCGAACGAATCGGGCGGACTCTCTGGCGCACCCGTCAGGGAAGCAAGTGATCGCGTGATCGCCCAGTTGAGATCGGCACTGGGGAGCGGCTACCCGATCATCGGCGTCGGCGGCATCATGTGTGCAGCCGATGCCACGGCGAAGATTGCCGCGGGTGCCGACCTGGTGCAGTTCTACACCGGACTGATCTATCGCGGCCCGTCGCTCGTGCGGGAAGCAGCCTCGGTGCTGCGCAAAAAGGCTGGCAACTGAACGTCGCCAGCGGCGGGCTCAGCGGCGGCCGAGCAGCAAACCCACGAGAACGCCCACCGCCATCGCCGCACCGGCGATCTGCCATGGTTCGTCGTGGGCATACGCATTGGCCGTGCTCGCCGCTTCGCGCGCCTTCTTGGCGGCGATCTTGCTCTTCTCGGCCGCGAGTTCGCGCGCAATGGCCAGCTTGCTGTCGATCCGCTGGCGCAATGCCTTGATGTTCGGCAGCGCGTCGAGGTCCTGGCTTGCGAGAACGCCGCGAACGTCGGTGGCGATGTCTTCGGCGACAGCGTTCGCCGCCGCTTCGAGGTTGGTGGATGCAGTCATTGAGATCTTCCGTGCGTCATTGCACCGGCACCGTGCCGGCGGCTTCACACCGGTGAGGGCGTGCCGGTCCATGGTACATGCCCTACAGCAGCCTACGAGAGCAAAGCTGCAACGTGGCGGCCGATTGCCAGGCTGCTGGTCAGGCCGGGCGACTCGATGCCGAACAGATTGACCAGTCCCCGCACGCCGTGCTCGGCCACGCCATCGATCCGAAAGTCGCAGGCTGCTTCGCCGGGTGCTGAAATCTTCGGCCGAATGCCGGCGTAGCCGGGCACCAGGGCGGCGTCGGGCAGCGCCGGCCAGTACTTTCGGACTTCGGCGTAGAAGGCATCGCCACGGTGTGGGTCGACCACCAGATCGTTCGCCGAGGCGACCCATTCGACGTCAGGGCCGAACTTAGCCTGCCCGCCCATGTCGAGCGTCAGGTGCACTCCAAGACCCGCCGCCTCCGGCACCGGATAGATCAGCCGGCTGAACGGCGCGCGGCCGGCCAGCGTGAAATAGCTGCCCTTGGCCCAATGGGCCTGCGGGACCGCGGCCGGAGGCAAGCCCGCGAAGCACCGCGCGAGCGCCGGCGCAGCCAGGCCTGCAGCATTCACCACGCTCCTGCAACGCAGCAGCGTGCCGTCGTCGGCAGCAAGGACGATGGCATCGTTGGCGCACTCTGCACGGCTGACCGCCGACTTCAGGGCGAGAACACCGTCAGCGTTCTGAATGTCGCCTTGCAGGCTCAGCATCAGTGCATGGCTGTCGACGATGCCGGTGCTCGGCGAATGCAGTGCAGCAATGCATTCAATCTGCGGCTCCAGCGCGCATGCCTGCGAGCGTGTAAGCAGAACCAGATCGGGCACGCCGTTGTCTCTGGCTCTGGCTGCGATGGCTTCGAGTTGTCCGACTTGGGGCCATGCGGTTGCCACGATCAATTTGCCGCAACGCCTATGCGGCACACCGCGATCCGTGGCGTAGTCGTACAGCAGGTGTTTGCCTTCGACGCACAAGCGCGCCTTGAGCGAGCCCTCGGCATAGTAGATGCCTGCGTGAATCACCTCGCTGTTGCGAGAGCTTGTTCCGGTGCCGATGGCTCCCTCGGCCTCTAGCACGATGACCTCGCGTCCGCACAGTGCAAGCGCTCTTGCAACGGCCAACCCCACGACGCCGGCGCCGATGACGGCGCAGTCAATTTCATCCATGCGTCGAGCTTAGCGCTCGGTGACGCGAAGGATGTGCGAAGACTGTAGACAAAGAATTGGTGGGCGGTGGAGGTTTCGAACCTCCGACCCCAGCAGTGTGAATGCTGTGCTCTACCCCTGAGCTAACCGCCCCTGGCGCAATGCATTGAATCAATGCAAAAGCCGGATCAAACAACGTTCGCGCCGCCAAGCGCGAAGCCCGCGATTATGCCACAGCACTTTCGCCGCTTTGCCGAAAGAGCGTGCGGCCGTTGCTGGCCTTGTCGAGCTGAAGCAGCAGTTCATCATGCGCCGCGAGCTCGTGCTCTGTTGCTGCCAAGACAGGCAATTCGATGCTGCGCAAATCGATCAGCACCACAGTGTCGAGCGCCGGTTCATTCGAAGCCACGTCGATCAGCAGGGCATCCTGTCCACGCGTGAGATTGATGTAGACGTCGGCCAGCAGTTGCGCGTCCAGCTTGGCGCCGTGAAAGGTGCGGTTCGAGCGGTCGATGCCGAAGCTATCGCACAGCGCATCGAGCGAGTTGCGCTTGCCGGGGTACACCGACTTCGCCATCGCCAGCGTGTCGGTGACCTCACCCACGAAGCTGCGCAGCGGCGGCAGGCCGGCATGCTCGAGTTCCTTGTTCAGGAATCCGACATCGAACGCCGCGTTGTGGATGATCAGCTCGGCACCGCGCAAGTAATCGACGACATCTGCCGCAAGGCTTGCGAACTTCGGCTTGTCGCGCAGAAAGTCGGTCGTCAGGCCGTGCACCTTGAGCGCATCTTCATGACTGTCGCGCTGCGGATTGAAGTACATGTGCAGGTCGTTGCCCGTGAGCTTGCGATTGAACAACTCCACGCAGCCGAGTTCGATGATGCGGTCGCCATTTTCAGCCGACAAGCCGGTGGTTTCGGTGTCGAGAACGATCAACCGCGACATCAGTGGTTCTCTTTGGCGTGGTTGATCGAATACTTCGGAATCTCGACCGTCACGTCCTTCTGCGCCAGGATCGTCTGGCAGCTCAAGCGCGATTGCGGCTCGAGCCCCCATGCGCGGTCAAGCAGATCTTCCTCACCCTCCTCGGCTTCGTTCAGCGACTCGAGCCCGGCCCTCACCACGACGTGGCAGGTGGTGCATGCACAACTCATCTCGCATGCGTGCTCGATATTGATGTGGTTCTCGAGCATCGCTTCGCAGATGGAAGTGCCTGCCGGCGCGCTGATTTGGGCGCCCTCGGGGCAGTATTCGGGATGCGGAAGGATCTTGATCGTTGGCATGAAGAGTTCTAGAGAGATTCAATCTGGCGGCCCGACAGAGCCCGTGCAATGCCTGCATTCATTCGTTCGGCGGCAAACGCTTCGGTACCGTCGGCCAACGCCTTGGTCGCCGCTTCGACCACGGCAGCGGCGTCGGAAGCGCGTGCGGTTCGCAGCGCGCTCATCAGCACGTCGATGGCTGCGCGCTCGTCAGCGCCAAGCAGACTGCCGTCGGCATTGAGCGCACTCTGCGTGGCCAACAGCATCCGATCGGCGTCCACGCGCGCCTCGACCAGCGCGCGTGCCTGCATGTCCTGTTGCGCGGTAGAAAAGCTGTCTCGCAGCATGCCGGCGATCTCATCGTCGGAAAGGCCATACGAGGGCTTCACCGTAACGCTGGCCTCCACGCCGCTGGCCTGCTCCTTCGCGCTGACGCTGAGCAGCCCGTCGGCGTCGACAGTGAAGGTGACGCGAATCCGCGCGCCTCCCGCAACCATCGCGGGGATGCCGCGCAGTTCGAACCGGGCCAGACTTCGGCAATCGGCGACCAAGTCGCGCTCGCCCTGCACGACGTGCAGCGCCAGCGCGGTCTGGCCGTCTTGATAGGTCGTGAAGTCCTGGCCCATCGCGGTCGGAATAGTCTGATTGCGCGGCACGATCCGCTCGACCAGGCCACCCATCGTTTCGATGCCGAGCGAAAGCGGAATCACGTCGAGGAGCAGCAGGTCGTCCGCGCTGCCATTGCCTGCGAGCTGGTTCGCCTGGATGGCCGCGCCGAGCGCGACGACTTCATCCGGATTGAGATTAGTCAGTGGCTCACGGCCAAAGAATGCCGCAATCGCGCGGCGAATCTGCGGCATGCGTGTGGCCCCACCGACCAGCACGACCCCTTGCAGATCGTCCGGTTGCAGCCGGGCGTCGCGCAGCGCCTTGCGCACCCCCGCCACGGTTCGCTGCGTCAGGTCGGCGGTCGCGGAGTCGAACTGCTCGCGTGTGAGTTCGACGCGCAGTTCGGTGTCGCCAAGCGGGGCCGAGAACGCAGTGGCCGGTGCCGCAGAAAGCGCCTCCTTCGCTGCGCGTGCAGCCATCAGAAGAGCAGCCTTGTCAGTGTCGCTCTGCATTTGGGCGCCGGCCTGGGCCAGCACGAAATCGACCAGCGCATGGTCGTAATCGTCGCCGCCCAGCGCTGAGTCACCGCCTGTGGCGATCACCTCGAAAACGCCCTTCGTCAGTCTGAGGATCGAGATGTCGAAGGTGCCGCCGCCGAGGTCGTACACCGCGTAGACGCCTTCGCTTCCATTGTCGAGGCCATAGGCAATCGCGGCGGCCGTCGGCTCGCTGATCAGGCGTAGCACATTGAGCCCAGCGAGTTGGGCGGCGTCCTTTGTGGCCTGCCGCTGGCCTTCGTCGAAATAGGCGGGCACGGTGATCACGGCCCCGAAGATCTCGTCGTCGAAACTGTCTTCGGCACGGAAGCGCAAGGTCGCGAGGATCTCGGCGCTCACCTCGACCGGCGACTTTTCTCCTGCTGTGGTCTGCACCTTGACCATGCCCGCGTCGCCGGCAAGGCGGTAGGCCATGGCATGCCGGTTGCCGATGTCGTCGATTCCGCGTCCCATCAGGCGCTTGACCGAAGTGATGACATTCGCCGGATCGAGGGCTCGGGCGTCCAGCGCGTCGAAGCCGATCTGGCGCCGGTCCTTGTCGAGGTAACGCACTGCGGACGGCAGCAACACGCGGCCTTGTGCATCGGGCAAGCATTCGGCCACACCGCTGCGCACTGCGGCGACCAACGAATGCGTGGTGCCGAGGTCGATGCCGACCGCTATGCGCCGCTGGTGCGGATCGGGCGCATGACCCGGTTCTGAAATCTGCAGCAATGCCATGACGCTATTGTCCCCACTGGCCTTCTCGGGCCTCGATGTCTTCGCCAAAGCGCTCTATGAACATGAGGGCTCTCACCTGCGCCACTGCGGCCGGATAGTCAGCCTTTTCGTCGATCAGCCAATCGAGCGACGAAAGCGCACGCGTGCGGGCCGCGTCGACCTCGGCACGCAGCTTGTCGAGCGCAGCGGCGTCATGCGCATCATCGAGTTCCTCGCGCCACGCCATCTGCTGCATCAAGAAGTCCGAGGGCATCGCGGTATTGCTTTCGGCGTCGACCGGCGTGCCGCTCAGTGCACAAAGATAGCTGGCTCGCTTGATCGGATCCTTCAACCGCTGATAGGCCTCGTTGATGCGCACCGACCATTGCATTGCGATGCGCTGCGCCGCCGGGCCCTGTGCTGCGAACCGGTCGGGATGTGCCTCACGCTGCAGCTCTTTCCAGCGCGTGTCCAGGGCGGTCCGGTCCTGCGCAAAGCGCGCTGGCACGGCGAACAGTTGGAAGTCGGTGTCGTTCAGATTCATGGCGATAAAAAGCCGCCAGCACATCACATGGTGGCGGCTCGGGCACGAGGCCGGTCAATCTCAGATGCGGAAACTTTCGCCGCAACCACAGCGGTCGCGCTCGTTCGGGTTGTTGAACTTGAAACCTTCGTTCAATCCTTCGCGCACAAAGTCCAGTTGCGTGCCGTCGATGTAAGCCAGGCTCTTAGGGTCAACCAGCACTTTGATGCCGTGATCCTCGAACACCACGTCTTCGGGTGTCAATTCGTCCACGTATTCGAGCTTGTAAGCCAGACCCGAGCAACCCGTCGTCTTGACACCCAGCCGCACACCCACGCCCTTGCCCCTCTTGCCGAGGTAACGGGTAACGTGTCGCGCGGCCGATTCGGTCAGGGTCACAGCCATGTCAGTGGACGGCTTCCGTCTTCACCGCCGCGGCACCGTGCTTGGCCTTGTAATCGCTAACCGCCGCCTTGATCGCGTCTTCCGCCAGGATCGAGCAGTGAATCTTGACCGGCGGCAGGGCCAGCTCTTCGGCAATCTGTGCATTCTTCAGCGCAGCGGCTTGGTCGAGCGTCTTGCCCTTGACCCATTCGGTCACGAGCGACGAGGACGCGATTGCCGAACCGCAGCCGTAGGTCTTGAAGCGAGCGTCTTCGATCACACCCGTTTCCGGGTTGACCTTGATCTGCAGCTTCATGACGTCGCCGCAAGCCGGCGCACCGACCATGCCGGTGCCCACCGAGTCGTCGCCCTTTTCGAACGAGCCGACATTGCGGGGATTTTCGTAATGGTCAATGACCTTGGATGAATAAGCCATGGGGTACCTCTTTGATCGTTAGTGAGCCGACCACTGGATCGTGCTGATGTCGATGCCGTCCTTGAACATCTCCCACAGCGGGCTCAGCTCGCGGAGCTTGGCGACGTTGTGCTTGATGGTCGAGATCGCGTAGTCGATTTCTTCTTCGGTCGTGAAACGGCCGATCGTCATGCGCAGGCTACTGTGCGCGAGTTCGTCGCTGCGACCGAGCGCGCGCAACACATAGCTAGGTTCGAGGCTGGCCGAAGTGCAGGCCGAACCGCTCGACACCGCCAGGCCCTTGATGCCCATGATCAGCGATTCGCCCTCGACATAGTTGAAGCTGATGTTCAGGTTATGCGGCACCCGGCGCTCAAGGTCGCCGTTGATGAAGACCTGCTCGACATCCTTCAATCCATCGAGAAGGCGCTGCTGCAAGGCGCGGGCCTTGGCAATGTCTTGCTTCATCTCGATCCTGGCGATGCGGAAGGCCTCGCCCATGCCGACGATGTGGTGCGTCGGCAGGGTGCCCGAGCGCATGCCTCGCTCATGACCACCACCATGCATCTGGGCCTCGAGCCGGACGCGCGGCTTGCGGCGCACGTACAGCGCGCCGATGCCTTTGGGGCCGTAGGTCTTGTGAGAAGCGAGGCTCATCAGGTCGATCGGCAACTTCGTGACGTCGACTTCGACCTTACCGGTCGCCTGCGCCGCGTCGACATGAAAGATCACGCCTTTTTCGCGGCAGATGTTGCCCAGCGCCACCACGTCCTGGATGACGCCAATTTCGTTGTTCACGAACATGACGCTCGCCAGGATGGTGTCGGGACGGATCGCAGCCTTGAACGCATTCAAGTCGAGCAGGCCGTCTTCCTGCACGTCCAAATAGGTGACTTCGAAGCCCTGCCGCTCGAGTTCGCGCATCGTGTCGAGCACCGCCTTGTGCTCGGTCTTGACGGTGATCAGGTGTTTGCCCTTGCCCTTGTAGAACTGCGCGGCACCCTTGAGTGCGAGATTGTTCGACTCGGTGGCACCGGAGGTCCAAACGATTTCGCGAGGATCGGCACCAATCAGCCTGGCAACGTCGACGCGCGCTTTCTCTACAGCTTCTTCGGCTTCCCAGCCCCATGCATGACTGCGCGATGCGGGGTTGCCGAAATGCTCGCGCAACCAGGGAATCATCGCGTCGACGACGCGCGGATCGACCGGCGTGGTGGCACCGTAATCGAGATAGATCGGGAAATGAGGAGTGACGTCCATGGCTGGCTCAGGCTGGCGTGAGGTTTATCGTTGTCGAAGCATCGTCATCGAATCGATCGGCGCCCGCAGGCGCACCGATCACGACTTGGCGAAGACGTTCCCGAGCGCAAAAACGGAATTCGGCGCATTGACCCGGATCGGCTTCACCACCGGCTGGCTGGAGATCGCCCGCTTGACGGCCGGCTTGTTCTCGATCTGGACGCCCTTGGCAATTTGGTCGTCGACCAGCTTCTGCAAAGTCACCGAATCGAGGAACTCGACCATGCGTTGATTCAGCGACGCCCATAGCTCGTGCGTCATGCAGCGGCCGGCTTCACCAAGGCAGTTTTCCTTGCCACCGCAGTGCGTGGCATCGATCGGCTCGTCGACCGAGACGATGATGTCGGCCACCGTGATATCGGCTGCCTTGCGGCCGAGCGAATATCCACCACCGGGCCCCCGGGTCGACTCGACCAGTTCATGGCGGCGCAACTTGCCGAACAATTGCTCGAGGTAAGAGAGGGAGATCTGCTGCCGTTGGCTGATCGCGGCCAGCGTGACGGGACCGGTGTTCTGGCGCAGGGCCAGATCGATCATGGCTGTGACCGCAAAACGGCCTTTGGTGGTGAGACGCATTGCAAGCTCCTAAAGAGTGCTTACCGTTGAAATGACACCGCGGCTGTGGGGGCTGAGGTGACGCCGTCTCCGCCTTCCCCGACCCCGTTCCGCTGGCAACCCAGTGGTAAGAGCCGGTCCTTCATCGCGAAGTTTCGTTTTCTTGAGTAATTTGCTCAAGTATACCCCAAGGCCCTTCGGTTTGCTCGGGTAAACCCCTCCCGACCGTCCATCCAGCGCTCAACCCGCTGCACCATCCACGGGCAGGATGACGATGTTGTCGCTGCCCGCCGCACCGAACGCCTGTTCGCGCAGCAGCGAAAGTTGATCTCGCACCCGAGCGGCTTTCTCGAACTCCAGGTTTCGGGCGTGTTCCAGCATGAGTTTTTCGAGTCGCTTGATCTCGCGCGCCACGTCCTTGTCAGACATGTCCTCGACCTTAGCCCGCTCGAGATCGCGCTTTGCAGCCTCTTTGTTGGTTTTTTCGCTGTAAACGCCATCGATCAAGTCGCGAACCTCTTTCACGATGCTCCGGGGCGTGATGCCGTGCGCTTCGTTGTGCGCGATCTGCCGCAACCGGCGGCGGTCTGTTTCGCCGATGGCTTTCTTCATCGATTCAGTCATGCGGTCGGCGTACAGAATCGCCTTGCCGTTGACGTTGCGCGCAGCGCGTCCGATCGTTTGGATGAGCGAGCGCTCGGCGCGCAGAAAGCCCTCCTTGTCGGCGTCGAGAATTGCCACCAGGGATACTTCCGGGATGTCGAGCCCTTCGCGCAGCAGGTTGATGCCGACCAGTACATCGAATGCGCCGAGCCGCAGGTCGCGCAGGATCTCGACGCGCTCCACCGTATCGATGTCGCTATGCAGGTAGCGAACCTTGACGCCGTTGTCACCAAGGTAATCGGTCAACTGCTCGGACATGCGCTTGGTCAGCGTGGTGATGAGCACGCGTTCGTTCTTGTCGACCCGGATGCGAATTTCCTGCAGCACATCGTCGACCTGGTGGGTGGCGGGTCGAACTTCCACCTCCGGATCGATCAAGCCCGTCGGCCGAACCAGTTGCTCGACGACATTGCTTGCATGGTCCTTCTCGTACTGCGCAGGCGTGGCGGAGACGAAGACGCATTGCCGCATGCGGGTCTCGAATTCCTCGAACTTGAGCGGGCGGTTGTCCAGCGCTGACGGCAGCCGGAAACCGTATTCGACCAGCGTGGTCTTGCGGGCACGGTCGCCGTTGTACATGCCGCCCAATTGGCCGATCATCTGATGGCTTTCGTCGAGAAACATCAGCGCGTCCTTCGGCAAATAGTCGGTTAGCGTCGCCGGCGGCTGCCCAGGTGCTGCGCCGGAGAGATGGCGCGTGTAGTTCTCGATGCCCTTGCAGTGGCCGATCTCGGCCAGCATCTCGAGGTCGAAGCGCGTGCGCTGCTCGAGCCGCTGAGCTTCCACAAGCTTGCCCTGCCCGACGAACTCCTTGAGCCGTTCCGCAAGCTCGATCTTGATGGTGTCGACGGCGCTCAGCACCTTGTCGCGCGGTGTCACATAGTGGCTCGAGGGATAAACCGTGAACCGCGGAATCTTCTGGCGGATGCGCCCGGTCAGCGGATCGAAGAGCTGAAGCGATTCGATCTCGTCGTCGAACAGTTCGATGCGGATCGCAAGCTCGCTGTGCTCGGCCGGAAACACGTCGATGGTGTCGCCTCGAACACGAAAAGTGCCGCGTGAGAAATCCTGCTCGTTGCGCGTGTACTGCATGCGGATCAGCCGGCCGATCACATCCCGCTGGCCGATCTCGTCGCCGACCCGCATGATGAAGCGCATTTGCGTGTAGTCCTCCGGCGTTCCGATGCCGTAGATGGCGCTCACGGTCGCGACGATCACGGTATCGCGCCGCTCCAGCACGCTCTTGGTGGCCGACAGCCGCATCTGCTCGATGTGTTCGTTGATGGAGCTGTCCTTTTCGATGAACAGATCGCGTTGCGGTACGTAGGCCTCGGGCTGGTAATAGTCGTAGTAGCTAACGAAGTACTCGACTGCGTTCTTCGGAAAGAACTCCCGGAACTCGCTGTACAGCTGCGCGGCCAGCGTCTTGTTGGGCGCAAATACGATCGCCGGCCGGCCCAGCCGTGCGATCACGTTGGCCATGGTGAAAGTCTTGCCCGAGCCGGTCACGCCGAGCAGCGTCTGAAACACCTCGCCGTCGCGCACACCCTCGACCAGCCCGTCGATGGCGCTCGGCTGGTCACCCGCCGGCGGATAGGGCTGGTAGAGCTCGAACGGTGAATCGGGGAACTTAACGAACTCGCCCTGCTTGGCAGGGCCACGTCTCGGCGTGCAGCCGATCTGGAATGACTTCGGAGATTTCAGGCATGGCGGTCCAGTGCAGGTAGGGCTCGGCCGGTAAAATTCAAGCGAACTCGATAGGCTAACCGAGTCGCGAGCAAAGGCGCAACCCGGGCCGGCCGGCGCGCAGAACGCATCACCTGAGGACTTTTCCAATGTCAATGTTCACTGCCGTCAAGATGGCGCCGCGCGACCCGATCCTGGGGCTCAACGACCAATTCGCGGCCGACGGCAATCCCAAGAAGGTCAATCTCGGTGTCGGCGTCTACTACGACGACAACGGCAAGCTGCCGCTGCTGCAGTGCGTTCAGGCGGTGGAGCAAGGCATGACCCGAACGCCGACGGCTCGCGGCTACCTGCCCATCGACGGCATCGCCGCGTACGACAACGCGGTCAAGGGGCTGGTGTTCGGCGCCGACAGCGAGCCGGTTACATCGGGGCGGGTCGCCACCATCCAGGGACTGGGCGGCACTGGCGGCCTCAAGGTCGGCGCCGACTTTCTCAAGAAGCTCGACCCGAACGCCCTGGTCCTGATCAGCGACCCGAGCTGGGAAAACCACCGTGCGCTGTTCACCAATGCCGGCTTCAATGTCGAGAGCTACCCGTATTACGACGCGGCGAAGCGAGGCATCGATTTCGACGGCATGCTCGCCGCGCTCAAAGCTGCGGCGCCGGGCACCATCGTGGTCCTGCACGCCTGCTGCCACAACCCGACCGGCTACGACATCACGGCCGCACAGTGGGACGAAGTGGTCGCGGCAGTCAAGGCGAAGAATCTCGTGGCTTTTCTCGACATGGCCTACCAGGGCTTTGGTTACGGCATCGAGGAAGACGGCGCGGCGATCGGCAAGTTCGTCGCGGCAGGCCTCAACTTTTTTGTATCGACCTCATTCTCCAAGAGCTTCAGCCTCTACGGCGAACGCGTCGGCGCCCTTTCGGTGCTGTGCGAAAGCAAGGAAGAAGCCGCACGCGTACTAAGCCAGCTCAAGATCGCGATCCGCACCAACTACAGCAACCCGCCCACGCATGGCGGCGCCGTCGTCGCAGCCGTACTGGGCACGCCCGAGCTGCGCGCATTGTGGGTAAAGGAACTGGGCGAAATGCGAGTTCGCATCAAGGCCATGCGCCAGACGCTCGTTGACGGCCTGAAGGCTGCCGGCGTCAAGGAAGACATGAGCTTCATTACCGCGCAGATCGGCATGTTCAGCTATTCGGGCCTCAGCAAGGATCAGATGATCCGGCTGCGCCAGGAATTCGGCGTCTACGGCACCGACACCGGCCGCATGTGCGTGGCAGCGCTCAACAGCAAGAACATCGACTACGTCTGCCAAAGCATTGCCAAGGTAATCTGACACACAAAGCCAACCCAGATTCTGGGTGTTTGCGCCTACCACATGCGGGCCGCGCTGCTGATATATTGCACTGCAACATTTCAAACAAGGCAGCCCGATGCTCTACCAACTCTACGAAGCGCAACGCTCCCTGATGGAGCCGTTTGCCGATTTCGCGCAAGCTGCTTCCAAGCTTTACGGGCAAGGCGCCGTGTTCGGTCAGGCGCCGATGGCCCAGCGCATGGCCGCGGGATACGACCTCCTGTACCGGCTCGGCAAGGACTACGAGAAACCGGAGTTCGGCATCAAGACGGTCAAGGTCGGCGGCAACGACGTGGTGATTCAGGAAAGCGTCGAAGTCGAGAAGCCTTTCTGCCAATTGCGGCGCTTCAAGCGCTTCACCGATGAACCTCACATCCTGCAGACGCTGAAGAGCCAGCCCGTCGTGCTGGTGGTGGCGCCGCTCTCCGGCCACTACGCGACGCTGCTGCGCGATACCGTTCGCACCCTGCTGGAAGGCCACAAGGTCTACATCACGGATTGGACGAATGCACGCCTCGCTCCGCTGTCGGATGGCGAGTTCCGCCTCGACGACTATGTCAACTATGTCGAGGATTTCATTCGCCATCTGCAAGCCGAATACGGCAATTGCCATGTGATCAGCGTCTGCCAGCCCACCGTGCCGGTACTGGCGGCGGTTTCGCTGATGGCAAGCCGTGGCGAGAAAGCGCCGCTTTCGATGACCATGATGGGCGGTCCGATCGACGCACGCAAGTCGCCGACGGCAGTCAACAACCTGGCGATGAACAAAAGCTTCGAATGGTTCGAGAACAACGTGATCTATCGCGTTCCCGAGAACTTCCCAGGGGTCGGGCGGCGCGTCTATCCAGGCTTCCTGCAGCACACCGGCTTCGTCGCGATGAACCCGGACCGCCACGCAAGCAGCCACTACGACTATTTCAAGGACCTGATGAAGGGCGACGATGCGAGTGCCGAGGCGCACCGTAAGTTCTACGACGAGTACAACGCGGTGCTCGACATGGATGCGGACTACTACCTCGATACGATCCGCACCGTGTTCCAGAAATTCGAACTCGTGAACGGCACCTGGGAAGTGAAAAACGCCCAAGGCGTACCTGAACTCGTGCGTCCGCAAGACATCCATACGACCGGCCTGCTGACCGTGGAAGGCGAACTGGACGACATTTCGGGCTCGGGGCAGACCCGCGCCGCGCATCAACTCTGCACCGGCATCGCGACTTCCAATCAAAAACACTACGAGGTGAAGGGCGCCGGCCACTACGGCATCTTCAGTGGACGGCGCTGGCGCGACCTGGTGTATCCCGAAGTCAAAGCCTTCATCGCCGCACACGACAAGCCGCAGAAGCGGGCGATACGCGCGACCCTTCTAGCGGAAGATGCGATCAAGGCGGGACCCGCCCCGCTCAAGCGCCCCGCCTCGAGCCGCAAGGCTGCCCCTGCCAGCCGGGCACGCAGCGCGGCTTAACCCGACGCCCCTGTGAACGCGCTGGCTGCACGCATCCTCGACGCGCTGCCGCAGACGCAGTGCACGCGCTGCGGGTATGCGGACTGTGCGGGCTATGCGCAAGCCATCGCTTCGGATGAGGCTGGCATTCACCAGTGCCCGCCGGGCGGCGCAGAGGGTGTGAGGCGTCTTTCGCACATGACCGAAAAGCCGATGCAGCCGGTCGGGTCGGAGTTCGGCGCGGAAGGCCCGCGCGGCATGGCGGTTATTGATGAGGCCTGGTGCATTGGCTGCACGTTGTGCCTCGATGTATGCCCCACCGACGCGATCCTCGGCATCCACAAGCGCATGCACACCGTCATCGAGCCGCACTGCACCGGCTGCGAACTCTGCATTCCGGTATGCCCAGTCGACTGCATTTCTCTCGAAGTCGCGACGCCGGGCCGCAGCGGCTGGCAGGCCTGGTCTCAACCGCAGGCGCAGCAGGCGCGCATGCGCTATGAAGCGCACCTTCGGCGCCGCCGGCAGGACGAGCCCGTGGCGGCCGCGCCGTTGGAAACTGCGCCCGATCGCAAACGCGACGTGATCGACGCGGCGCTGGCGCGAGCACGCGCTGCCGCCGCATCCCGCCGACCCGCCAACTGACCGGTTCAGCCTGCAGACAGGGCCGAAAACGCATTCACCACCTCAGGCGGCGCCTGCACCAATTCGATCAGCACGCCTTCGCCTGCGATCGGAAACTGCTCATTGCTCCGCGGATGCAGAAAGCAGATGTCGAAGCCAGCCGCACCTTTGCGGATCCCCCCCGGCGCAAAGCGCACGCCTCGCGCGGTGAGCCATTCGACAGCCGCGGCCAAGTCGTCGATCCACAAGCCGACGTGATTGAGCGGTGTGGCGTGCACTGCCGGCTTCTTGTCGGGGTCGAGCGGCTGCATCAAATCGACCTCGACCTTGAACGGGCCGCTGCCGATCGCGCAGATGTCTTCATCGACGTTCTCGCGTTCGCTCCTGAAGGTGCCGGTCACTTCGAGTCCGAGCATTTCGACCCAGAGTTTCTGCAGCCGCGCCTTGTCCAGCCCACCTATAGCGATCTGCTGGACGCCCAGCACCTTAAACGGTCGTCGGGTGGCGTTCATGCGAACTCCATGATCACCTGATCGACCGCGAGCGATTCGCCTTTGGCCGCAGAGATGGTGCCGACTACGCAGTCCTGCGTCGCGAACAGCACGTTCTCCATCTTCATCGCTTCGATCACTGCAAGCTTCTCGCCAGCCTGCACCTGCTGCCCCGGCTGCACCGCGATCTCGACCAGCAGCCCCGGCATCGGGGACATCAGGAACTTGCTGAGGTCCGGCGGCGCCTTGTAGGGCATGAGCTTCAAAAGACTTGCGCCGCGCGGCGACAGCACCATCGCGTCGATCTGCGTGCCGTGGTGCGACACGCGCAGCGCCAGCGGATTCTTGCCGGCACCACGCTCAACCTGCGCGACGAAGGTGCGGTTGTCGACCATGCCTTTGACCCTGATGCTGCCGAGCGCCACGCGGCTGTCGATCTTGTAGGTGTTCGCACCGACCACCACTGCGCTCGAGCCAGTCGGGCCCTTGAAGTCCGTTACCGTCACCGGCGTGTGCACATGGTGTCCGGCGGCATCGAGCACGACCACGGTGAACTGCTCGCCGACCTTGACGCCATGTCCTTCGAGTTGGCCGCTGATGCCCGAGGCGCGGGCGCGGTAGCGGCGGTGCATGAAGGCAGCCAGCGCAATCAGGAAATCCGGGTCCTCGTGCGGCACGTCCTGCGCACGAAAGCCCTTGCCGTAGTGCTCGGAGATGAAGCCCGTGTTGAAGTCACCGTCGACGAACTTCGGATGAGCGAGCAGTGCGGCCTGAAAAGGAACGTTGCTGCCGATGCCCCGGATCACGAACCCATCGAGCGCCTCGCGCATCAGCGCGATCGCGTGTGTGCGGTCGCGGCCGTGCACGATCAGCTTGGCGATCATCGAGTCGTAGAACATCGGAATCTCGCCGCCGTCGTACACGCCGGTGTCTACGCGCACGCCGAAGAGATGCTTGGTGTCGGCGGAGAACATGCTCTCCTTCGGTGGCTGGAAGCGCACCAGACGACCAGTCGACGGCAGGAAGTTTCGAAACGGATCTTCTGCATTGATGCGGCATTCGATCGCCCAGCCGTCGCGCCGAACGTCGGCCTGCGCCAGAGGAATCTTCTCGCCGGCGGCGATGCGGATCATCTGCTCCACCAAGTCGAGGCCGGTGATGCACTCGGTCACCGGATGCTCGACCTGCAGCCGTGTGTTCATCTCCAGAAAGTAGAAGCTCTGGTCCTTGCCGACCACGAATTCGACGGTCCCGGCGCTCTGGTAGTCCACGGCCTTGGCGAGCGCCACCGCCTGTTCGCCCATGGCCTTGCGCGTCGCCTCGCTGATGAAGGGCGACGGCGCTTCCTCGATCACCTTCTGATGGCGGCGCTGGATCGAGCATTCGCGCTCGTTGAGATAGATCACGTTGCCGTGCGCGTCGCCGAGCACCTGAATCTCGATGTGGCGCGGCTCCTCGACGAACTTCTCGATGAACACGCGATCGTCGCCGAAGCTGTTGCGCGCCTCGTTGCGGCACGAGGTGAATCCTTCGAACGCATCCTTGTCGTCGTAGGCCACGCGCAGGCCCTTGCCTCCGCCGCCGGCGGAGGCCTTGATCATCACCGGGTAGCCGACATCGCGAGCGATCTCGACCGCGCGCTCCGCCGTCTCGATGGCATCGTTCCAGCCGGGAATGGTGTTGACATTGGCCTCGTTGGCCAGCTTCTTCGAGGC
>JBBJMS010000190.1:0-6509 GCA_037720315.1 Variovorax sp. | reverse complement strand
CGGCAGTGGCGAGCAACACCAGCGGGATCAACGCCCATTCCGGCGCCATCATGAAGAACGGGTTCTTCACGGCCAGCGGGTTCTCGAGCAACAGTGCGCCCTGGCCGAAATAGTTGAGCGTGAGCGCCGGCATGACGACCGTGAACCAGGCGACGCGGATCGGCCGCTTGCCGAAGTGGCCGAGGTCGGCATAGAGCGCTTCGGCGCCGGTCACGCACAGCACGGTCGCGCCCAGGACGATGAAGCTGGTGCCCGGGTTGTCCCAGATGAAGCGCAGCGCATAGTGTGGACTGAGCGCCTTCAGGATTTCCGGGTGGTTCACGATCTGCGAAACGCCGAGCACTGCAATGGCCAGGAACCAGGCCAGGGTCAACGGTCCGAAGAACTTTCCGATGCCGGCGGTGCCGCGTTTTTGCACCGCGAACAGCCCGAACAGGACGACCAGCGTGATCGGGATCACGTAGCTCGCGAAGTACGGCGAAACGATTTCCAGCCCCTCGACCGCGGACAAGACCGAGATGGCCGGCGTGATGACGCCGTCGCC
Source organism: Variovorax sp. (assembly GCA_037720315.1). GTDB lineage: Bacteria > Pseudomonadota > Gammaproteobacteria > Burkholderiales > Burkholderiaceae_C > Variovorax. Next base: position 5,965 of record JBBJMS010000190.1, on the reverse strand, counting down.
ATAGAAAAGCGAGGTGCCGAAGATGCCGACCACCAGCAAGACGCTGCGCAGGCGCGGCTTGTCGACCACGGCCTGCGATGCCAGGGCGAGCATCGCGACAAGCCCGCCCTCGCCCGCGTTGTCGGCCCTGAGCACGAGCACCACGTACTTGAGCGAGACGATGACGGTCAGCGTCCAGAAGAACATCGACAGGATGCCGTAGACGTTCTCGGGCGTGAAGGCCACATGGCCGTGGCCGAACACCTCCTTGACCGCATACAGCACGCTGGTGCCGATGTCGCCGTAGACGACGCCGATGGCCGCGACGATCAGCGCGGTGGAGGAGGTTTTGGTGGAGGACACGAAGTCGGTCGAAAGAGGCGCACGGTTTGCGGCTGCAAGTCCCGACGCATCGCCAGCCTCGGGGGCCGCGGCGGCGCGCTCTTTCGTTTGCGTTACTGTGAGGGCGCTATTTTGACGCCGTAGAGGGGCACCGCAAGGCGCACCGCGGAATCATTCGTAGATTTCGGCGTCCGGGTCGGTCGCTTCGAGCTCGTAACTGGCCGCCACCATGGCGAGCCGGCCGATCACGCCGTACATGTAGAACCGGTTCGGCGCGCTCGCCCCTGGCTTGGCGCCAGGTTGCGGTAAGTGCGTGCTTTCCGAAAAAGCCAGCGGCACGAAGCTCGCGCCCGGGAGGTTCAGGTTTTCGTCGGGCTTGCGCTCCGCATGCACCCGGTAGAAGCCGCCGACCACGTAGCGGTCCATCATGTAGACCACCGGCTCGGCCACGCCGTTGTGCACGCGCTCGTTGGTCAGCACGCCTTCCTGCACGATCATCTCGATCGGTCCCGTGCCGTTGCCGGTGCCCGGTGCCTTGTCGCTGCGCCCCCTGCGGTCGAGTGTTTCCAGGTCCTTGACGTCGCGCACCGTGAGCACGCCCATGTCGGAAGCGCCGTTGTCGGCCTTCACGATGACGAACGGCTTCTCGTTGATGCCGTATTCCTTGTACTTGCGCCGCACCTTGGTGAGCAGCGCATCGACATGGCTGGTCAGCACGTCCATGCCCTGCCCGTCCGAAAAATCGACCGCGCCGGCCCGTGCATACATCGGATTGATGAGCCACGGATCGATCCCCAGCAGCTTGCCGAAGCGCTTGGATACTTCTTCGTAGCTGTGGAAATGATTGCTCTTGCGCCGCACCGACCAACCGGCATGCAGCGGCGGCAGCAGGTACTGCTCGTGCAGGTCTTCGAGGATGCCCGGCGCGCCGGCCGACAGGTCGCTGTTGAGCAGGATGGTGCAGGGGTCGAAGTGCTTGAGGCCCAGCCGGCGCTTTCCGCGCACCACCGGCTCGAGGCAGACCGAGTCGCCGTTCGGCAGCTCGATCTTCTTGGGCGACTTGATCGCCGGATCGATCGAGCCCACGCGCACGTTGAGCCCGGCCATGTGAAAGATGCGCACCAGCTGCGCCACGTTGGCCAGGTAGAAGGTGCTGCGCGCATTGTTCTCGGGGATCACGAGCAGGTTGCGGGCCTCGGGGCAGATCTTCTCGATGGCCGCCTGCGCGGCCTGCACGGCCAGGGGCAGCATCTGCTGAGTCAGGTTGTTCCAGCCGCCGGGATAAAGATTGGTGTCGACCGGCGCCAGCTTGAAGCCGGCATTGCGGATGTCGACCGCGCTGTAGAACGGCGGCGTGTGCTCCATCCATTCGAGACGGAACCAGCGCTCGATGGCTGGCATGGAGTCGAGAACGCGCTGTTCGAGTTCGTTGATGGGGCCGGTCAGGGCGGTGACGAGGTGGGGGACCATGCGGCGCGGCCTTGTTGTGCGTGTTCTGCGGGATGTGCGAGAAGGAGGCGAATTGTAGATTTGGGGGCGGGTGCACGAATGGCAAGCGCCCTCGCCCGTGCGGAGTCAGCTCCTTGTCTCGCCCTGGCCCAGCACCACGTACTTGAGGGACGTCAGCCCCTCGATGCCGACCGGACCGCGCGCATGGAATTTGTCGGTGCTGATGCCGATCTCCGCACCCAAACCGAACTCGAAGCCATCCGCGAAGCGTGTGCTCGCGTTCACGATGACACTGGCCGAGTCGACCTCCCGCAGGAAGCGCTGCGCATGCAGGTGGTCGCGGGTGACGATGGCGTCGGTGTGGTGGCTCGAATAGCGGTTGATGTGGTCGACAGCCTCGTCGACGCCGGCGACCACCTTGATGCTGATCACCGCAGCCAGGTATTCCTCCGACCAGTCGGATTCCACCGCATCGACGACAGCGGCGCCCGCGGGCAGCACGCCCTGCGCGCGCAGGATCTGAGCTGCGGCCGGGTCGCAGCGCATCTCGACGCCCTTGGCCGCGAAGATGGCGCCGATCTCGGGCAGGAACACCTCGGCCAGCGACGCTGCGACGAGCAGGCCCTCGGCCGCATTGCAGGGGCTGTACTTTTGGGTCTTGGCGTTGTCGACGATCGCCACCGCCATGTCGAGTTCGGCCGTGTCGTCGACGTACACATGGCAGTTGCCGTCGAGGTGCTTGATGACCGGCACCTTGGCCTCGCGGCTGATGCGCTCGATCAGGCCCTTGCCGCCGCGCGGAATGATCACGTCGACGAACTCGGGCATGGCAATCAACTGGCCGACGGCTTCGCGGTCGGTGGTCTGCACCAGCTGCACCGCATCCACCGGCAGACCCGCCTCGGCCAGCGCTTCTGCCACGAGTGCGGCGAGCGCCTTGTTCGACTCGATGGCTTCCGAGCCGCCGCGCAGGATGGCCGCATTGCCGCTCTTGATCGCCAGGCTCGCCGCCTCGATGGTCACGTTGGGCCGGCTCTCGTAGATCATGCCGAAGACGCCGATCGGCACCCGCATCTGCCCGACGCGAATGCCGCTGGGCTGCTGTTTCATGCCGATCACCTCGCCGATCACATCGGGCATCGCGGCCAGCTGCTCGCAGCCGAGCGCCACGGTCTCGATCGCCTTCGGCGTGAGCTTGAGGCGGTCGAGCATCGGTGCCGAAAGGCCGGCGGCGGTGGCGCGTTCGATGTCGCGCGCGTTGGCCGGTGCCAGCGCGGCCGCGCTCTCGCGCAGCCGCCGCGCCAGTGCCTTGAGTGCCTTGTTCTTGGTGGCGGCATGCGCCTTTGCCATGAGGGCCGAAGCGGCCTTGGCCTGCAGCCCGAGAGTCTGCATGTGTTCGTTGACGTTGAACGCGTTCATGGCCGGGATTTTCTCACGCAGCGGCAATTTTCAGCCACGCGCCGGCGCCATGCAGGCCCGGCACAGCATCAGTGCGAGCCGTTGCAGCGCCTGCCAGCTGCTGGCCGGCCAGTCGGGCTGCCTGAGCCCCTTGACGATGCCGTCGACGATGTGCGCGGCACGCAGCAGGCGGGCCAGCAGGCGGTCGTCCAGCCGCGGCAGCACGCGCTCGAAGGCGCGTTCTCGCGCGCCCCAGATGCGGTTTTCGCGCAGCGCCATCGGCAGTGGCCGACCGGCGGCCATGGCATCCTTCACGCGCTTGAGCGCGCGGATGTCCTCGGCCAGCGTGTAGTGCACCAGCACTTCGGCCTCGCCCTCGGCCCGCAGTCCGTCGAGCATGCGCGCCACCCGCTGCGGGTTCCCGGCCAGTACCGATTCGGAGAGCTTGAAGACGTCGTAGCGCGCCACGTTGTTGACCGCGCCTTCGACCTGGTCCCAGCCGAGTTCGCCGGGGGGGTGCAGCAAGCCGAGCTTCTGGATCTCCTGGTGCGCGGCGAGCAGGTTGCCCTCGACCCGGTCGGCAAAGAACTGCAGCGTGCGCTGGCCTTCGTCGCCGGCCTTCACACGCTGGCCCTGCAGAGCAAGCCGCTGCGCAATCCATTGAGGCAGCGCGGCGCGTTCGATGGCGTCTACCTGCAGGCCGATGCCGTGGGTCTCCAGGGCAGCGAACCAGGCGCCGCTGCGGGTGGCCTTGTCGAGCTTGGGCAGCAGCACCAGCGTCAGCGTGCTGTCGTTGCCCGGTGCGGCTTCGGCAATGCGCTGCAGCGCGACGCTGCCGTCCTTGCCCGGCTTGCCGGAGGGAATGCGGATCTCGACGATCTGGCGGTCGGCGAACAGGCTGAGCGAACCGCCGGCCGCGAGCACGGCGCTCCAGTCGAAGTGCGCGCCCGCCACGGTGTACGAACTGCGCTCGGTGTAGCCAGAGAGCCGCGCCGCCGCGCGAATCGCGTCGGCCGCTTCCTGCGCCAGCAGCGGCTCGTCGCCGTGGATGACGTAGAGCGGCAGCACGCCGTTGCGCAAATGGGCCTGGAGCTGCGCCGCGCCGAGCTGCATTACAAGGTCTTGACGGCGGCAAGCCGCCGAAGGGTCTGCTGGGCGATGTCGTTCTGCATGTCGCGGAACAGCAGCTCGGCCTCGCTCTCTTTCGCGAGCGCGGCGGTCTCGTTGTAGGTGATATCGCGCCGCTGCGTGATCTCGGTCGACGGCAGCAGTTCCTTGCCGGCCGGCGTGCGCAGGCGGAAGCGCAGCGTCAGGCGCAACTCGAGTTCGCGCACCTCGCCGGCGGCGTTGGTCGAGAGCACGATGCGCTCGCGGCTCTCGCTCAGCACTTCGAGAATGGCTTCGGCGGTCTGGGCCTGCTCCGGCGGCACGAGTTCCACCGTGCCCGCGGCGCGGATCTGCCGCCGCAGGTAGTTGATGAAGGCAGTGCTGCCCGAGAGCGACAGCGTCTTGAACGCGAAGATCGGCGCCTTGCGCAATTCGAAGCCGCAGCCGGCAGCCAGCAATGAGGCGGCTGCGGCGGCAAGCAGGCGGCGGCGGCCGGGCAGGTTGGTTGCGTTCATGTAGTTCAGAGCACGACGTTGACCAGCCGCCCCGGAACCACGATCACCCGTTTCACGGCTGCGCCTTCGGCATGCTTGGAAAAATTTGAAAAGGCTTCGCTAGCGAGCGCCATCGCTTCGATCTCCTGCTTCGACGCCGCTGACGGCACGCGCAGCGATCCGCGCAGCTTGCCGTTGACCTGCAGCATCAGTTCGATCTCGTCCTGCTCGAGCGCGGCAATGTCCACGAGCGGCCAGGGCGCATTGAGCAGCACGCCGTGCGCGTCTTCGTAGCCGAGTTCGCGCCAAAGCGCCTGCGTAATGTGCGGCGTGGCCGGATAGAGGCAGCGCAGCAGGATGCCGAAGCCCTCGCGCACCGCCGCGCGGTCGCCTGCGGTGCCGTCGGACTTGAAGCCTTCGAGCGCATTGAGCAGCTTCATCGCGCCCGACACCACGGTGTTGTATTGCATGCGCTGGTAGTCGTAGTCGACCTGGCGCAGCACGGTGTGCACCTCGCGGCGCAATGCCTTGGCATCTTTCCCGAAGGCCGCGCGCGGGTCTACCGCATCGATGTCGAGCTCTTCCGCATCCGAGCGCCCGGTGCCGGATGCGGCATCGAGCGCGACACCGAAATTCCAGACCCGGCGCAGGAAGCGGTAGCTGCCTTCCACCGCCGCGTCGTTCCATTCGAGCGTGGCTTCGGGCGGCGCGGTGAACATGGTGTAGAGCCGAGCCGTATCGGCACCGTACTTCTCGATCAGGTCTTGCGGATCGACGCCGTTGCGCTCGCTCTTGCCCATCTTGCCGATGCCGCCGTATTCGACCTGGGTGCCGTCGGCCGTGGCGCCGCCGGCGATGCGGCCCTGCGCATCCAGCGACGGCGTGACCTCGGCAGGCGGAAAGTAGTCCTTGCCGCCCTTTGCGTTGCGCTTGTAGAAGATGTGGTTGAGCACCATGCCCTGGGTCAGCAGCTTGCTGAAGGGCTCGTCGATCTTCGCCAGGCCCAGGTCGCGCATCACCTTGGTCCAGAAGCGCGCGTAGAGCAGGTGCAGGATGGCATGCTCGATGCCGCCGATGTACTGGTCCATCGGCATCCAATAGTCGGCGCCGTCGGCGACCATGGCCTTCTCGTTCTTCGGATCGCAGTAGCGCATGAAGTACCACGCGCTGTCGACGAAGGTGTCCATCGTGTCGGT
>JBBJMS010000048.1:0-20558 GCA_037720315.1 Variovorax sp. | reverse complement strand
GCGACCCAGCGCCACGTTGCCGACGAGCAGTCGCAGGCCGCAGAGCACATCGCCGACGTTCGCGAAGCCAACGCGCACCTGGTCCTCGCCACGCTCGCGGCCGAGGAGCTGAACGAGGCCGCGCAGCGCACGAAGCAGCGGCAGGACGAGTTCGTCGCCATGCTGGCGCACGAGCTGCGCAACCCGCTCGCGCCGATCCGCAGCGCCGGAGCACTTCTGGCCCGGCTCGACATTCCCGAGCCCAAGCTGAAGTTCATTCACGACGTCATCCAGCGCCAGGTCGGGCACATGTCGCGGCTGCTCGACGACCTGCTGGACGCTTCACGCGTCACCAACGGAAAGGTCAACCTCCGGCGGCAGCCGACGGCAGTCGGCGACTTCGTCGATCAGGCGGTCGAAACCTGCCGCGGACTCATCGACCTACAGCGCCAGCAACTCACGCTCGACGTGCCGGCGACGCCGATCTACGTCGACGGCGACTCGCAGCGCCTGGCGCAAGCCGTCGGCAACTTGCTGCACAACGCGGCCAAGTACACCGATGAGGGTGGCCAGATCGCGCTGCGCGTTCAGTGCGTCGACGACACGGTGGTGATCCGGGTGAGCGACAACGGCGCGGGCATTCCGACAGAGTCTCTGAAGCACATCTTCGAACTGTTCAAGCAGGAGGACCGATCGCTGAGCCGCAGCCAGGGCGGCCTGGGCATTGGCCTCACGGTCGCGCGCGGCATGGTCGAAGCGCACGGCGGGCGCGTCGAGGTGCACAGCGGCGGCCTGGGCCAGGGCAGCGAGTTCGTCATCACGCTCCCGCGCATGGAGTCGGTCGTCGCAACCGTTGCCGCGCCTCGCGCAGCGGCGACCAAGGCACCAGCGAGCATCCTGCTGGTCGACGACAACCTCGATGCCGGCCTTTTGCTCGCCATGCTCCTGCGCATGTCCGGGCACGAGGTCGAGATCGCCCTCGACGGCCCGGGCGCGCTGGAAGTGTTCGGACGGCAGCGTCCGCAGGTCGTGGTGTGCGACATCGGCTTGCCCGGGATGAACGGCTACGAGGTTGCCGAGCGCGTCCGCGGCCTCAAGGGCGGGCAGCCGGTCCTCATGATTGCACTCACCGGCTACGACGGTCCCGAACATCGCGCCCACGCGCGCGCGGCCGGCTTCGACCACCATGTCGTGAAGCCGGTGGACTTCGAAGTGCTGCTGGGACTCATCGGCTCCTGGACTCCGGCGATCGCGTGACATGCGCGGCGCGTCGCGCTTATACTGAACCGTCAAGTTCTGTATTTTCAACCCCCAACCGAAGGAGATGTCGTATGGCTTACGTCGATGGTTTTGTCGTTCCGGTTCCGAAAAGCAAGGTCGAGAAGTACCGCGAGGTCGCCACCAAAGCCGGGACCATCTGGCGCGAGCACGGCGCGCTCGAATATCGCGAATGCATTGCCGAAGACGTGAAGTCCGGCGAACTCACCTCGTTCCCGCAAAGCGTGCAGCTGAAGGACGACGAGGTCGTGGTGTTCGCATGGATCGTCTACGAATCGCGTGCGAAGCGCGACGAGGTCAACGCCAAGGTGATGAGCGACCCGCGCATGGCCGAGATGATGGACCCCAAGACCATGCCCTTCGATGGCAAGCGCATGTTCTACGGCGGCTTCGACACGCTGGTTTCGCTCTGAGCCGCGATCCATTGCCACACCGTGCGGATGGCGGGTTCGCGTTCGCGGCCTGCGGCGGCGGTCAAGAAATAGCTGCCGGTGTCCAGCGCCGGCCCGAACGGCTGCAAGAGCGCGCCGCTGCGCAGTTCTTCGGCGGCGAGAGTGAGGCTCAGCAAGGCCACGCCGTGACCGCCGAGCGCGGCCAGCATGGCGTGCGTTTCGTCGGAGAACGAGAGGCCTGACCCAGGGCCCTTCGCCGAGGCCTTGCGAGGCGCAATCCCGGCTTCCTGAAACCAGCGCGGCCACACGGCCGGTGCGCGCGCATGCGGCTGCCAGTCGCAATGGATCAGCCGATATTTCGCGAGGTCTCGTACACGCTTCAGCCCCAGCAGCGGGCTGCACATCGGCGCATAGCGTTCGGACATCAGCCGGGTCGCCGTGAGCCCCGGCCAGCCGCCGCTGCCGGAGCGGATCGCGAGATCGGCGTCGCCGCGCGCCAGATCGGCGACGGTGTCGCTCGCATGAAGACGCAACTCGATGCCGGGGCACGCCGCGCGAAACGCTGCCATGCGCGGCAGCAACCATTTGGCAGCGAACGCGGTGTTGGTAGTCAGCGTGACCGTCTCCCCCGCCGCCCCGGCGCGCAACGCGTTCACTCCAGCCTGCGCCGCATCGAAGGCTTCGCGCAGGCTCTGGAACAGGCGCAAGCCGGCGGGCGTGAGCGCCAGTTGGCGGGTGAGCCGCCGGAAAAGCGGCTGGCCGAGCGCGCTTTCGAGGCCCCTCACCTGATGGCTGATCGCCGTCGGTGTGACCGACAGCTCGCTTGCAGCGCGCTGAAAACTCAGGTGCGCCGCTGCCGCCTCGAAGGCGCGCAGCGCCGACATTGGAGGCAATCGCCGGGCAGGTCGAACAGATGAATTGAGTTCACTCATGCGGGAGAAATCGTCGTTTGTCGGATAGGCACCGTGTCTCTAAATTGGATGCAGACGGGTCGGCCGAACGAGGGTACGACACCACAGCCAGATTCATCCATCGACACCCAAGAAAGCCTTTTTCATGACCACGCTTCTGCACATCGACGCCAGCGCCCGCACGGGCCGCTCCGGCAACGATCCCCATGGTTCCCACACGCGCAGGTTGTCGGCGCGCTTCGTAGAAGGCTGGCGGTCGCTGCATCCGCACGACCGCATCGAGCATCTCGATGTCGGCCGCAATCCGCCTTCGCATGTGACCGGGCGCTGGATTCATGCCGCGTTCACCGGACCGGCCGAGCGCGAGCCATGGATGAACGAGACGCTCGCGGAAAGCGACCGGCTGGTGGACCAGCTCATCGCGGCCGACCTGATCGTCATCGGCCTGCCCATGTACAACTTCAGCGTCCCGGCGCAGTTCAAGGCCTACATCGACAACATCGTGCGCGTGGGCCGGACCTTCGGCTTCGACCGCGCGCGCGGCGAGGTGCCTTACTGGCCGATGCTCGCCGCCGGCAAGCGCCTCGTGCTGCTGGGTGCACGCGGCGACTTCGGCTATGGCGAAGGGCAGCGCATCGCGCACCTCAACCACACGGAGTCGAGCGTGCGATCGGTGTTCGGCTACATCGGCATCACCGAAGTCGCCGAGGCGGCCGTGGAGCACGACGAGTTCGGCGGCGAACCGCTGGCACGGTCGATGCGCGAGGCCGAGGCGGCGGTCGATCTTCTCGTCGACCGGCTCTCGGCCGAAGTCCATCGGCAGGTTGCTGCCTAAACCGCCACCGGGCTGCGCTCGGCGAACTGGCCGTTCCAGTACGGGTAGTACGGGTAGGGCGGCGTCACCGCGCTGGCGGCATCGAGCCGCGCGACCTGTGCGGGCGTCAGGTTCCAGCCGAGCGCGCCGAGGTTTTGCTTCAACTGCGCCTCGTCGCGCGCGCCGATCAGCACGCTCGCCACGGTGGGCCGCTGCAGCAGCCAATTGAGTGCGATCTGCGGCAAGGTCTTGCCGGTCTCCTCCGCCACCCGGTCCATCGCATCGATGACGCGGTAGAGCCGCTCTTCGTTCACCGGCGGCGCGAAGCCGGCGGTCTCGTGCAGCCGGCTGCCCGCAGCCAGCGGCTGGCCGCGCCGGATCTTGCCCGTCAGTCGGCCCCAGCCGAGCGGGCTCCACACGACGGCGCCGACGCCCTGGTCGATTCCGAGCGGCATCAGCTCCCATTCGTAATCGCGCCCGGCGAGGGAGTAGTAGGTCTGGTTGGCCACATAGCGCGAGAGGCCCAGCCGGTCTGCCGCGGCCAGCGACTTCATCAGCTGCCAGCCCGAGAAGTTGGACACGCCGATGTAGCGCACCTTGCCGGCGCGCACCAGGTCGTCGAGCGTGCGCAACACCTGTTCGACCGGCGTCATCGCGTCGAAGGCATGCAGCTGCAGCAGGTCGATGTGGTCGGTGCCGAGGCGCTGGAGCGCGGCTTCGGTGGCGGCAATCAGGTGATGGCGCGAGGAGCCGACGTCGTTGGGGCCGTCTCCCGCACGCAGCGAGAGCTTGGTCGAAATGATCACCTTGTCGCGCCGGCCCTTCACCGCCGCGCCGAGGATCGATTCGGAGGCGCCGCTCGAATACACGTCGGCGCTGTCGAACAGGTTTACGCCGGCGTCCAGGCAGATGTCGACCATGCGCCGCGCGCCGGCCACGTCGGTGTTGCCCCAGGCGCTGAAGAGCGGTCCCTGGCCGCCGAAGGTGCCGGCGCCGAAGCCGAGGGCCGGCACCTTGAAGCCGGAGTTGCCGAGATAGCGGTATTCCATGTCGATGTCCTTTTTCTTGATTCAGGCATTTGCCGATGCCGCGGAGGCCAGCGGCGCATCGCGCCGTTCGAGCGCGCGGCTCCAGAGCGCGATTCCGAGGCCGACCAGCGTGAGCAGCGCCGCGATCCAGCCGAGGCTCGCGAGCCCCGGGCCGCGTTCGATAGCCACGCCGCCGACCCAGGCGCCGAGTGCGTTGCCGAGGTTGAAGGCGGCGATGTTCAGGCTCGACGCCAGGTTCTGCCCGGAGCCGGAAGCCTTGTCGAGCACGCGCAGTTGCAGCGGTGCGACCGTCGCGAAAGCAGCGATGCCGAGCAGCCCGACGAAGACCGCGGCTCCGACCGGCGTCTGGATGCCGAACTGCATCGCACCCAGTACCGCCGCGAGCGCCGCCAGCGTGCCGAGCACGGCCGGCATCGGCGCCCGGTCGGCCAGCTTGCCGCCGAGGATGTTGCCGACCGCCAGGCCGACGCCGAAGAGCAGCAGGATCGGCGACACCGCGGCATCCGACAGCCCGGTCACGCGGGTCAGCAGCGGCTGGATGTAGGTGAACACGGCGAACACGCCGGCGAAGCCGAGCACAGTCATCGCCAACCCGAGCAGCACCTGCGGGCGCAGCAGCACCGCCAGTTCGTCGCGCAGCGGCGCATGCTGTGCGTCGGCCCTGCTGCGGGGCACGAAGGCCGCAAGCACCGCGAAGGCGAACACGCCGATCAGCGCCACGGCCCAGAAGGTGGAGCGCCAGCCGAAGTGCAGGCCGAGCCAGGCACCGGCCGGCACGCCGAGCATGGTCGCGGCGGTGAGGCCGGTGAACATGATGGCGATGGCCGAGGCGCGCCGCTCGGGCGGCACGAGGCTGGTGGCCACCACGGAGCCGACGCCGAAGAAGGTGCCGTGCGCGAGCGACGTGGCCACCCGCGCGGCCATCAACAGGTCGTAACTGGGTGCCAGTGCGCAGGCGATGTTGCCGAGCGTGAAGATCGCCATCAGCGCGAGCAGCACGGTCTTGCGGGGCATACGGCGCGTGGCGATGGTGAGCAGCGGAGCGCCGACCGCGACCCCGAGCGCATAGCCCGAGATCAGCAGACCGGCGGCCGCGATGGAGACTTGAAGATCCGCCGAAACCTGCAGCAGCAGGCCCATGATGACGAATTCGGTGGTGCCGATACCGAAGGCACCGGCGGTGAGAGCGAGAAGGGCGATGGGCATGATGCTTCGTACTTTGCGGGCGCACAGGTGCCTTGACTAGAACCTCTCGGCGACGAGCATCCGTGAGATGAAGTCATCAATGCAGAACAGGAATGGAACCTCCGTGTGGTCATAGAATGTACGGACCGTACAGAAGGAGAGATCATGTCGTTGCGCACCGTGGGGCTCGAACAGGGCCGCAACACTCTGCCTGAACTGGCCTCGCGCGCGAATGCCGGCGAGCCGAGCCTGCTTACCCGGCACGGCAAGCCCTACGCGGCGATCGTCTCGCTCGAGATGCTGATGAAAGCGCGGCCGCGGTCGCGTTTCCTCAGCCTTCGCGGCAGCGGCAAGGGACTGTGGGGCCCGTTCCCAGGGCAGACGATCGAGGACGCGCGCAGCGAGTGGGACTGAATGGCCGCCGCACCCGCGATGAAGTCGCCGCGCAAGCTCCGGCAGCGCAAGTCCGCCACGTCTGCCAACCTGTGGGGCGGCCTGCAAGAAGGCGATCTCGTCGTCGTGGACTCCGCTCCGCTCATCTACCTGCTCGATGACCACCCGGACTTTGCGCCCCTGTTCGAGGGGCTCTTCGAATTGCAGGCGCAGGGAAAGCTCCAGATCGCGATCTCGACCATTGCCATGGCGGAGGTGCTCGCGGGTCCTCTCAAGCAGGGCCAGGACGTGCTCGCCAAGCGCTACCAGACCGCGCTTGCCGGCTTCGATGTGGTGCGTGTCTCCCAGGAGATTGCGGTGACCGCTGCGCGCATCCGGGCGACAGCGGGACTGCGGCTGCCCGATGCGTTGCAGGCCGCCACCACACTGGAAATCGGTGCTGCCGCATTGGTGACGCACGACCGCGATTTCTCGCGATTGACCGGGATGCGGGTCATCCTCGGCGACACCGTCCATCAAGGGCCCGGCGCCTGACATGCCTCGCATCGACGTCAACCGTTCCGGCGAGATGGATGCTTTCGTGCAGGTGGTCGACCGCGGTAGCTTCTCGGCCGGCGCTCGCATCCTGGGCATGACGCCGTCGGCCGTCAGCAAGCTCGTGGCCCGGCTGGAGGCGCGGCTCGCGACGCAGCTCGTGCACCGGTCCACCCGCAAGCTGCAGCTCACGCCCGAGGGCCAGAACTTCTACGAGCGCAGCGTGCGGGTACTGGCCGACATGGACGAGGCCGAGCGCTGCGCCGCCGCCGGCGCGGCGCCGCGCGGGCGCGTGCGCATGAACGCGAGCGTGTCGTTCGGCCACCATGTGCTGATGCCGCTGGTGGCGGGCTTTCTAGAGCTGCATCCGCAGGTCACGCTCGACATCGCGCTGACCGATCGCGTGGTCGACCTGATGGACGAGCGCACCGACATCGCGATCCGCTGGGGCCCGCTGCCGCCGTCCGACCTGATCGCGCGGCGGCTGTTCGACACCGGCCAGGTCATCGTTGCCTCGCCCGCCTACCTGGAACGCTTCGGCACGCCGCGCACGCCGCAGGAACTGGAGGCGCACAACCGCATCGGGTCGACCTATCACCGCAGCGCGCCCGACTGGCCGCTGGCCGTCGACGGGCAGCTGATCGACGTGCAGGTGGTGGGCACGGTACGCGCCGGCGACGGCGAGACGCTGCGCCGCCTGGTGCTTGAAGGCGTCGGGCTCGGCCGGCTGTCGCTCTATCACATCCAGTCCGACATCGAAGCGGCCCGCCTGGTGCCGGTGCTCGAAGAGTTCAATCCGCGCGACATGATGCCGGTGCATGCCGTGTACCTCGGCAAGGCCGGCCGGCTGCCGGCACGGGTACGCGCGCTGCTCGACTACCTGGCGGCGCGCCTCACGGACAATGGCCGTCGATCATGAAGGAAGTTCCCGACGCCATCGTCTGTGAAGGCTGCGACGCGGTCTACCGCCGCACGCGGCTGCGTTCGCGCGAGGTAGCGCGCTGCCAGCGCTGCGGCACCGAGCTCGACCGCGACACCGGCGACCGGGGCGCGCGCGTCCTGCCGCTCACCGTGGCCTGCCTGATCCTGTTCGCCATTGCCAACCTGTTCCCCATCGTCGAGATCGAGCTGCAGGGCCAGCGCAGCCAAACCACACTGGCGGGCGCGGTGTGGGTGCTCGGCGCCGAGGGGATGTCGGTGGTGGCGCTACTGGTGCTGGCGACGACCATCGTCTTCCCGCTGCTGCAGCTCTGCATCCTGTTCTACCTGCTCGTGCCGACTACACAGGGGCGTCGGCCGTCCGGCTTCAACGTCCTGGTGCGCGTGATGCAGTCGCTCAGGCCCTGGGGCATGGTCGAGGTGTTCCTGCTCGGCGTGCTGGTGGCGCTGGTCAAGCTGTCGAGCCTGGCCGAGGTTTTGCCAGGCGCGGCACTGTGGGCTTTCGTCGCGCTCACCGTGCTGTTGACGGCGGTGCTGTCGTTCGACCTGCGCACTTTCTGGTCGGTGGCGTTCGAGCCTGCCGCGAGCCCGGAGCGATGAGCGCAACCGTATCTGCCTCGATCAAGACCGCGGCCGAGCGCGGGCTGCTCGGCTGCCATCGCTGCGGCACCGTCTGGCAGGGCGCCGTCGACGGCGAGGCCTGCGCGCGCTGCGGTGCCCGGCTGCACGGCCGCAAGCCCGACAGCATCCGGCGCACCTGGGCACTGCTGATCGCAGCCTGCATCCTGTACGTGCCGGCCAACCTGCTGCCGGTGATGGTCACCCAAAGCCTCTTCGGCGCTCAGTACGACACCATCCTGAGCGGCGTTATCTACTTCTGGGTTTCCGGCTCCTACGGGCTGGCGGCGATCATCTTCGTCGCCAGCTTCCTGGTGCCGCTCTTCAAGCTCAGCGCGCTGATGCTCATGACCTTCATGGCCCAGCGGCAGAGCGACTGGGGCCGGCCCGAGCGGGCCAAGCTCTATCGGGTGCTCGAGGTCATCGGCCGCTGGTCGATGCTCGATGTGTTCGTGGTGGCGCTGCTGGCCGGGCTGGTGCGCATCCAGGGCCTCGCAGAAATCACGGCCGGCGTCGGCATCGCGGCCTTCGGCTCGGTGGTGGTGCTCACGATGCTGGCCTCGCTCAGCTTCGACCCGCGGCTGACCTGGGACCTGAAAACAGATGCACGAAAGACGTGAATGAGTGAAGAAGACACAAAGCTGCCCGATCCGGCCATCGAGCGCCGGCGCAACTGGATGCCGTCGCTCATCTGGCTGATCCCGATCGTCGCGGCGCTGGTCGGCATCACGCTGGTGGCGAAGATCCTGCTGGACCGCGGGCCCGAGGTGGTGCTCACCTTCAAGACTGCCGAAGGGCTTCAGGCCGGGCGCACCGCCGTCAAGTACAAGGACGTGCAGATCGGCACGGTGCAAACCATCCGGCTCGCCGAAGACCGCTCGCATGTGCGCGTGTCGGTGCAGCTTACCAAGGAAGCCAAGGGTTTCACCGCCGTCGACACCCGCTTCTGGGTGGTGCGCCCGCGGCTCGACACCTCCGGGATTTCGGGCCTCGGCACCTTGCTGTCGGGTGCCTACATCGGCGCCGATGCCGGGGTGGCCGAGGACACCGCCAAAGAATTCACCGGCCTCGAAGTGCCGCCCATCGTGACCCGCGATGCATCGGGGCGGCAGTACCTGCTGCGCGCGCAAGACATCGGCTCGCTTGACATCGGCTCGCCGGTGTTTTTCAGGCGCATCAAGGTCGGGCAGGTCGCCGCCATCGAGCTCGACCAGGACGGCCGCGGTGTCACGCTGCGCGTGTTCGTCAACGCGCCGTACGACAAGTTCGTCGGCGCCAACACGCGCTTCTGGCACGCCAGCGGCCTGGACGTCGAACTGGGCGCCAGCGGCGTCAAGCTGCGCACGCAGTCGCTGGCCACGGTGCTGCTCGGCGGCATCGCCTTCCAGGCCCCCGACGGTGCCAACGGCCCGGTGGCGCAGGAGAACGCCAGCTTTGCGCTGGCCGAAGACGAAGCCTTGGCGATGAAGGAGCCCGACGGGCCGTCGCAGACCATCCTCATGTACTTCAACCAGTCGCTTCGTGGACTTTCGCCGGGCGCACCGGTCGACTTCCGCGGCGTGGTGATCGGCGAGGTCAAGTCGATCGGCATCGAGTTCGACCGAAACGAGCGCGAGTTCAAGATGCCGGTGCTGGTGCAGATCTACCCCGACCGGCTGCGGCGCGGGGCCGTCGGCGCACCGCGCGAATCGCGGTTGTCGCAGCTCGAGCGCGTGAAGTTCCTCATCGGCAAGGGACTGCGTGCGCAGCTGCGCACCGGCAATCTGCTCACTGGCCAGGTCTACGTCGCGCTCGACTTCTTTCCGAAGGCGCCCGCCGTCGCGTTCGACCCGGCGCGCAACCCGGCCGAGATGCCGACCGTGCAGAACAGCCTGGACGAGATCCAATCGCAGATCGGCGAGATCGCCAGCAAGCTCAACAAGGTCCCGTTCGACGAGATCGGCACCGACCTGCGCAAGACGCTCGCCACGCTCGACAAGACCCTGCGCGGCGCCGAGCAATTGACCAAGAGCCTGAACAACGACGTCGCGCCCGAAATGACGGCGGCGATGAAGGACGTGCGCAAGACCCTCGCCACCGCCGACAAGACGCTGGGCGCCGCCCAGCGGACCATCGCCGAAGATGCGCCGCTCCAGCAGGACCTGCGCCAGACGCTGCAGGAGGTCACGCGCGCGGCCGGTTCGCTGCGCGTACTTACCGACTATCTGGAGCGGCATCCCGAATCGCTCATCCGCGGCAAGCCGCAGGACAAGAAGAAATGAAGCACAGGCCCAACCTTCCATTGGCGCTGATCGGCGCATTGCTGCTGGCTGCCGGCTGCGCCAGCACGGCGCCGCAGTACTACAGCCTGGCCGGCGCGCAGCCCGCCACGACCGTGGTCGGCTCGGGGGGGCCGGCGGCGACGTTCATCGAGCTCGCGCCGGTTGCAATGCCCGAGCGCTTCGCACTGCCGCAACTGGTGGTGCGGCAGGAGGGCGCGGCCGACGGGCCGCAGGTCGACATCCTGGAGCAGCACCGCTGGTCTTCGTCGTTCGAGAGCGAACTGCGCGATGCCCTGGCGAGCGGCATCGCCGCCCGGCTGGGTGCGGTGGACGCCACCCGCAGCGGCCGGCCGCAGGGCCAGCCCGGGGTTCGCATCGCGGTGCAGCTTCGGCAGTTCGACGCGGTGCAGGGCCGCCGCGTCGACGCCGGATTCAGCTGGACCGTGCGGCGCAGCGACGACGGCACGCCGCCGATCGCCTGCCAGCTCGCACTCACCGAGCCGGTCGAAGGCGCTGGCATCGATGCGCTGGCCGGCGGCACGCGCGCGTCGCGGCCCGGCTGGCCGATGCCATCGCGCGCAGCGTCGCGCCGATGCGCTGCGGCGGCTGACGCACAAGTCGCCGCCGCCCCTCTATTTGCGGTTGGCTGCGCGACATTCGCGACAGCAGGCGTCGACTCCGTCACGCGCTCACCCGTTCTCGCGCTCCAAATGTCGCGCTTTGTCGCAAGCGCGCCAATGTGAGGTTGCATTCGGCAACAGTCCGTTCCGTCAACGCCGAAGCACTAGTGCAGCGCCCGGCGGCTTGACGAATGGCGACCGATCCCGGCATGCCGATGTCAACCAATCTGGAGAAACACATGAACAAGTCACACCGCTCGGCCTGGAACGAGTCGCTCGGCGCCTGGGTCGCCGCATCCGAAACCACGAAGCCACGCCGCGTCAAGAGCGGCCGCTGTGCGCTGGCCCTGACGGCGGTGACGCTGGTGGTCGCGAGCTATGCGGGTGGCGCCGCCGCGCAGGCGCTGGGAGGCGCCAACGTCACGAACACGAGCGGTACGGCGATATCGCCAACTGAGATGGACTGCCGGACCGGCCAGGGTTTCCCAATTCCTTCAGATCTGAGTACACCGGCGCAGGCAGGTTTGAGTTCGATCGCCGTCGGCTGTGGGGCGAGGGCGCCAGCCACCGGCTTGACTGGGGGCAATGTGGCGATAGGTTTGCGCGCATTGACTAGCGACAGCTTTTTACAAACGGCCATCGGTTCCGCCTCATCCGTACTTGCCCCAGGCGGTACTGCAATTGGCGCGAGCGCAAGTGCCACGAGCAGCGGCGCTACCGCGATCGGAATCGGGGCTACTGCCCACACGGACTCGGCAGCAATCAACGGCCAGGTTTTCGGCGTCAGGTCGGTCGCCCTCGGCACCCAAACTTTCGTCGGCAACACCGGCGCCGACGCGGTTGCAATCGGTTTTGCCGCGAGGACAAACACCAGCGTCGGCGGCGTCGCCATCGGCAGCCAATCAAGGGCGACCGCGAACGACACCGTTGCCCTGGGCCGGGGCGCCACGGCCGCCAACGTAGGTGCCGTGTCGCTGGGCGCCGGCTCGACCACCAGCGCTTCGGCCGCCGTCACCGACGGCACCGTCACCAGCACCGGCGGCGGCAACTATAGCTACGGCGGCTTCGCCGGTGCCGGCAACGTGGCCGGCGTGGTCAGCTTCGGCAACGCCACCACCGGCGCGACACGCCAGCTCAAGAACCTGGCACCCGGCGCCATCACTGCGACCAGCACCGATGGCGTCAACGGCGGCCAGCTCTACGCCGTTTCGCGCGGGCTGAACGACCGGATCGATACCATCGGTGCCGCACCGGGCGGCGGAGGCGGGCCGGTGGTGGTACCGCCGGTCGCACCGGTCGCCAACAGCGCGATCGCGATCAACCCCGTCACTTACGTCGCGCCCTCGGCCACGGGCCAGGACACCACCGCCGTGGGCAGCGGGTCGATGGCCACCGGCACCAATTCGGTGTCGCTCGGCGGCAATTCGTTCGACGACGGGCGAGCCAATGTGGTGTCGGTCGGCTCCGCCGGCAACGAGCGCCAGATCACCAACGTCGCGCCCGGTGTGCAGGGCACCGACGCGGTCAACGTGAACCAGCTCAACGCCACCGGCAGCCGCATCAGCGCGGTGGCCGAACAGCTCAATCGCGATACCAAAATGCTGTCGGGCGGCATCGCGGCATCGGCTGCGCTCGCAGTGGTCACGCCGGTGGAGCCGGGCCGCTACCACGTCAGTGGTGCGGTGGCCGGCTACAACGGCGAGGCCGGTGTCGGCTTCAACATACTCAAGCGTTCGGCCGACGGCGCGCGCACCCTGCACGCCGGCGTGGGCTGGGGCTCGGGCGGCAGCAAGGCGATCGTGCGGGTCGGCTTCGGCTTCACGTTCGACTGATCGCCGACCCGGCCGCCGCTCAGTTCGGCGGCTGCGGTCTCTCCTGCGCCTTCTGCGTCAGCCAGGAGACGAGGAGAAGCTGCCAGGCGTGCCGCCATTCACCTCGGGACAGTTCATGGTCGGCGCCCGGCAGCACACGGTGGGTTAGCGAGCGCGCCCGCTCGAATGCGGCGACATAGGTCCGCACTGTCGGCTGCGGCACCGTGTCGTCGCACTCCGACTCGATCACCAGCGCATCGCCTTCGAAAGCCTCGCAGGCTGCCAGCACCCGATTTTCGTGGGGGCGCAGCGCACGCTGCCGGTAGGCGGCGAGGTCTTCCTTGTCGAGTTGTTCCTTCGGCGTGGTCCAGCCTTCGTCGCGGTAGATAGCCGGCGAGCGCAGGGCGAGCCATCGCACCGGACGCATCGCGCTGGCGAAGGCAGCCAGGTAACCGCCGTAGCTGACGCCGACGATGGCGATGGCGTTGGGGTCCACGCCGGGATCGCCGGCAAGGGCGTCGCAGCCGGCGAGCAGGTCCCGCAGGTTGTGCTCGCGTGTGGCCTGCGCCTTCATCTGAGACGACGCGGGGTCGGGCAGGTCGAGGGTATGGCAGACCCAGCCCCGTCCGGTGAATTGCAGGGCCAGTTCGCAATAGAAGGCTGGGTTCTGGTCATCCCAGCCGGGCACGAGCAGCACTGCAGGCGCTCCGTCGGTCGAGGTAGTTTTATGCATGCCGCAAGGTTAGCGCGACGGCGATCGAGCGCAGCGGGATGAATCCATTCGGCTGACATCGCTGAGCTAAGATCCCGCGACTCACTTTGTTGCTGCAACATGAAACTGAAGCCGGCCCGGCCTTCCGCGGCCTCATGGACTCTCACAACGGTTCTTTGCTTCAGTGGCGTTTCGATGGCGGCCGCTCCAAAAGATGTCGCGCTGTCCGATCTTGCCGACCTGAGTCTGGAGCAGTTGAGCAACATCGAGGTCACGTCGGTTTCCGGGCGTGCCGAACCCCTGCAGGACGCTGCGGCATCGATCTTCGTCATCACGGGCGACGACATCCGGCGCTCCGCAGCCACAACCCTTCCGGCCGCGCTTCGGCTGGCGCCGAACCTGCAGGTCGCGCAACTCAATTCGGGCCAGTACGCCATCAGCGCCCGCGGCTTCAACAATGCCATCGGCAACAAGCTGCTGGTGCTGATCGATGGGCGGACGATCTACTCGCCGCTGTTCTCGGGCGTGTTCTGGGATGCGAACGACGTGGTGCTGGAAGACATCGAGCGCATCGAAGTGGTGAGCGGACCGGGCGGAACGCTGTGGGGTGCCAACGCGGTCAACGGCGTCATCAACGTCATCACCAAGTCGGCCGCGGCAACGCAAGGCACGCTGGCGTCGGTCGTGCGCTCGGCTTCCGGCGGCTACGAGATGGTGCGCTGGGGCGGCGAGCTCGGCGCCGTGGGCCATGTGCGTCTCTATGCGCTGGCCATGGACCGCAGCGACACCGCGCGCGCCGACGGCTTCGTCCGGCCGGATTCGTCGAGCAAGCAGCAGGTGGGCTTTCGCACCGACCTGAACGTTCCCGTAGGCCAAATGACGCTGCAGGGCGACACCTACACAGGCGGCAAGAGCCCGGCGAACAATCTCGCGCCGCTGCTGTCGGGCGCCAACCTCCTCGGGCGGTGGAGCGGCAAGTTCGCGGGCGGTTCTCCTTTCAAGCTGCAGGCCTACGTGGACCGCGCCGAGCGCGACGACGTCACCGGCTTTCGCGATACCGCGGAGACGGTGGATGCGCAGTTCAGCCACGAACCGACCATGCAAGAGGGGCAGCAGGTGTTGTGGGGCGCGGCCTATCGGCACACGCGGGACAAGACGCTGACCAGCCCCGCAGTGTTGTTCTTGCCGGGCACGCGCAACCTGTCGTGGACCAGCGTCTTCGTCCAGCACGGCTTGAAGATCGGCGAGGCCGCGCAATTGACGCTGGGTGCCAAGGCCGAGCACAACGACTACACCGGCTTGGAGTTTCTCCCCAACGCCCGGCTCTCCTACAAGCATTCCGATCAGTCGCTCACCTGGACCGCCTGGTCGCGCGCAGTGCGCGCGCCGGCACGGCTGGACCGCGATTTCTATTCGCCGAGCACGCGGCCTTTCATCATCAACGGCGGGCCCAACTTCGAAGCCGAAGTGGCGAACGTCTTCGAGATCGGGCACCGCGGCTACATCGCACCGAACGTGTCCTATTCCGTCACCGCCTTTCAGCAGCGCTTCGAGAAACTGCGCAGCGGCAGCGCGCCGCCCGTCACGCTCATCAACCAGATCGCCGGCAACATCACCGGCGTGGAGAGTTGGGCGACTTGGCGGGCGACTTCGAACTGGCGGCTGAGCGCCGGCTTCCTTGCCATGGAAAAAGACCTGGAAAACAGGCGCGGCACGCCTGACCCGGCCGGCATTGCCTCGCTCGGCAACGACCCCAAGCACCAGTGGAATTTGCGCTCGAGCTTGAACATCGGCTCGGCCGGTGAATTCGACGTGATCGTCAGGCAGGTCGGCGCACTTCCGTCGCCCGCGGTCGAGAGCTACACCGCGGTCGATGCGCGCTGGAGCGTGCGCGTGACGCCCCGGCTCGACCTGTCGCTGCTGGTGCAGAACCTGTTCGACCGCCGCCACGTCGAGTTCAATGCGATCGGCGTGGCCAGCCAGATCGAGCGCCGCGTGTTCATCAAGGCGGTTTGGCAGCTTTGAGGCTTCCGTCGCTTCTGTGGGCAGCGCTCCTGTTGACAGTCCACGCGGCTGCGCAACCGGTGGGTGCGCAGAGCGAGAGCGCCGTCAAGGCCGCGTTCCTGTACAAGTTTTCCGCCTATGTGGAATGGCCGGCACGCGCCTTCGGCGGACCCGAGGAGCCCGTCGTCATCGCCGTCGTCGGGGACGATGCGGTCGCCTCCAGCCTCGAACAGCTGATCGCCGGGCGCCCGGTCGAAGGCCGGCGAATCACCGCTCGCCGGGTTGGCGATGGTTCGGCGGCCGAATCGGCCCACATGCTGTTCGTGGGCAAGGGCGCGGGCAGCGAGATTCTTCGGCTGCCGCCCGGCGCGGTGCTGGTCGTGACCGACCGTGGCGGCCCCATTCCGCCGGGCAGCGTGATCGACTTCTCGACCGATTCGGGGCGCGTGCGCTTCTCGGTCGCGCTCGATGCCGCCGAAGCCCGCTCGCTCAAGCTGAGCGCGCGCCTGCTGGCGGTGGCGCAAACGGTGCTTGGGACACAACGATGAAACTGGCCGCCGCTTCGTCCATTCGCCAGAAGCTGAACATCATCCTGACGACCACCACGGCGGTGGCCCTGCTTCTTGCCGGACTTGCGTTGGTGCTCTTCGACCTGCGTAGCCGGCTGCTAACGATCGAGGGCGATTTGGTGGCGCTGGCCGACATGATCGCCCTGGTCAGCAGCCCGGCGATGGTTTTCGACGACCCGAAGGTCGCGTCGGAAAACCTGAGCGTCCTGCGCGCCCGTTCGCAAATCGCCGCCGCTGCGCTTTTCGATCAAGAGGGGCGGCTGTTCGCGTCCTTCCAAGGCTCCGCCAAACGACCTGCGCCGCTGCCCACACGCACCGAGCCGGCCGGCGTCATCGTGGACGCGGAGTGGGTCAAGGTGTGGCGTCCGGTGATGGCGCAGCAGGAGGTGGTCGGTACGGTGCACCTGATGACGCGCCACAACCTGTGGGCGCGCTCTCTCGAATACCTCGGCGTGCTGGCTCTTGTGCTCACCCTCAGCCTTCTGGCCGCGCTCGCGTTGGCCAACCGGCTCCAGCGCAGCGTGACCGGGCCGGTGCTGGCGATCAGCAAGGTGGCACGCGAAATCCTCGATCAACGCGATTTCAGTTTGCGCGCGAAGAAGGTCAGCAGCGACGAGGTGGGCTCGCTGGTGGACGTGTTCAACGCGATGCTGGACGAGCTCGGGTCGCGCGCCCGCACGCTCGAGCATGCCAACCAGGCGCTGAGGGAGAGCGACGAGCGCTATCAGCTCGCGGTGCGCGGATCGAGTGCGGGCCTGTGGGACTGGGACATGGTGGCCGACACGATGTTCTATTCGCCGCGATTCAAGAGTGCACTCGGCTACGGCGAAGACGAGTTCCCCAACCGCCTGTCGTCCATGCGCTCGGTGACGAACGATGAAGACGTGCCGCTCCTGCGGGAGGCGCTGCGCGCCCACCTGAGCGATGACAGGCCCTATCACGTCGAATGCCGGATGCAGTTGAAGGGCGGCGCCTGGCGCTGGTTCCTGATCACCGGCGCGGCGCTGAAGGACGGCATGGGCAAGCCTTTTCGCATGGCCGGTTCGGTGATCGACATCACCGAGCGCAAGGAGGCCGAGCAGGTCGTGCGCGAAGCGAACCGGGCCAAGGACGAGTTCCTCGCAACCCTGGCGCATGAGCTTCGAAATCCGCTTGCGCCGATCCGTACCGGGCTCGACATCCTGAGCCGCGACGAGAAGAACGGCCCGGTGTCCAGGCGCACGCGCGAGACGATGAAACGCCAGCTGGCGCACATGGTCCGGCTGATCGACGACCTGATGGACATCTCGCGCATCAACAGCGGCAAGATCCGGCTGGAAACCTCGCGGATCAACCTGTCGGCGGTGCTGGAAACCGCGGTCGAACTGAGCCGCCCGGGCATCGACGCCCGCGCGCACCAGTTCAGCGTCGACATTCAACGCGGCAACATCTCCCTGATGGGCGACGCGACGCGGCTGGCGCAGGCGGTGGGCAACCTGCTGAACAACGCGGCCAAGTACACGCCGGCAGGCGGCCGGGTCACGCTGCGCGCATGGCAGGAAGATGCGGTCGCGGTGGTGGAAGTCGGCGACACCGGCACCGGCATACCTGCCGAGATGTGCGAGCGTGTGTTTTCGCTGTTCACCCAGGTCGGACGAACGCTCGACAACGCGCAGGGCGGCCTGGGTATCGGCCTCTATCTCGTGCGGACCCTGGTCGAGATGCATGGCGGAACGGTCACCGCGGCCAGTGCCGGCCTCGGGCGGGGCTCCACCTTCACCCTTCGCGTTCCGTGCCTGAACCAGGTGCCATCCGCTGGCGCCAGCCTGAACGACGATGCCGGGAGCCGCTGTGCCGTGCCGCCGCTGAAAGTGCTGGTGGTGGACGACAACGCCGACGCGGCCGAGGCACTGGCGACCGCGCTCGCGATCACCGGCCACAGCACGCACATGGTCCACGACGGGCGGGAGGTTCTCGAGGCCGCGCGCGGTTTCCGGCCCGACGCCGTGCTGCTCGACATCGGTTTGCCGGGCCTCAACGGCTACGAGGTCGCCGAGCAGTTGCGCGCCGACGCGGGGCTGGGCAAGGTGGTGATGATCGCGATCACCGGATGGGGGAGCGACACGGACCGGGGCCGCGCCAAGGAGGCCGGCTTCGATCACCACCTGACGAAGCCGGTCGACTTCGCGACGCTCGAAGCCTTGCTGCGCGGCGCCATCGAGTCCTCGCGCGCTGCGGGCGATTGATCGGCTAGCACATCGCATCGCGCGGCGCCGTGCAGCGCTCATTGCCGCCTTGGCGACAATACGGCCGATGACTTCTTCGCCATTCCTGCGGATCGCGCTCGTGCTGGGCCTGCTGTCGGCCATCGGCCCGTTCGCGATCGACATGTACCTGCCCGCGCTGCCGGAAATCGGCAGCAATCTCGGCGCCGGCATCGGTCCGGTGCAGATGAGCCTGACCGCGTTTTTCCTGTCGCTCGGCGTCGGGCAACTGCTGTACGGGCCGGTTTCGGACATGGTGGGGCGCAAGCCGCCGCTGTACTTCGGGCTCGGCCTGTTCGCGCTGGCCAGCGTCGGCTGCGCACTGGCAACCGACATCGAAACGCTGATCGCGCTGCGGTTCGTGCAAGGCTTGGGCGCGCAGCCGGCATGGCGATCCGCGCGCGGTGGTGCGCGATCTGCACACCGGCGCGACGCCGCGCGGCTGATGTCGCTGCTGATGCTGGTGTTCAGCGTGTCGCCCATCCTCGCGCCGCTGGCCGGCAGCGCTGTGATCGCATTCACCGGCTGGCGCGGCGTGTTCTGGGCCGTCACCCTGGCTGCCGTGGCCGGCCTCGCGCTGATGGGCCTGACGCTGAAGGAAACGCGGCCGCCCGAAGATCGCGTGGAGAGCAGCCTCGGCAGCGCGCTCCGCTCCTACGGCGTCCTGCTGCGCGACACGCACTATCTCGGGCTGGTCTTCATCGGCGCATTCGCGATGGCCGGATTCTTCACCTACCTGGCCAACTCGTCGTTCGTGATGATCGACCACTACGGCCTGTCGCCCATGCTCTACAGCATCGCATTCGGCATCAACGCGGCTGCGTTCTTCGCCGCGGCGCAATTCAACGGCGCGCTGTGCGACCGCTTCGGCATCGTGCGGGTGGTGAAGGCCAGCGTGAGCGCCTGCGGCCTGGTGATGCTCGCGATGTTCGGCTACTACCTGGCGGGCGGCGACCGGCTGGCGGTGCTGCTCGTGCTGTATTTCATTGCCAGCGGCTTCATGGGCTTCGTGATCCCGACCACGTCGGTGCTGGCGCTCGAACAGCACGGCGCCATCGCCGGCACCGCATCGGCCCTGCTCGGCACGCTGCAGATGCTGACCGGCGCGCTGGTGATGGCGGTGGTCGGCCTGTTCACCGACGGCCGGCCGCTGCCGATGGTCGCCGGCATGGCGGGCGGCGCGTTGATCGCCGTGGCGCTGACCTGGTTCACGCTAGGCCGGGCGCAGGCGCCGCGCTGCGCGGTGAACTGAGAAGCCGTGACATTGTCCGCAGCCGACAGCCTGCCCTTGGCGGACGGCCTGCCGCAGCCGCAGCGCTGGCGCGCGATGCTGGTCATCATCCTCGGCATCGCGGTGGCGGTGCTCGACGGCACCATCGTCAACCTCGCGCTGCCGGGCATCGCGCGCGAACTCAACGCCGATGCGGCGCACTCGATCTGGGTGGTCAATGCGTACCAGATCGCCGCGCTGGTGATGCTGCTGCCGCTGGCCTCGCTGGGCGACCGCATCGGCTACCGCCGCGTGTACCTGGTGGGCATGGGTGTGTTCGCCTTCGCATCGCTGGGCGCGGTGCTGGCGGATTCGCTCGCGATGCTGATCGCGGCGCGTGCGGTGCAGGGGCTCGGTGCGGCCGGGATCATGAGCGTCAATGCGGCGCTGGTCCGGCTCATCTATCCGAGGGCGCAACTCGGCCGCGGCATGGCGATCAACTCGATGGTGGTGGCCACGGCCTCCGTGGCCGGACCGACGGTGGCGGCGGCGATCCTGTCGGTGGCGTCGTGGCCTTGGCTCTTTGCGCTCAACCTGCCGCTCGGCGTGCTGGTGCTCGCGCTCGGCATCTACGCGCTGCCGGCGCATCGCGTCGCGGCCGGCGGCGGAGCGCGTTTCTCGGCGCTCGATGTGCTGCTCAACGTACTGATGTTTTCGCTCGTGTTCATCGGCGCCGACCGGCTCGGCGTGCGCAGCCAGGCAGGGCAGGGCACGGACCTGGTGGCTTGGGCGCTGCTGATCGCCGGCCTGGCGGTCGGTTTCGTGTACCTGCGGCGGCAGCGCGCGCTGGCGGTGCCGCTGTTTCCGATCGACCTGCTGCGCATCCCGGTGTTCGCGCTGTCGATGGGCGCATCGGTCGCGGCCTTCTGCGCGCAGATGCTGTCGTTCATTGCGCTGCCGTTCTTGCTGCTCGACACCTACGGGCGCTCGCATGTCGAGGCCGGGTTGCTGATCACCGCGTGGCCGCTGGCGATCG
>JBBJMS010000047.1:0-20581 GCA_037720315.1 Variovorax sp. | reverse complement strand
ATCCGGTGTTTCTGCGCCGGGGCGATGTGATGACGCTGAGCGCCGGCGCGTTGGGTACGCAGCGCCAACGCGTAGTCTGATCCGCCTCGGCCGAACGCAGGCTCAGCGTGGCAATGGCAATGGCAACGCCGTCTTGTAGCGCACCTGCTTGAGCGCAAAACTCGACCGGATCTTCTCGATGCCGGCGATCGGCGTCAGTTGTTCGAGGATGAACTTCTCCAGCGCCGCGATGTCTGCCACCGCGACGCGGATGAGGTAGTCGCTGTCGCCCGTCATCAGGTAGCACTCCATCACTTCGTCGTGCTCTGCGATGCGTTGTTCGAACTCGGCGAGCGCGGCCTTGCTCTGCGTCGTGAGGCTGATCGAGATGAACACATTGAGACCCAAGCCCAGCGCCGCGGCATTGGCGATCGCGACGTAGCGGTCGATGACGCCCTTGGCTTCGAGCGCCCTCACGCGCGTCAGGCAAGGCGACGGTGAGAGGTGAACGCGACGCGCCAGCTCGACGTTCGGAAGCGAACCATCGCGCTGGAGTTCGTCGAGGATGCGGAGATCCAGCGCATCGAGCTTCATTAATTCTTGGAATGTGTAGCGGGTCGGCATTTTATGCCGCTGAATCGGCCCGGATCATTTTTGAACCGCAGCACATTTTGGAGGCGCCGCCATAGAGTGCTAAGCATGAATGCTCTCTCCGCTCCGCACCTTGCCGCTCTTGTCGGTGCCATGGATCCCGACCCGCAAGAAACAGAGGAATGGCGCCAGGCCTTCGCTTCGCTTGCCGAAGCGAGCGGCCCCGAGCGGGCGCGCCAGATCCTGGAAGATCTGGCGCGTCTCGCTCGGCACCAGCGCATCGGCTGGCAGCCCGAACTCGCCACGCCGTACGTCAACACCATCGCGGTCGAAGATCAGGTCGCTTTCCCCGGCGACCTCGCCATCGAGGAGCGCCTGGCCTCCCTGATGCGATGGAACGCACTGGCGATGGTGGTGCGCGCCAACCAGGCCTATGGCGAGCTCGGCGGCCACATCGCCAGCTACGCCAGCGCGGCCGATCTGTTCGAGTGCGGCTTCAACCATTTCTTTCAGGCGCGTGACGCGTCGCATGGCGGCGACCTCGTGTTCTTCCAGCCGCACAGCGCGCCCGGCGTCTATGCGCGCGCCTTTCTCGAAGGCCGGCTGAGCGAAGACGACCTGAAGCACTACCGCCAGGAACTCAGCGCACCGGCGTTCACCGGGGGCAGCGGCGCGCGCGGCCTCAGCAGCTATCCGCATCCGTACCTCATGCCGGATTTCTGGCAGTTCCC
The DNA here is from genome assembly GCA_037720315.1 of Variovorax sp. Taxonomy (GTDB): domain Bacteria; phylum Pseudomonadota; class Gammaproteobacteria; order Burkholderiales; family Burkholderiaceae_C; genus Variovorax. Next base: position 19,280 of record JBBJMS010000047.1, on the reverse strand, counting down.
CACCGGCTCGATGGGGATCGGCCCGATCAGCTCGATCTACCACGCGCGCTTCATGCGCTATCTGAGCGACCGCAAACTGCTCGACTGCAGCCAGAGGAAGGTCTGGGGCGTGTTCGGCGACGGCGAGATGGACGAGCCCGAATCGATGAGCGCGCTCACGCTGGCCGCGCGCGAGAAGCTCGACAACCTGGTGTGGGTGGTCAACTGCAACCTGCAGCGGCTCGACGGCCCGGTGCGCGGCAACGGCCGCATCATCGACGAGCTCGAAAAGCTCTTTGCCGGCGCCGGCTGGAACGTGATCAAGCTGGTCTGGGGCAGCGACTGGGACGGGCTCTTCGCCCGCGACACCACCGCAGCGCTGGCACGCGCCTTCGCCGACACCGTCGACGGCCAGATGCAGACCTTTGCAGCCAAGGACGGCCGCTACAACCGCGACACCTTCTTCGGCCAGAACGAAGAACTCGCGCGCCTCGCCCAAGGCATGACCGACGAGCAGATCGACCGCCTGAAGCGCGGCGGCCACGACCTGGTGAAGATCCACGCCGCCTACGCGGCTGCGGCCGCGCATCGCGGCCAGCCGACCGTTGTCCTCGCCCACACCAAGAAAGGCTACGGCATGGGCGCCGGCCAGGGCCGCATGACCACGCACTCGCACAAGAAGTTCGAAAGCGCCGACCTGATCGGATTTCGCAATCGCTTCAACCTGCCGCTGACCGACGAGGAGGCGACCTCGTTGACCTTCCTGAAGCCCGCCGAAGACAGCCAGGAGATGCGCTACCTCAAGGCGCACCGCGACGCGCTCGGCGGCCCGATGCCGCGGCGCGACACCGCCTGCGACGTGGTGCCCAAGCCGGAGCTCTCGGCCTACGCGCAGTTCGCCGTCGCCGCCGACGGCAAGGACATGAGCACCACCATGGCCTTCGTGCGCATGCTGGGCAACCTGATGAAGGACAAGGCGCTCGGCGCGCGCATCGTCCCCATCGTGGCCGACGAGGCGCGCACCTTCGGCATGGCCAACCTCTTCAAGCAGGTCGGCATCTATTCGAGCGTGGGCCAGCGCTATGCGCCCGAAGACATCGACTCGATCCTGAGCTACCGCGAGGCAACCGACGGCCAGATCCTCGAAGAAGGCATCAGCGAGGCCGGCGCCATCGCCAGCTGGACGGCGGCGGCCACCAGCTACAGCGTGCACGGGCTGGCGATGCTGCCCTTCTACATCTACTACTCGATGTTCGGCTTCCAGCGCGTGGGCGACCAGATCTGGGCCGCGGCCGACCAGCGCTCGCGCGGCTTCCTGCTCGGCGCCACCTCGGGGCGCACCACGCTCGGCGGCGAAGGGCTGCAGCACCAGGACGGCACCAGCCACCTGGTGGCCGCGACCATTCCGAACTGCAAGGCCTACGACCCGGCCTTTGCGGGCGAGATGGCGGTGATCGTCGATGCCGGCATCCGCGAAATGATGGTGGAGCAGAAGGACGTCTTCTATTACGTCACGCTGATGAACGAGAACTACGCGCAGCCCAGCCTGCCGCCCGAGGCGCATGGCGACGTGCTGCGCGGGTGCTATCGGTTCGGGCGCTACGGGGCAGCGGATGCGCCCGCGCAGGTCACGCTGATGGGATCGGGCGCCATCCTCACCGAAGTGGTCAAGGCAGCGCAAATCCTGGCCGAAGCCGGCATCGATGCCGAGGTGTTCAGCGTCACCAGCTGGAGCGAGCTTGCGCGCGACGGCGCTGCTTGCGAGCAGGCGCAACTTCGCGGCGAGAAGGCCGGCATCCCCTTCATTGCCCAGCAACTGCAAGGCGGCGGCGGGCCGGTTATCGCCGCCACCGACTACGTGCGTGCGCTGCCCGAAAGCATCCGCGCCTTTCTTCCGCAGGGCAGGCGCTATCTCACGCTCGGCACCGACGGGTTCGGGCGCAGCGACACGCGCGCTGCGCTGCGGCAGTTCTTCGGCGTCGATGCGCAGAGCATCGTGCGGGCAGCGCGCCATGCGCTGAAGAAAGACACAAGATGAGGTCTTGATGCGGCGGCGTCTTTCTCATTCGGCAACGATGTGAGCGTCAGCCGCCACTTTCCTCCAGCGCGCAATGTCGGCCGTCATCAGTTCGCGCAATCCGGCAGGGCTGCTCGTCTTCACTGTCAGGCCGAGGTCCGACAACTTCTTTCTGACCTCGGGCTGCTGCATGACCTGCACGAAATCGTTGTGCAGGCGCTCGACCAGTGGCGCCGGCAGACCTGCGGGGCCGAATACCGCATACCACGCATCCACGCCTTCGAGCGAGGTGATGCCCTGTTCGCTGAACGTTGGAATGTTCGGCACCAGCGGCGATCGCTCGGCACCCGTCACGCCAAGCATGCGCACCTTGCCGGCCTGCACTTGCGGTAACACCGACTGGACCGTTGCAAGCATCATCTGCACCTGTCCACCCATGGTGTCGGTCAGCGCGCCCGAGAAGCCCTTGAATGGCACATGCACGACGTCGATGCCCAGCGCGGACTTCATCAATTCCATGCCGAGGTGATGCGGGGTACCGGTGCCCGGCGACGCGTAGTTGAGTGAGCCCGCAGGCCGGCTCTTGATGTAGGCCACCAGCGAGCGCATGTCCTTTGCTGGGACCTCACTGTTGACGATCAGCGTGAAACCCGCGGTGGCGAGATGGGCGATCGGCGTGAAGTCTGTTGCAGGGCTGAAGGGCAACGATTTGTACAGCGCCGGCGATGCGGCAAGCGTGTTGATGGCCATCAGCAAGGTCTGACCATCCGGCGCGGCCTTCGCCACGCGGTCGGCACCCAGGTTGCCGCTGGCGCCTGGCCGGTTGTCTACCACCACCGCCTGTTTCCACAGCTCGCTCAGCCGCGGCGAGATGATGCGCGAAATGGTGTCGCTGCCGCTGCCCGCAGTGAAGGGCACGACCAGCATCACCGGGCGAGAGGCGAAGGGCACCGTGCGTGATTGGGCGGGGGCCGTGCCGCAGCAGGCCAGGCCCGATGCCGAAAGCAGGACCTTTCGTCTTGTGATCGCGTTCACGCTGAAGTCTCCATAAGTTGTTTGGACATGATCGTACGGAGCCAAGCCGGGCGCAGATAGATCTCAAAAAGATCGCAGCGATGCTCAGAGTGAATCACTGCGCGGCCTTGGCGCCCACGCTGATCGGTCGGCAACGGACGCCCGTCACCATGGCTTTGCTCAAGGACAGTGTCAGCATCGACGCATATTCAAGCGGGGTCGGATGCACCGGCGCAAACAAGTTGAAGTGGCTGGCGTGTGCGGCCGCGGTGGTCACGTCGTCGGCTGCATAGCCCAACTCGGTCAGCGCTGCCGGCAGCCCGAGATCGCGCATCAACGCGGCCACTCCCTGCGACAGCGACACCGCGGGTGCCAGGCCGAGTGCCCGCGCAATGTCGCCAGCGCGATCGGGCAGGCGATGCTGCGTGGCGTCGAGCGTCGCCACGAGACCGATGCCGCTGAGGATGCCGTGCGCAAAACCCTGATCGCTGCACGCGATCGCCACGGCATGGGCCGGGCCGAGCCCCATGCCGATCGACACGCCGCCGGAAAATGCGGCAAGCATCATGGCTGACCGCGCATGCACATCACCGCCATCCGCGACAGCGCGCCGAAGAAACTGTGCCACGCGCGCCATGCCCTCCAGCGCGATGGCATCACCCAGCGGCACGCTCTTGCGGGACAGGTAACCCTCGATGCAATGACTCAGCGCATCGATGCCGGTGGCCGCCGTCAGCCCGGGGGCAGGCTGAGGGTCAGTTGCGGGTCGAGGATTGCCACCACGGGAACGAGATGGCGCGAGTTCATGCCGACTGATGCGGAAACGGCATTCGGGTGGATTCCCGCCGCGGGCGAAGCTTCGCTTTCGGTGCCTGCGGTGGTCGGGATGGCGACCAGCGGCGCGGCTGCACGGTGCGTGGGATTGCGCACCCCGAGGTAGTCGGCCGCGCGGCCACGGTTCGTCGCCAGCAATGCGATGACCTTCGCCGTGTCGATGACAGAGCCGCCGCCCAACGCCACCACGCCGTCGCAAGCTTCCTGGCGATAGCAGGCTGCGCCGCCATCGACGGCGGCGAAGAGCGGGTTCTCTGTGACGCGATCGAAGACCGGCATTGAGGCGGCATCGCCCCAGGCATCGACCGCCTTGGCTGCGATGCCGACCGCCACCACGCCTTTGTCGGTCACGAGCAGTGGCCTGGTGACGCCCAACGCCGCAAGTTCGTCGGCGAGCGTCGACAGCGCGCCCGCCGCAAACACGGTGCGTGGAACAACCAGCGTGGCGACGGCGGAACGGACGCAGCGCCGGTCATGACTTTTCGATGCGAGCCAGGCGCATCAGCTTCAATGCGTTGCCCAGGTACAGCTTCTCGCAATCCTCATCGCTCAGATCCTGGTCTTCGATGGAGCGGATGCCTTCGCGGATGAACATGGGCCCGCCTTCGGGATCGAAGGGACAGTCCGAAGCGAACACCACATGATCCACCCCGAAGAAGTCCAGGCCGCAGCGCAGCGCCGACGCCGAGCCGCCGAGCACGGTGTCGCCGTAAAACATCTTGAAATACTCGATGGGCGGCTTGGACAGCCGCTTGAGCACGTCGGCTTCGCTGCCGTCGGCGCTGCGGCTGCCGAGCTGAGCCCACAGCGATTCGGCCCGACCCGCGAAGTACGGCAGCATGCCGCCGCAATGGTGTGTGATGACCCGTAACTCGGACAGCTTCTCGAGCATGCCGGAGAACACCATGCGTGACATGGCCACCGAGGTCTCGAAGGGCCAGCCGAGCACTTGCCATATCTCGTACTTCGAGCGTTCCTCGTCCTTGTAGTCCGACACCGTCCCCGGCCGAAACGGATGCATCCACACCGGCAGCCGATGGCGATTCGCCATGGCTTCGAAGATCGGGAAAAACTCGGGGTCGTCGAGTGGGCGGCCGTTGACGTTGGTTACCACCTGCACGCCGCGCGCACCCAATTCGTTGATTGCGCGGTCCATCTCTTTCAGCGCAGCGGGCACGTTGTTCATCGGCAGCGCCGCGACGAAAACCGGGAACTGATCCGGAAAGCGCTGGCAGATCTCTGCCATACCATCGTTCGCGACACGCGCAAATTCGGGTGACAGATCCGGCCCGCCCAGCATCTCGGGTGAGGGCTGGCTCAGCGTGAGCACCTGAACCACATCGGGAAACTTGCTGGCGAGCATCTCGGCGCGTGCTTCGAGATCCCACAGCATGCGCAGGCTCGCCATGCGCTTGACGATGCCCGCGTCCTTGGAGTGGGCCTTGACGAGTTCAAAGTACTTCGGTGGAAGGACGTGGTTGTAAATGTCGATCTTCTTGAACGCCGGCCTGCCGCCGGTAGCTGCAACTGTCATTTCTTTTGTGTCCTGCGATTCGAATGGAGCGCAATTTAGGCGCGCCGGGCGAATCCCGGAAGATGGCAAAAAAAGCTGTGCGATGCCTGAAACGCATCGCAATCGCAATGCGTCCCGCTTTCAGCGTCGCGTGTAGTTCACAGCGGCGCGTCGGAACATATCGCCCAGGTATTCGGCGGCCGGCGTCAGCGGCAACGCGGCGCGGCGAATGATGACGATCGCGGGCGCAGGCAGGGGCTCCTTAACATCGATCATCTGCAGCGCCCCGCGCGTCAACGGAAACTCGCTGTACTGGCGCAGCGTGATCGCCAACGCATCGGATGACATCAGGGTGGTCAGCAGGCTCAGCATCGAATCCGCCTGGATCGTGGTCCTGGGCAGCGGCAACTTGTGTCGCACGAAAAGTTTGGTGAACTCGCTTTCGGCCTTGTTCGTGATGCCGGTGGTCGCCCATACCTCGTTGGTCAGTTCCGCCAGCGAGCGTGCCTGTGCACGCGGATGTCCGCGGCGAGCGAACACAGCGCGGGTGTTGTCGAACAACTTCTCGACCACGAACTCGCGAGGCGGCGCACGCTCGGGCGACGGCCCGATGTAGAAATCCATGCTGCCGTCGCGCAGGCGGGGTTCGGCTGCAGGAAACGCCCCTTCGACGATGCGCAGGCGCGTGCGCGCATAGCGCTTCTGGAACAGCGGCAACGCGATCGGCAGCAGCGCCAGGTGGGCAACGATCGACAGGCACACCTCAACGTCGCCCTCGTCCCCGCCGAGGAATTGGCTGACTTCCTCCTGCGCCCGGCGCGCCTCGCTGCCGATCACCCTGGCCCTTCGGATGAACACCTCGCCCACCGGCGTGGGTGTCATGCCGCGCGCGCGTCGCTCGAACAGGGTCGCACCCAGCTCGCGCTCGAGCTCTCCGATGCTGCGGGTCAGCGCCGGTTGCGACATGCCGATATGGCGCGCCGCGGCGCGCAGACTGCCCCGCTCTGCCACCGCCGTTACCGCCTGCAGCTGATTCAATTTCATGGTGATAAGTAAAGCTGATCAATAGATCAACTTTGCCATCTTATGAGAATGTCCACCTATTCATAGACTTCGCCGCATTCAAGAAACGAGCGGAGACAAAAAGCAAATGACAAGCGCGGTGATGACGACGACGAAGCGATACCACCAGCTGATCGGAGGCGAGTGGGTCGAATCGCACAGCGGTCGTACCTTCGAGGACATGAACCCCTACACCGGCGATGCCTTCGCCGAGGTACCCGCTTCGGGTGAAGCTGATGCCCGAATGGCCATCGAAGCGGCGGAGAAGGCGTTTCCCGCCTGGGCGGCGATGGGAGCCCGTGGGCGCCAAGCCCTCTTTCTAAGAGCCGCGGACATCGTCGAGCGCCGGGCCGACGAGCTGGTGCTCATCATGGCCCGGGAAACTGGCGCAGCCAACGCCTATGCCCGCATGCAGATTCAATGGTCGGCGGGACTGCTGCGGCAAGCCGCGGGCTATCCCTATCTTTCAGGCGGTGAAATAGTCCCCTCCGACACGCCTGGCGTCTTCGCCATGGCGGTGCGCAAGCCACTCGGTGTGGTGGGTGGCATCTCGCCGTGGAACGGTGCGCTGGCGCTCGGCATGCGGACGGTCGTTTCGCCACTCGCCTGTGGAAACACGGTGGTGCTCAAGCCTTCCGAGGAAGCGCCGGTCTGCGCTGGGCTGGTCATCGGCGAGATCATGACGGAGGCCGGCTTCCCGCCTGGCGTGTTGAACGTCGTGACGCATGCGCCAGGGCAGGTCGGGCCGATCGCAGACCAGCTGTTCGAAAGCCGCGCGGTGCGCGCGTACAACTTCACGGGCTCGTCCGAAACCGGCTCGCTGCTGGCAGCCCGCGCTGGCAAGCATCTGAAGCGCATCGCGCTCGAACTCGGGGGCTACAACGCGATGATCGTGTTGCGCGATGCCGATCTCGACTATGCGGCGATACCGCGATCTTCGGTGCGTTCTTCCACCAGGGCCAGATCTGCATGAACACCCGCAAGGTGCTGGTCCACCGATCGTTGTTCGACGGATTCCTGGCGCGCTTCGTGGAACGTGCGAAGACGCTCAAGGCGGGCGATCCGACCGATCCGGCCACCAAGATCGGGCCGCTCATCAACGACCGCGCGGTGGCCAACATGCGAGGCGGGATCGACCGCGCGGTGGCACTGGGCGCGAAGGTCGTGGCGGGTGGGCACTCGGTCGGCCGCTGCTTCGAGCCCACGGTGCTCGTCGACGTGCCGCCCGAGGCGCCGATTCATTGCGAGGAAGTATTCGGCCCCGTGGTGATCGTCGAGCCCTTCGATGACGAACAGGAGGCGGTGGACAGGGCCAATGGCACGCACTACGGGTTGACGGCTTCGATCATGACGCGCGACGTCTGGAAAGCGGTCAACCTCGCCGGCAAGGTCGAAGTCGGGCTGGTGAACGTGAACGGCCCGACGATGGCCGGGGAGCCGCAAATTCCGTTCGGCGGGGTCAAGGACAGCGGCTGGGCACGCTTTGGCCGTTGGGCCATCGACATGTTCAGCGACCTCAATCTCGTGACCGTATCGCAGGAACAGCGCAAGTACCCGCTGTGATCCACGTCCGACCCTCCGAAAACAACGATCCCGGAGACAAGAAATGAACCGTCGCAAACTGCTGCTTTCTACCGCGCTCACCATCGGTGCGCTCGGCACCGCTCTCGATCTGAGGGCGGCCGACTACCCGAGCAAACCCGTCACCATCATCGCGGCGTCCGGTCCGGGCGGCGGCTACGACTTCATTGGCCGACTGTTGGCGGAGGTCCTCAGCAAACAGATGGGTGCATCGTTCGTCGTGGAAAACCGGGCCGGCTCGGGAACGCTGATCGGCACCCAGACGGCTGCCGCGGCAGCCCCGGACGGCTACACGCTCATGGTCGGTGGGCTAAGCAACCTCGTCTTCAATGCTGCCCTGTACAAGAAGCTTCCGTACAACCCCAGGGATTTCGTTCCCATCGGGGTGGTTGCACGCTTTCCGTACTTGCTTGTGGCACGAGGCGACCTGCCCCAGAACGGCTTCAAGGAACTGCTTGCCGAGCTTCGCGCCAACCCTGATCGGCTGACCATCGCGACCTCCGGACCGGGCAGCGGACAAGAGGTGATGGCGACGCTGTTTGCCAAGTCGACCGGCACCAAGATCACTCAGGTTCCCTACAAGTCGGCCGCGCCCGCGTACCAGGATCTTCTCGCCGGCCGCGTGGACCTCTTCCTGGACACTCTCACCACAGCCAAGCCTCACGTCGACTCCAATCGCCTTAAGGCAATCTTCGTGACGAGCGAGAAACGCAACGTCAATATGCCTTCGGTTCCGACGGCCGCCGAGGTCGGTTTGTTGCAGCTTCAGATGGGTACGTGGTTCGGTCTGTTTGCGCAACGCGGAGTGCCTCCCAGGATCCTCGAACAACTGCGAGTGGCCTTGCGCACTGCCGTGCAGAACGGTGAACTCGCTGGTCGGTTGGAACCGCTCGGCATCGAGCTCGTGAACCTGGATCAGGCTGCGACCGAAGCCTTCATCAGCACCGAATATGACCGCTGGACCAAGACCATCAAGCAATCCGGAACCACGCTCGACTGAGCCCGATGCAAACCCCGGGAACATCTCATGGATAACTTTGCCGAACTGACCCACGCCGAACGAGCGGCGCTGCGCATGCTGATTGCTCGCGCAGAGATCGCACGCGTGACGCAGGACTGGGGACTGGCGCGCGATGCCGGCCGCTGGAAGCAGCTGCACGAATTCTTTGCTCCCGACGCGATCATGCACACGACCTGGTTCGTTGGAAGCGCGTCCGAATTCATCGACCGCTCGCGAGAGGCGGCCAAAGCGGGTGCGCGCGCGCAACACTTCATCGGCACATCGTCGATCGAGATCCAGGGCGACCGCGCCATTGCGGAGACCCGAATGATCCTGCTGGTGCGCGGCAAGCTGCAGGGCGCTGAAGTGGACGTTACCTGCCACGGCCGCTTCTACGACTTCCTGTCGAACGCGGACGGCTGGCGCATCCAGAGGCGCGTGCCGATCTACGAGAAAGACCGAATGGACCCGCTGCAGACGGGCGTCGTGCTGGGTCTGGATGCGGATCGGCTCGCGAGCTACCCCGAAGGGTATCGCCACCTGGCCTACCTGCAGTCCGAGGGAGGCGCGCGCATCTCCAATGACCTGCCGACACCGCACAGCGATGCGCTCGTGCGTCTTTGTGCCGAAGGCAGCGCGTGGCTCGGTCGCGATGCCAGCGCGACCGGATAGCGCACGGCGCTGACCCCCGCCGGGCTCGGAGCGCCTGGCCACCTCAATTTCTTTTTCTGACCATGCCACCGCCGGTGGCGTGCAACCCCTGCGCGCCATATCAAAAAGAACGCGCACACCTGGAGACCCACCATGAAGACAACGCTCATCGGCCTCAGCCTCATGTTCGTCGGCGGGGCCGCGAACGCCCAGTCGTCCGTCATCCTGTTCGGGGTGGTCGACGCGGCCATCAGCGGCTTCACGAACAAGTCGGAAGATCAGAATCAACCGACCATTGCCAACCCGACCTACCTGAACCGCGGAAGCGTCAGGACCAGTCGCACCGATCTGCGTCACTCGGGCTACAACACGAGCCGGGTCGGTTTTCGCGGCACGGAAGATCTCGGCGGCGGCCTGGCCGCGAGCTTCTGGCTCGAAGCGCCGATCACGAACGACGACGGCGCAACAGGCATCGCGAACTTCTCACGTCGTTCCACCATCAGTCTTTCCGGCGGCTTCGGAGAACTGCGGCTTGGACGCGACCACACGCCGACCTATTGGAACAACAGTGCCTACGATCCGCTCGGTCAAGTCGGCGTCGGTGCGAACCTGCTGAACTCCTTGGGCTCCACCTCGCCGGGCCGCGATTTCAAGGGAAGCACCAACTACCCGCGCGCCAGCAATTCCATCGGCTACTTTCTGCCACCCGGCCTCGGCGGTTTGTATGGGCAGTTGATGTACAGCTTGCATGAAAACATCCAGTACGACCCGGGTCAGTTCACGCCGCCTGGAGTGAGCGCCACCGGTGCCCTGAATCCAGGCGCCGTGGCCACGACCCGTGCGGGTCGCTATGCCGGTGGCCGCTTCGGCTATGCCAGCGGCCCGCTCGACATCGCCGTTGCCTACGCCGAGGACACCACGGCGGACAGCTTTTACGCGGGCTCCACCGACATCACGAAGACGGCCAACATGGGCGCGGCATACGACTTCGGCGTCGTCAAGCTGTTCGGCGAGGTGTCGCACGAGAAACGCGTGCGCGACTACGCGCTCACCCCGATCGCCGGCGGCACGCCGGACATCGATCTCGACGGCTATCTTGTGGGCATCACGGTTCCCGTGGGTGTCGGTCTGATTCGCGCCGCGTATTCGCAAGTCCGTTACGACCTGAATGCGCAGGGGCTGCGCAACCCCAAGGCGAGAAAGGTGGCGCTCGGCTACGTTCACAACCTCTCGAAGCGCACCGCGCTCTACGCCACGGTTGCGCGGATCGAAAACAAGAACGGCGCTGCCCTCACGATCAACGGCGGACCCGCCTTCATCAGCAACGCGACGTTCACGCCGAGCACCGCGACCGGCTACGACTTCGGGATTCGCCACTCGTTCTGACTGCATGAAACCAAAGCTTCACACCCTGATCTGCAGCACGCGCCCCGGACGTGTGGGGCCTGCGATCGCCCGGTGGGCGCACGGCGTCGCGCAGGCCCACGACGGCTTCGATCCGACGTTGGTCGACTTGGCGGCATTCGCGTTGCCGGTGTTCGACGAACCTGAGCATCCGCGACTGCGGAAGTACATGCATGCGCACACGCGGGCTTGGAGCGCGTCCGTCGAATCGGCAGATGCGTTTCTGTTCGTGATGCCCGAATACAACCACGGCCCGCCCGGCGCGTTGCTCAATGCATTGAACTACCTGGTTTGCGAGTGGCAGTACAAGGCCGTCGGCTTCGTGAGCTACGGCGGCATCTCCGGGGGCATCCGCGGGGTGCAGGTCACCAAGCAACTGCTCACCACGTTAAAGGTGGTGCCGATTCCCGAAGCCGTGATCGTGCCGAACTTCACGCAGAACATTGACGCCGACGGCATGTTCATGCCCAACGATTTTCACATCCGATCGGCTGCGGTCATGCTGGACGAGCTGTTGCGATGGACAGAAGCGCTTTCTGCATTGAGGAGACCTCAATGAAACTGCTGCGATCGAACTGACACATCTGCCGCTGATCGCGGCCGCCACGCGCTTCGGTCTGCGGGATGGCGTGGTCAGTGCTTGTGGGTCTGATCCAAAGCCTCTTCCAAGGGCTTGAGCGGTTGTGCCTGATAGGCCGCGGCGACATCAGCCTTCATTTTCTCAAGCGCCTCGGGAGCGAAGTACCTGCCTTTCAGGATCACGCCAGCGATCTTGCCGAGGTTGGCGGCGTCCTCGACCGGGTTGGCATCGAGCAGTACGAGGTCGGCGGTTTTCCCTTCGGTCACCGTGCCCATCGTTGCCTCGCGATTCAAGAACTGCGCGCCATTCAGCGTGGTCATCTGGAGGACGTCGAGCGGCGACAAGCCGGACGCGGCCAGCTCGCGAAATTCCTGGTGGAGACCAAAACCGGGAATAACCCAGATCCCGCCCAGATCGGAGCCCGCCAGCATCTTGACGCCGTTCTGCTTGAGTGTTCGCGTGACGTTCATCTGCAGGCTGTAGAAACGCCGAAGCGACGCCGCCGATGCCGGCGGGACATTGGACGCGTACTCCTGGCCCAGCTTTTCCCAAAGCGCCCGAGTGGTCTTGTCCACATACTTCAAGTTGGGATCGCTCCGATAGACGGGATCGTCGCTGAAGTTCTGCGTGCGCAATCGGATCAGCGTCGGCACATGCCAGGTTCCGTTCTTGACGAAGGTTTGCGCCAGCGCCTGGCAGCGTAGCTCGCTGTAGCTGTCGTGAATGCTCTGGTAGATGCGGCCGTTCAGCGTCCCGTCATACAACCTGGGACTGAGCGTGAAGGTCGCCGGGAAGGGCGGCCTTGCCTGCCCACCCAGGAGCGTCGTGCGGATTGCTGCCTCGTCGTTCGCGCATTCGAGCGCGAGGCCCCAGCCGGCGCCAAGGTGTTCGATCGCGCGCCAGCCGAGCTGGCTCGATTCGGCCGCAGTTATCGCGGGGACCAGATGTCCAGCCACATGCAACTCCTGCTTTGCGGACTCTTCCAGGATGCTCACGACGGATTCACGGTTCCCGGCAACGACCTTGACGAAGCCCGCGCCGGCGGCTTTCTGCCGGCGCACAAAGTCGATGGCCTCCGCAGCAGTGTTTGTCTGCCCAACGAAGAGATCCCCCGTGATCGTTAGGACCTCGGGCGCGTCCAACCGTCCCGCGCTGCTGTCCGAATTGATTTGGCGCGCTCGTTCGATGGCGCTGGTCGAGCCCGACATCTCGCGAATGCCGGTGATGCCGTTGGCAATCATCAGCGGCCAGAAGGTGGGATTCTTGTCTGCGCTCGCAAGTGCATGGGTATGCATGTCGAGGTAGCCCGGCACGACGTACTTGCCGGACCCATCGATCGCACGACCCGTCCCGCCGACCCGAATGAAAGCACTCGGACCGACGATCTTCTGAATCTTTCCCTCGTCGATGACCATTCCCATACCCCGCGAGATCGACCCGTCGCGCGTGTTCACCACGCTGACGTTCTGAATCACGATGCCTTTCGTGACTTCAAGGTACTCGCCTCCTGAGAAACCGGCGCGGGCATTGCCACCGCCGCCGCAGGCGGTTGTTGCGCAGGAGATCAGCGCTGCAGCTAGCAACTTCAGATGATTCTTGACCATGTCCTGCCTCAGAACGCGTGGCGGATGCCGAAGTCGTAGCCGGTAGCGCTTTTCGGCGCAAAGCTGCCGACGCCCGCAATCGAGGTTGAGTAAGAAGGGCTGCCACCGGCACCCGGAACGATGCCCATCACCGCGGGATTGTTCTGGCCATCGCTGATGCGTATGCGGGCCACCGTGGCGTACAGAGCGGTTCGTTTGGAGAGGTTGTGAACGTAGCCCAGCGCGAACTTGTTGGCGGAGGCGGCAAGATTGGGCGCGAACGGACTCGCCGGCACAGAGCCGGCGTCATCCTTGAACTTGACGCGCGAGTAGCTGGCACGAACGAGGCCGGAGCCCACGGGCACCGTCAAGCCAACCAGTGCGCCGTCGTACTTGTCCTTGGTTCCTGTGCCGACGCGTCCCAACGCCGTCAACGCCGAAGCCGAAGCGTCGTCCCCCGCACGCGAAAGCTGGACGAAGGCCTTGGCCGGACCGAAGTCGTAGGACGCGCCGAGGTTGGCGTTGTCGATCTTGCGTTCGGTTTGATTGCCGTTCGGCAGCAAAGAATCGATCGCGATGCTTTCGGTATAGGAAACAGCGATGTCCAGCGGCCCGCTGGCATAGCCGAAGCGCCCACCGATGTGTTGGCCGCGTTTTGAAGGGCTACCCGCCAATTCGCCGGACTTCACGTTTTCATGCAGCGAATACTGCAGTTGGCCGTAGAAGCCGCCCAGGTTGGGCGGCAGAAAATAGCCGACCATGTTGCTGGCACGCGTGTAGTTGTCCGAACCGCCAGATACGCCGCCGTTGAGCGGTCCTCCGCCCGCCACCGCGGCGGCTCTGTTCAGGTTCATGCCCACAGAACCGATCGCGGTGCCGCCCACGCCGATGTTTCCGAACGGATCGAAAAGAGTCTGCAGCCAGAACGTCGGCGTGTAGTCCCGACCCAGCCGCAATTCGCCAAAGCTTCCCGACAGGCTCACTGTCGAGCGACGGGAAAAGTTCGCAAGCCCCACCGCGCCGTCGTCGTTGGTCAGGGGCGATTCGAGCCAGAAGCCGGCGGACAAACCGCCGCCGAGGTCCTCGTCTCCTCGAAAGCCCAGGCGGCTGGGCAGGTAGCCGCCGCTCGACAGCGCGGTCTGGCTGCGCTGGACGCTGGAAACCAGCGGAGCCGGGCTGCCGATGGGCGGAACGCCGGACGACACGCTCTTCACGCTGTAGTGGCTGACTGCGGCGTCGACAATGCCAAAGATCGTGACCGACGATTGGGCGTATGCGGATGCCGATGCGGCAAAGACAGCGAGCGCGATGGAAGTTTTCTTCATGGGGGTCTCCGTTTTTCTAATGGCTAGTCGATCGAAACCTTGACGCGCTTGAGCACTTCGGCATACCGGGCGCGGTCGGCTTTCATCAGGTCTGCAACCTGCTGGGCGGGACCTGGGTTGGCAACGAAGCCGAAGGTGGCGAAGCGGCTCTTGACATCCGGTTGCATCAGGGCCTCGTTGACACCCGCGTTGATCTCGTTGACGACGGCGGCCGGCGTTGCGCGCGGCGCCATCAGGGCAACCCAGGAAAGCACGTCGACGTTCCGGGGGCCGCCTGCCTCTTGAAGCGTCGGTATGTCGGGCAATGCCGGCGAGCGAGCCTCATCGGCCACAGCAAGAAAGCGGAGCTTGCCCGCGCGAACCAAGGGTCCCGCGGTGGCGATGCTGCCGAAAGCCCAGTCCACTTCGCCCGTCGATACCGCGGCGTAAAGCTGCGAGGTTTCCTTGTAGGGTACGTGCGTCATCTCTACGCCCAGCGCCCCTTCGAAGCGCGCGGAGCCGAGATGGATCGGACCGCCTACCGCGTTGGAACCATAGGTCAACGGCTTCGACTTGCTGGCCGCCGCGGCAGTCAGGTCTTTGAGGCTCTTGAAAGGTCCGTCCGCATTCACGACGACGAAGAACGCGGTCTTGTAAAGGAGCGCGACCGGGACCAGGTCCTTTTCGGGGTCATAGGACAGCTTCTTGAAGATCAGCGGGTTGATCGACAGATTGCCGACGTCGGCCACGACCAGATCGTTGCCGGTGGGCGCCGCCGTCTTAACGATGTTGATTGCAACGACCCCCGCGCCACCGGGCTTGGCATCGACGATGACGGGGTGCCCCCATTTCGCCTGCAGCTTCTCCGCGATCACGCGCGCCACCGTGTCGGGCCCACTGCCGGTGGGCAGCGTGCTGGTGATTCGCACCGGGCCGGCGGCAAGGCCAGCCGGCGCTTGTGCCTTGGCGTGCTCGGCAAAGGGGAGGGCGGCCAGCGCGAGCAGGGCAGCCGCAATCGATGTCTTCAGTTTCATGCTTGTCTCCTTGTGTTTTGAAGTCAGATCTCGTCGACGATGCGGTTGCGCAGCACGCCGAGGCCTTCGACCTCGACCTCGCACACGTCGCCCGCCTTCATCCAGACCTGCGGCTTGCGTGCAAGGCCGACGCCGGACGGCGTGCCGGTGATGACGATGTCGCCCGGCTGCAGTGCCATTGCCTCGGAGCACACCGAGACCAGCGTCGCGACATCGAAAATCATGTCGCGCGTGTTGGCGTTCTGCAGCGTCTCGCCGTTGAGCCGGCAGGTCAGCTGCAGGCCGCCGGCGCCGGCGGGCAGTTAATCCGCCCTCACCAACACCCGCCCCAAGGAGCCGCGCGCCACGAAGTTCTTGCCCAGCGTCCACTGGTTGGTGCGCAACTGGTAGTCCCGGATCGAGCCGTCGTTGAACAGCGAGTAGCCCGCCACATGGTCGAGGGCGCGTTCTTCGGTATGTAGCGTCCGGCCTTGCTGATCACGGCGACGAGCTCGGCTTCGTAGTCGAACTGAATCGACACATGCGGCCGCACCAGTGCTTCTTCATGAGCGACCCATGACGACGTGTAGCGCTGGAACACCACCGGGTACCTCGGCGGATCGAAGTTGCTCTCGGCCGCGTGGTCGATGTAGTTCAGGCCGATCGCGAATGCCTTCGCCGGGTTTCCACCGGCGGCAGGTAGCGCAGGCCGGCGAGCGGGCGGCGAGCGGTTGCACGAGCCACGGCAATGCGCGCCGCCTGGAAGCCGGGCTCGCCCTGGTGCAGCAGTCGTCGAGCGTCGCCGGCAGTCCGAGCGCTGTGATGTCGACCAGTTCCTGGTCCAGTCGCACGCCGAGGGCCGGGCGGCCACTGTCGTCGATGAAGGCGATGAATCTCATGCGGTGTCTCCTGATTGCGGCTCGAAGTGCGGCGCTTCGTGGTTGGCGATGAAGTCGTCGGGAACCGGCGGCCCCCAGACATAGAGCGAGTCGTGGAGAGGATGGTCGGCAGCGGGCCAGTCGAGGGTGTGCGGTACGAAGTCGATGTCGAACGAGTACTCGGCGAAGCTGCCCCAGGGATCGCGCACGTAGTGGAAGTAGTTGGAGCCCAGCACATGGCGTCCGACGCCCCAGCCCTTGTCGTAGCCGGCGATCCGCATCTGCTCGGCACCGGCGCCGATGTCGTCGAAGCTGCCGACGTCCCAGCTCGTGTGGTGCAGGCCGGGTGCATGCGACTTCGCAAACGCCACCAAGTGATGGTCGCTGCCGTGCACACCGTGCATGAACGCAATCACGTCGGCGGACCGGTCCGACAGACGCAGGCCCAGCACCTTTTCACCGAACTCGACCATGCGCGAGACGTCGGGGGTGAAGAACAGCACATGGGAGAGACAGCGCGGCCGCACCGGGAACATAGCGCTGCGCGCCGGCGCCGCACCGCGCCCGGGCATGACATCACGCGGCGCATGCGGGCTGCTCTTCGCGCTTGGCGAAACCTTTGGCGCGGCAAGCAGCTGAAGGGCGGTCCCGTCGGGGTCGCGCAGCCAAAGGCCGCTGCCGTCGGACAATGGATGTGCGGCACAGGCAAGGCCGTGCTCGGCGATGCGCTCGCGCCAGGCCGGCAGGTCGGCTTGGTCCACGCCGTAGCTCAGGTAGCCCAATCGCTTCGTGCTGCCGCCTTGATGGATTTGCGCCCAGACCTGCGGATGGCCGAAGATGAGCAGCGCCAGGCGATCGGCGCTGCGCCGCACGTCGAGCCCGAAGGCGCGGTAGAAGCGCTCGGCCTCGTCGAGATCGGGCACCGAGTACACGACGCGGTCGATTGAATGCACACCGAGAACGCCGGCGCGGCGAGAAAGATGGGGTTGTTGCATGGAATGTTCCTCTAGGCGGTTCGGCCCGTAACGCATCGAAGCAGCGCTGCGCCATCGGCCGGCCAGGCGTCGCCGCGCCAGGCGACGTGCTGGTCGGGCCGGATCAGCGTGTAACGGGTGGGGTAGTTCGCGGCGACGCCGCCTTCGTCGGGCCGGATCACCGCGAGCGCAATGCCGGATTTGGCGGCGTCGCGCGTGGCCGCCGCCACGGAATCGTCGTTCGCGCCCGGCGCGGCGAGCAGCGTGAAGCCGCAGCCGAAATGGTCGTACAGCGAACTGCCGTCGTGCAGCCAGGCATGCGGTGCGAGGCTGCCGGGACGCGAGGAGGGCACGTAGTTGAGGAAGTCGGCCGCGGGCGCCCGGCTGCCGTCGGCGACGATCACGGGCGAGTTCTCGTAGCGGTAGCCGAGCACCACGCCGAGCGTGTTGAATTCGCGAATTTTCGCGACCTGTATTCGTTTCCCGACCTCGTGGCGAAGCTTTTCGCCAGCGTCACCGGCATCTTCAAGACCTTCCTGCCAGAGCTGCTTGGCGAGCAGGCCGTGGTTGGCAACCGCTTCGTCCATCACGAACTCGTGCACTGGGCGCCGCTCCTGTTCGTAGCTGTCGAGCAGGGCCCTGCCGCCCCAGCCTTGCAGATTTGCGGCGAGCTTCCAGCCGAGGTCGACGCCGTCGGCCACGCCCATGTTCATGCCGTAGCCGCCGAAGGGCGGATGCAGGTGGCACGCATCGCCGATCAGAAACGCGCGCCGGTCGCTGTATCTGTCGGCAATCAGCCGGCTCGCTACCCATTCGTCGGTGCTCAACACCTCGATCGGAAGGTCGATCCCGGTCGCCTGGCGGATCAGCGCAGGCGCTTCCTCGACCGTGAGCTTCTGGCCCTCGCGCATCTGCGTGGGCATGAAGAACCATTTGTCGCCGCTGTCCATCGGGCCGATCAGGCTCGGCACGTCGCCGTTGACCTGCCAGTACATGATCGCCGGGCCGTGCTTGTGCGCTTCAGCCAGGCCGGGTGCGCGAAACACCACGTTGTAGTTGCGCGAGAGGCCGTAGCTGCCGCTCATGGTTGCGCCGATGGCCGCGCGCACCGTACTGCGCGCACCGTCGGCGCCCACCAGGTAGTCGCACTCGATCGTTGTCGCGCCTTCGCCGGCGAGCGATCCGACCTGAGCCACGACGCCGCTGTCGGTCTGCTCGAAGGAAACGAGTTCCGAGCTGAAGCGCAGATCGACGCTGGGAAGCGACTGCACATGGGCGCGCATCACCTCTTCGACCGAATACTGCGGGATCCATTGGGCGTGCTCGGAATAGAGCGGATTCTTGCCCGGTGCGCAGTACATCGCGTTCTCGAAGCGGGTCAGGCCGTGGCCGCTGAGCCGCGTGCAAAAGACGACGTTGGACGGATAGTCGAGACCCAGAGGCGAGGCGGCCCGCAGCTTGTCGGCGATGCCCCAGCGGCGCAGGTGCTCGCGCGTGCGGACATTGGTCGTCTTGGCGCGCGGTGCGTATCCCACGCGGTCGTTGCGCTCGATCAGGATGCAGGGCACCGATCGCTGTCCGAGTTCTATCGCCAGTGCCAGGCCGGCCGGACCCGCTCCGACGATCAAGACCTGCGTCTGCGCAGATTGCTTATGTTCCATTGTTTGCCTCCGTTGCCCGGCTGAGCCTTCGTGTCAGGCGCCGTGCGGAACGGATCGTAGGGACGACTGCGATGCCGCAGAAGATGGCAAAATCACCGCTCCGATACCTGCCAGGCATCACTGGGTCACACATGAAACTGCACCATCTGCGCGATCTGCTGGCCGTTGCCGACCAGGGCAGCCTGCGTGCCGCAGCCCGCGAACTCGGCATGGCGCAGCCGGCTGTGACACG
>JBBJMS010000189.1:0-6542 GCA_037720315.1 Variovorax sp. | reverse complement strand
GCCGTTGCTCGCGTGATGCACTAGCTTGTAGTCGGCCGCCCCCAGCAGCGGATGGCCGGCATGCCGGCCCCAGCGGGCGCGGTCGATCAGGCCCTGCGGATGCTCGACGCGAAAGCCGATCGAGAACGGCTTGGCGTCGATGTGCACGCCGCGCGCGTGCAGCATCTCGAAGGTGTCGCGGGAACTGTGGCCGAGCGCCAGCACGACGTGGTCGGCCCGCAACTCGCTGGTCGTGCCGGTGCGCTGGTCGAGCACGCTCAGGCCGCGGACGTGGCCGTCCTCGATCAGCAGGTCGCTCACCCGCTGCTCGAAGCGGATGTCGCCGCCGAGCGAAACGATCTGCTCGCGCATGTTCTCGACCACTTTCACCAATTTGAAAGTGCCGATGTGCGGATGCGCGACATACAGGATCTCGGGCGGCGCGCCGGCCTTGACGAACTCCACCATCACCTTGCGGCCGAGAAAGCGCGGGTCCTTGATCTGGCTGTACAACTTGCCGTCCGAAAAGGTGCCGGCGCCGCCTTCGCCGAACTGCACGTTCGACTCGGGGTCGAGCACGCCGCGGCGCCACAGGCCCCAGGTGTCGCGGGTGCGCTGGCGCACCGCCCGGCCGCGCTCCAGCACGATCGGCTTGAAGCCCATCTGCGCCAGCAGCAGCGCGGCGAAGATGCCGCAGGGGCCGAAGCCCACCACCACCGGGCGCGGTGGCAGCGTTGCTGGCGCCTGCACCGGCGGGCGCCACAGCATGTCGGGCGAGGGGCCGATGTGCGGGTGTCCGGCAAAGCGGGCGAGCAGCGCCGCTTCGAGCGCCGCATCGGCGAGCGCCGCGTCGACGATATAGACCCTCAGCAGCTGCGGCTTGCGCGCGTCGAAGCTGCGCTTGAAGACGGTGTAGCTCGCGATTGCCGCGGCGGGCGTGCCGAGGGCGCCGGCAATGGCAGCGGGAAGTGCCGCCTCGTCGTGGTCGAGCGGCAGTTTGATTTCGGAAATTCGGATCATGGCTTGGGCCCGTGTCGATGGGGCAGGTGGCGCTTGAAGGGAGCGGCGACTTTAATGCACGCGCAGCCGCGCTGCGCCTGCCGGCGCGCTCCTACAGACGGTGCGAATCTTCTGGCGTCGAATCGGTTTTCACTGCACATGATCAGGACTTGAGCAGGAGGATGTATGCATCTGACTTTGCTTCCTTCGTCCGTTCGCGAATCCGCCTATCGCCGCAGGTTCATCGACAACTGCAACGAGAACTTGTTCATGGGCTCGTTCGACAGCTTTGCCGCTGCGCAAGCCGGTGCGCCGCCCGAAAAGCCGGTCGGGTACGACCACCCGCCGGCCGTGGCGCTCTACAGCCACCAGCTCGCCTTCTACGACTATCCCGGTTTGTTCTGGATCGGCCACTCGCTGGAAGACGGCATGCGCGGCATCTTCGATCTGGGTGGGCACCTGGGCATCAAGTACTACGCGTTCCGACGCCTGCTCGGCTACCCAATCGATCTTCGCTGGACCGTGTGCGACGTGCCCACCATGGTGAAGGCCGGCCGGGACCTCGCCCTGCAGCGCAACGTGTCCGCGCAGCTGGGGTTCACCACGAACTTTGCGGACGCGAGCGGCTGCGACGTGCTCTATGCCTCGGGCAGCCTGCAGTACCTGCCGATGCGCATATCCGAAATCATCGCGGCGCTGCCGGTGAGGCCGCGGCGCATCGTGCTCAACACCACCGCCGTGCATCCCGACCGCACGCTCTACACGCTCAACAGCATCGGCTTCGCGATCTGCCCCTACCGCATCCAGCAACACGATCAGCTCATCGCCGAACTGGCCGCATCCGGCTACAAGCGGCGCGACGCCTGGCGCAACGAGGGCAAGCGGATCGAAGTGCCTTTCGTCGAAGGCGGCGATAAGCCCTACTACGCGGGCTGCTGCTTCGACCGGCCGTAGCCATCGCGCCCATATCATCGACCTCCATGATCGAAGCCACTCGAATCCCGCCCCTTTCCGAATTGCCCGATCTTCCAGATCATCTGTCGATCGATCCGCGCAGCCGCCACCACGTCGCCGCCGTGTTCGAGCATGACATCGGCATCCGCTTCAACGGCAAGGAGCGGCTGGACGTCGAGGAGTACTGCATCAGCGAAAGCTGGATCAAGGTGCCCGCAGGCAAGACGCTGGACCGCAAGGGCAAGCCGCTGCTGATCAAGCTGAAGGGCAAGGTCGAGGCGTTCTATCGCGAGCCCGATCGAACGCAAAAGGAACCGCATTGAAAGCCCTCACCTATCACGGCTCCAAGGACGTCCGCATCGAAACGGTGCCGGACCCGGTGCTCGAGCAGGACGACGACATGGTGCTGCGCGTCACCGCGACCGCGATCTGCGGCTCGGACCTGCACATCTACCGCGGCAAGATTCCCGGCATGGAGTCGGGCGACATCCTCGGGCACGAGTTCATGGGCATCGTCGAGGAGACGGGCCGGGGCGTGACGCAACTGAAGAAAGGCGACAGGGTCGTCGTTCCGTTCACCATTTCCTGCGGCGAGTGCTTCTTCTGCAACCGCACGCTGTTCGCCGCGCGCGAAAACACCAACCCGGGCCGCGGCGCGATCATCAACAAGAAGAACGTGCGCTCTGGCGCGGGCCTGTTCGGCTACTCGCATCTGTACGGCGGCTATGCGGGGGGCCAGGCGGAGTTCGTGCGCGTGCCCAAGGCCAACGTCGGGCCGCTCGTCATTCCACCCGGGCTGGCCGACGAGCAGGTCCTTTTCCTATCGGACATCCTGCCGACGGGCTACCAGGCCGCCGTCAACGGCGATATCGGGCCCGGCTCGACGGTGGCGATCTTCGGTGCGGGGCCGGTGGGCCTGATGGCCGCGGCTTCGGCGCGGCTCCTGGGAGCGGAGCGGATCTTCATCGTCGACCAACATCCGTACCGGCTCGAGTTCGCGCGCGCGACCTACGGTGCGGAGCCGATCAACTTTCGCGACGTCGACGATCCCGCCGGCCAGATCGTCGAACGCACCGACTTCCGCGGCGTCGATGCGTCGATCGATGCCGTCGGCTTCGAGGCCAAGGGCAGCACCATAGAAACCGTGCTCACCGACCTGAAGTTGGAAGGCTCCAGCGGCAAGTCGCTGCGCCAAGCCATCGCGGCGACGCGGCGCGGTGGCGTCGTCAGCGTGCCGGGCGTTTACGCCGGCTGGATCCATGGTTTCCTGTTCGGCGACGCGTTCGAGAAGGGGCTGATCTTCAAGATGGGCCAGACGCATGCGCAGCGCTACATGCCGAAGTTGCTGAAGCACATCCAGGCCGGCGAGTTGCATCCCGAGATGATCATCACGCATCACATGGCGCTCGACGATGCGGCCAAGGGCTACGAGATTTTCGAGAAAGCCGAAGAGGATTGCCGCAAGGTGGTTCTGACGCCGGGCGGTCCCGCCGCGCAACCGGTCGACGGCGGGACGGGCTGAGCCTGCGACAGTTCGTGCGGCACACCCAATCGGGGTTGCAAAGCAGTGTATGTACTGTGCGCACTTTCCTGGGGAGCCTCGCGTGAGCACCGACACCACCCGTATTTTCAAGAGCGGCAACTCGTTGGCCGTGCGCATTCCAAAAGACATGGTGCCGGAAGAAGCGCAGATCGAATGGAGCGGCGGCGCGTGGACGATCCGGCCGATTCATCGGCGCTCGCTGGCAGGGTTGATGGACGCCTTTCAGGCTTTTCCATCGGACTTCATGAGCGAGGGCCGGGAGTTCCACGAGCAGAAAGAACGCGATTGGGATGTCCGTCGTGACGTTGGCGGAACTGCGCCGCGGTGTCAGCCAGCGCGGCGATGACACGGGGCGCGTTGCCGCATCCATCGATCGGCTCTTGACGTTCATGCCGCTCCTCGCCTTCGACGCGGGTGCAGCCATCGAATACGGCGAGCTCTATCAAGCCGTGCGCGACCGCCGCCGCGATGCGCTCGACCGCTTGATCGCCGCCCACGCCATCGCTTCGGCATGCGTGCTGGTCACCAACAAAGAGGCGGACTTTCGCGACTATCCCGGCCTTGCGGTGGAGAACTGCGTCGCGCCCGCATAATCCCGCCTGTGAAGTACGCCAGACCGCCGCTGGTGCAAGTCTCGAAAGAGCGCACTGGAGGAACGTCCGGACTGCACAGGACAGCGCAGGAGCTAACGGCTCTCCACCGTGAGGTGAGGATCAGAGCAACAGAGACGAGTCGGCCGGGGGCAACCCAGGCCGGGTGAAACGGGCAATCTCTGCGCGCAGCAACACCAAGTAGGCCAGTCCGGAGTGGCGCGGTTCGCCGCGACTCTCTACCTTGTGGTTCCGCAAGGCGAGCTGGCGGGTAGGTGGCACCGAGCCGTTTGGCGACAAACGGCCCAGAGTAATGGCGGTCACGTTGGGGGAAACTTCAACGCACAGAATCCGGCTTATCGGCGTGCTTCACACTTTTCTCTTTGGCGTCGGCTTGACGCGGCCCACCGCTACCAGCAAAGCGGCAACCAGCGAGAAGCCGGCCAGCACGCCGACGGCATTGACGGCGGTGCGGCCGTAGCCCAGTGCACCCACGTCGATGAACGGATACGGGTACACGCCCGCCGCCGCGCCGCGAACCATCGCGTAGATCAGGTAGCCGAGCGGATAGATCCACCAGCGCAGGATGCCGCGCCAGCGCAGGCCGCGCGCCGGCACGGCGATCCACCAGTAGGCAAGAAAGAGCGTGGGCATTGCATAGTGCAACAGCACGTCCGCCAGCCACAGCAGGCCTTCGGGCGCCCAGACATGACGCAGCACAAAAAAGTAGACCAGCCCGACGATCGTGATCGAGGCGGCAATGGCGCTCGCGACGCCGGGCTCGCGAAAGAAGCGCCACAGCCTGCCGCCGCGCGAGCGCGCCGCCGCCGTGAGCGCACAGGCCGCCAGCAGGTTGGTGAGGATGGTGAAGAAGCCGAGGTACATGAACACGCCCCACAGCACCGTGCGACCGTTGCCGAGCGAGAGCTGGATCGACAACGCGAGCTGCAGCGCCAGCGCGCCCCAGCCGAGCGCAGCCGCCACGGCTGCAAAGCGGCTTGATGAAAAGGGGAGCGGCTGTGTGTTCATCACTGGTTCAAAAACGCTCGTTCGGCAGCAGATAGCGCCACTGCCCCGCAAGCAGTCCGGCAAGCGGCACGCGGCCGATGCGGATGCGCTTCATGGCGAGGATTCGCAGGCCCGACTCATCGCACAGGTGCGCGATCTGCCCCGGCCGTGCACCCGTGATCGCGAAGCGCAGGCCAGTGTGGCCTTCGGCCTGCTGGCCGATGCTGACGCGTGCCGGTGCGCGTTCGAGCCGGTCGATCACACCGGGCCCGACCGGCCCGGCGACATCGACCATGACTTCGTTTTCCATCGTGCCGGCGTCTTCGTGCAGCTTGCGCTCGACGCGAAATTCCTGGGTGAACACGACCAGCCCGCTGGCGCCGGTTTCCAGCGGCGTCATGCAGCGCTGCGCGGCGACGTGGCGCTGCAGGAACCGCAGGCCGGCGCGTTCCGGCTCATGGTGGTTGGCGGCCACGAGCAGGCGGTGCGCGTTGTCCGTGGGCATGCCGGCCGGCTTGTGCAGCAGCAGCGTGACGGGCACCACCGGCTCGGGCCGCGCGCCTGATTCGATCTCCACCAGTTGATGTGCGCGCACGCGCGACTGCGGCAGCAGCGCGGCCTGGCCGTCGACGCGCACCGCGCCGTTCTCGATCAGCAGTTCGGCTTCGCGCCGCGAGCAGCCGGCCAGCGCCGCCACCCGCTTGGCGAGCCGGATGCCTTCGTCTGGCGCGTCCGTCATTGCGGCGCCAGTTGGCGAATGCGCTCGACGTGCGCAGCCAGCGAACGCGCGGCCACCGGCCACATGCGCTGCGGCACGTCGTCGTAGGCGGCCGGCAGCCAGTCATCGGGCGTGCCTTCGGGCAGGCGCTGCATCACGGCCGCGATCTTGGCTTCGCGCTTCAGGCGGTGAGCCTTCAGCGAGGCGATGGCCGCGCGCGGATCGCCCAGCACATAGCCATGCGCGGGCAGGATGAAGCCGATGCCTTCTTCGGCGCAGATCGCATCGAGCTTGTCGAGCGATTCGAGATACGCGTTCATGTTGCCGTCGGGCGGGTCGATCACGGTGGTGCTGCCGTTCAGCACATGGTCGCCCGAAAACAGCAGCGCGTCTTCTTCCAGCACCAGGCACAGGTGGTTGGCCGCATGGCCCGGCGTGTGCAGTGCGCGCAGGGTGTGGGTGCCGTTCGCGCCTTCGAGCACGAGGCGCTCGCCCTCGCCGAGCACCCGGTCGGGCACGAAGCGCGCCGACGAACGCGCGGTAGGTGCCGACGGCAGGCCGAGGATCGGCGGGCGCACCTTGCACAGCGCCGCGAGCGGTGCTGCGCCGGGCGAATGATCGGCATGCGAATGGGTGCAGACGATCAAGCGGATGTCACCCCCGGCCGCGCGCCAGAGCCGCTCGATATGGACAGCGTCGTTCGGGCCCGGATCGATCACGATGAAGCCGCTGCCCGCGTCGCCGACCAAGT
>JBBJMS010000188.1:0-6580 GCA_037720315.1 Variovorax sp. | reverse complement strand
TCGCGCGTCTGATCGGCTACAACAACTTGCCGACCGCGCCACCACTTGCGCCCATCACCGCTCGCGTGCCGCCCGAGGCGTTGCATAGCCGCTTCGCCGTACGTCACCGGCTCGCCGGACTGGGCTATCAGGAAACGATCAACTTCAGTTTCGTCGAGGCTCACTGGGAGCGAGAACTCGCGGACAGTGCCGAGCCGATCAAACTGCTGAACCCGATTGCCAGCCAGATGAGCGTGATGCGTTCTTCGCTGATTGGGTCGCTGCTGCAGGTGCTGAAGTTCAATCTCGACCGCAGGGCGCCTCGGGTGCGTGTGTTCGAAGTGGGCCGCGTGTTCCGTCGCGATGATGCGGTGGCCACCACCGACACCACGGTCAAGGGTATTCATCAACCGATGCATGTGGCAGGTCTGGCGTGGGGTGACGCTGAAGATGCGCGTTGGGAGGGCAAGGCTCAGCGTGCCGACTTCTTCGACGTGAAAGGCGATGTCGAGTCCCTGCTGGCGCCGCTCGCAGCGACTTTCGAGGCCACGGAGCATCCCGCGCTGCATCCGGGGCGCGCGGCGCGCGTGCTGGTAGCCGGCCGCTCGATCGGCGTAGTGGGCGAGCTTCATCCGCGCTGGCGGCAGCAGTGGGAACTTTCGCAAGCGCCAGTGCTGTTCGAACTCGAACTGGATGCTGTTGCGGTGCGTCCGGTGCCGGTTGCCCGGCCGGTGCCAAAACATCAGGCGGTCGAACGCGACATCGCCGTGGTGGTCGCAGAAGCGGTTACTCACGACGCATTGATGCGCACGATCCGTGCGGCATGCGACCCTGCCTTGCTGCGCGACGTCGTCCTATTCGACATCTACCGCCCGGCCGCGTCCCGCGATGGCGCCATCGCCGCAAGCGGCTTGGCGCCCGGCGATAAAAGCATGGCCGTTCGCCTCGCTTTCAACAGCGACACCACCGCGTTGACCGACCAGCACGTCGAAGCGGCGGTGGGCGTGATTCTCGAACAACTCAGCGCGCGGCTCGGCGCACATCTGCGGGTATGAACGACATGGAATTCACGCTCGAAGCCCTTGAGACGCCTGCGCTTACCAAGGCGCAGCTTTCCGACCTGTTATTCGAGCAAATTGGCTTGAACAAGCGCGAATCGAAGGACATGGTTGAAGCTTTTTTCGACCTGATCGCAGGCAGCCTGATCGAAGGCACCGACGTCAAGATATCCGGCTTCGGCAACTTCCAGATTCGCGTCAAGGCACCGCGGCCTGGCCGCAATCCGCGCACCGGCGAAGCTATCCCCATCGGCGAGCGCCGCGTTGCAACGTTCCATGCAAGCGGCAAGTTGAAGGAACAGATTCATGCCAGCATCGGCGCCGACGCGCCGCAAGAGGTGGAGTGGAGTCTTGGCGCGCAATAGTGCTTGGTGCCGCGCTGGAGCGTGGAGTAACCTCTAAGGTTTCGCCCGCACCGTCTTGATTTAAATGGAGAAAACGCTCCCACCCATTCCCGTCAAACGCTACTTCACGATTGGTGAAGTCGGCGAGTTGTGCGGCGTGAAGCCGCATGTGCTGCGTTACTGGGAGCAGGAGTTCACTCAACTGCGCCCAATGAAGCGGCGGGGTAACCGGCGCTACTACCAGCATCACGAAGTGCTGATGATCCGACGCATCCGCGACCTGCTCTACGACCAAGGCTTCACCATCAGCGGGGCGCGCAACAAGCTGCAGGAAGTCGTTCAGTCCGATCGGGACCGGCGCAAGACTGGCGAGCTGCCGCTCGAGGGCCTCGAAGCCGTCGAGATCGACCAGGAGGAGTTCGATGCAGCGCTCGAAGACGAGACGCTAGCGGAGAGCGCCGCAGCCCGCACGGTTGACCCTTCGCAGTTGCTCCATCTGCGTCGAGAGCTGCATGAAATTCGCGAGCTCCTCAGCCTGGGTTTGTAGGAGCGCGTGGCTATAATTGCGGGCTTCGGTGTGTGGCGCAGCTTGGTAGCGCACTTGCATGGGGTGCAAGGGGTCGAAGGTTCGAATCCTTTCACACCGACCATAACGAACGACAAAGGCCGCTAGCGATGTACAGCTAGCGGCCTTTTTCATTGGGGAAACGCTCGACGGATTTGCAAGGGCGCTGGAGGCGCAGCTGGCCAGCGACGGTTGGGGCAATTTCGCGTTGAGCCTGACAAGAAATCTCTCCATGAGGTTTGCGAAGGGCATCGCATCGACCGCTTCTGCGCGGTGGGCGCGCAAGCTCGCGATGTGTTGAAACTCCAGCGCACATCCAGCGTCGATCGCCTGAACATGGGTGCGCTCGATCATCTTCGAGCGCTATGCTTCAAACGCCGGGTACCGGCTCGCACGGTCGAGGAGCCCCCGCACCTCTTCATCGGTCGTCTGCGAGAAATCCTCGTACCACTGGCTGACGGCCCCAAACGGCGCCGGAGTCCTGGCGCACAGGACATCGTCGGCCTCGTTGCGCAGTTCCTCGCAGATTTCAGCCGCGGCGACGGGCACGGCAACTGCAAGCCGTCCCGGTTGCCGCAACCGCAGCGCCCTGACGGCGGCCAGCATCGTCGAGCCCGTGGCGAGACCGTCGTCCACCACGAGCACAGTGCGACCGCGTACATCGAGCGGAGGCCGTGTGCCGCGGTACAAGCGCTCGCGACGCGCCAGTTCCTGTTGCTCCGATTTCGTGACCGCCTCGATGGCGGCCTCGGGAATGCCGAGCCGTCGCGCCACGTTTTCATTGAGGACGCGAACACCGCCGCTGGCGATGGCGCCCATGGCGTATTCCACGTGCCCCGGCACGCCGAGCTTGCGCACGATGAACACGTCGAGCGGCGCGTGCAGCGCATCGGCCACCTCGAACCCCACAGGAACGCCGCCGCGCGGCAGCGCCACGATCAGCACGTCGGGCCGATCGGCATACACGGACAAGACCTTCGCCAACACTTGGCCGGCATGCCTGCGGTCCATGAAAACCTGATCGATCATTACTGCTCCTTTCATGACGGGCAACGATGGAAGAAGATCATTCAGCCCGGCAACAACGTGCTTGCGACGCCGTCCGAATCGACACGGGCGCGGAATTGACGTACATACCCCACATGACCGTACTCCGAAAACTCCGCAGCCAGCGCTGGCTGGACAACAACGACTTTCGCACCTTCAACCACCGCAGCCGCTTCATGCAGATGGGCTACGACAGCAAGGATTGGCAGGGCAAGCCGCTCGTCGCCATCCTCAACAGCTGGTCGGAATACAACCCCTGCCACATGCACTTTCGCCAGCGGGTGGACGACGTCAAGCGCGGCGTGCTGCAGGCCGGCGGTTTTGCGCTCGAGATGCCCACGATGTCCCTCAACGATGCGATCGTGAAGCCCTCGGCGCTGCTATATCGCAACATGATGGCGATGGAAGTGGAAGAGATGATCCGCTGCTACCCGGTCGATGCCGTGGTGCTCATGGGCGGCTGCGACAAGACCACGCCGGCCATGCTGCTCGGCGCCACCAGCGCCGACGTGCCCGCCATCTTCTTGCCTGCCGGCCCCATGCTGCGCGGCAACTCGCGCGGCAGGACGCTGGGTTCCGGCTCCGACGCCTTCAAGAGCTGGGACGACCGCCGGAGCGGTCTCATCACCGAGCCCGAGTGGGACAGCATCATCAGCGGCATCGCGCGCAGCCCCGGCACCTGCATGACGATGGGCACAGCCAGCACCATGACCGCCATCGCCGAGGCGCTGGGCATGGCGCTGCCCGGCGCGTCGAGCGTGCCGGCGGTGGATGCAGGCCACCAGCGAATGAGCGCGGAGGTGGGACGCCGCATCGTCGAAATGGCGAGAAGACCTGCGCCCCCTCAGATCCAGACGCGCAACGCGTTCCTCAACGCCATCACCGTTGCGATGGCGATGGGCTGTTCGACCAACGCCATCATTCACGTCATTGCCATGGCGCGCCGCGCGGGCCGCACCGACGTGGGGCTGGATGACTTCGACGCGTTGAGCCGCACCGTGCCGGTGATTGCCAACATCCGGCCCAACGGCACGAGCAGCTACCTGATGGAAGATTTCTACTACGCGGGTGGATTGCCCGCGCTGATGAAGCGCCTTTCGCCGCATCTGCACATGGACGAAAAAACCGTGAGCGGCCAGACCGTGGGCGAGAACATCGCAGCCGCACAGGTGTACGACGACGACGTGATCCGAACGCTCGACAACGCCGTCTACAACGAGGGCTCGCTCGCCGTGCTCAGGGGCAACATCGCGCCTGACGGCTGCGTCATCAAGCCCAGCGCGATGAGCGAGAAGTTCCTGCGGCACAGCGGCCCGGCGGTGGTCTTCGACAACTACCCGAGCCTGAAGAAGATGCTCGATGACGAGCACGCCGACATCACCGAAGACCACGTCATCGTGCTGCGCAACGCCGGCCCAAAGGGCGGCCCCGGCATGCCGGAGTGGGGCATGGTGCCGGTGCCGGTCAGGCTGCTGAAGCAGGGTGTGCGCGACATGCTGCGCATCAGCGACGCGCGGATGAGTGGCACCAGCTACGGCGCCTGCGTGCTGCATGTGGCGCCCGAGGCCCATGTTGGCGGCAATCTCGCACTGGTGAAAACTGGTGACCTCATCACCGTCGATGTGCCGAACCGGCGCATTCACATGGCAGTGAGCGACGAGGAGCTGGCTCGCCGACGGCGCGAATGGAAGGCACCCGCCGCACGCTTCGGCCGCGGCTATGGCTGGATGTTTTCGCAGCACATCCTGCAGGCGAACGAGGGATGTGACATGGACTTCCTGCAGACGCAGTTCGGCGAGAGCGCAGGGGAGCCGGACATTTTTTAAGGCTGTGGGCCGCGCCGCCGTCAGCCACCGCCGAAGGCGACGCCACTGATCCAGCGCAGGGGCACCGGAATCGACAGCTTGGTGCTCAGCGCGATCCAACTCTGACAGCCCGCACGCGCCAATGCCGTCAGAGCTGCATGAAATCCGTGATTCTCCGGGCGGCGGCACGAAGTCGCGCGCTTGGAGATGCAGGTTCGCAGCGTTGGTTTCCCACCATTTCCAGCGCATCCGCGACGGCGTCGGCGCGATGGTCTCCCGACTCGACGCGCTTGCGCCATCTCTCTGCAATTTCGCAGATTTCCTCGCCAGTCAAACGCGCCAGACCGCGCGGCTTGGCCGTGCTTCCCCCGGTTGCAGAACGTGACGATGCGCGCACGAAGTCGCTGAGCGCTTTCGAAGAAGAAGCCGGGAAAGGAAGACTGCGCGACGACATGCGGCATTCTCAATGCCTTCGCTGAACATGCCGAGGAAGAATTGCACGCGCCCTGGCTTCAATAGAACCGAAATGGACTTAATGCAGTTCGCCGTTCAAGTAAGGCTCTGGATTGACCGCCACCCCTTGCTTGCGAATCTCGAAGTGAAGCTTCACCCTGTCGGCGCCGCTGTTGCCCATTTCGGCGATCTTCTGGCCTTGCCGCACGACATCTTTTTCCTTCACCAGGATCTGCCGCGCATGTGCATAGGCGGTGAGGTAGGTCTCGTTGTGTTTGACGATCACCATGTTGCCGTAGCCGCGGAGCTCGCTGCCTACATAGACGACCCGGCCATCGGCTGAAGCGAGCACTGCATCGCCCAGGTTGCCGGCGATGTCCAAGCCCTTGTTGCCCTTGCCGTCGAAGCGCATGAGCGTGGGCCCTGCGGCGGGGCGGATGAACGCGGCCTGCGGCTTGGGCGGAGAATGCGGCGCGGCTCGAACACCAGGCGCGGCGACGCCGCCCGGCGTTGCGGGCGCGTCGGGCATGGCGCGCCCGGCGGGTGGCAGCGGCGTCGTGCAGGCCACCAATGCCGCAGCGGCGGCGGCAATGACACCGGGGTGAAGAAGGTAGAAGAGGGTGGAGGTCCTTACTTTCATGGCGTTGCTTGGAACACAACCGGTGCGCAGCGTTCCGTCGTGTGTACTCATCCGTTACTTCATCGAGATCGGCGTTGCCCGGTCGATAGGAACAGCGGTGACACTGTTCTTGGGCGAACCGTCGATCAGCAGGTCGGAATAGGTGAGATAGACAAGCGTGTTGCGCTTGACGTCGACCATGCGCACGACGCGCAGCCGCTTGAAAAGGATCGACAGGCGCTCGCTGTAAACCTCTTCGCGTTGGGGCAGCGGCTGCGTGACGCGCACCGGGCCGACCTGCCGGCATGCGATTGACGCTTCGGCCTTGTCTTCGGCCAGCCCGAAGGCGCCCGACAGCCCGCCCGTCTTGGCACGCGATACATAGCAGGTCACGCCGTTCACTTTGGGGTCGTCATAGGCCTCGATCACGATCTTGTGGTCGGGCCCGATCAGCTTGAAGGCGGTGTCGACCTCGCCGATCGGCTCGGCCGCCACCGTTGCTGCGAGCAGCGCAGCGCAGAAGGCAACGAACAACTGCTTCATACGATGTCCAAGGTGTGTACGTGGCCGAAACTGCCGCGCCGCCTGTCTTCGAAGAAGCGCTGCAGCGCCTCTCGCACGGTGCGGAACGCGATCTCTTCCCACGGGATTTCGTCTTCGGTGAAAAGTTTGGCCTCGATGGTTTCGTGGCCGGGATCGAATTTGTCGCT
>JBBJMS010000187.1:0-6619 GCA_037720315.1 Variovorax sp. | reverse complement strand
AATGCGGTTCAGCGGCGACGTCTTCACACCGACCGGTCCGAACAGGTGCGGCATGAACACGGTGAAGCCGGCGTCGACGACACGTCGGGCGAAGTGCGCGACCTCGACGGTGATGCCCGGGACCTCGTGCATCACGAGCACCGCAGGACCGATCCCCTTGCGGTAGACGGTGCGTTCGCGATCGAGGTGCGTGAACGAGAACGGCGTGAAGTCGTCCAGCGCATCCGTGCCGGGTGACGACTGCGGCTCGTTCGAGCCGACGAGAGCCGCAATCGGGCCATCCCGGCCGCCCAGCGCCCGGGCGAGCAACGCCGTGCCGGCAAGCACCGAACCAGCACGGGCCAGCGGATGACGCGGCCGGCGGGTGACGAGGAACAGGCCGAGCCCGAAGGCGAGCCAATGCTCGCCGGGGAGGCCAGGTCGGGCTTCGTCCCACTGGCGCAAGCGTTCCAATCGCGACGTGGGGTCGTTCGTCATGGCAAGTCTCCGGTGGTCGGGTAAGGGTGTTGGCGCTTCAGACCTTGCGCTGCATCGCAGACATCGCTGTCAGCAAACACCGCATAAACACCAGCGCCTTCAAGCGCTTTCCCGCTCCACCACGGTGAACCCGACGTCCACCACGCCAGGCCCGTGCGCCCGCCCCTCCGCCCGGTCGATGATGAAGCGCGCAGCCTGACGGCCGATCGCGTTGCCGTCGATGCGGACCGTGGTCAGCGAGGGTTGCAGGTCGGCCGCGAATTCGAGGTCGCCGAAACCGACGACGGCAAGCGCCTCGGGCACTGCGATGCCGCGCGCCCGCGCTTCGACCATCACGCCGAGTGCGAGCAGGTCCGAACTGCAGAAGATGGCGTCGACCTTCTTGCCGGCATCCAGCAGCTCGGCCAGCGCCTTGCGCCCGCTCTTCAAGGTCGTCGGCGCGGGCACGATCACCGAACTCACCGCGAGCAGCTTGGCCGCGGACGCGGCCTGCTCGAAGGCATTCCGCCGGCGGGCGGAACGCTCGTCGTCGCCGGCCACCACGGCGAGGCGGCGCCTGCCCTTCTTGCGCAGGAAATCGACGACCGCGCTGCCGACGGCCGCGTGCGAAAACCCAACCAGCATGTCGAGCGGCGTCGGCGTCAGGTCCCACGTTTCCACCACCGGAATGCCGGCGGCCAGCAGCCGCTTTCGGCCTTCGACCGAATGCATGATGCCGGTCAACACGATGCCGTCGGGCCGGCGCCCGATGATGGCTTCGAGCAGCGCGTCTTCGCGAGAGTCGACGTAGCCGCTCTGGCCCAGCATCAGTTGATAACCTTCGTCGGCCAGCGCCTGCGTCAGTGCCTCGATGGTCTGCAGGAAGACCGGCCCGGTGATGGTGGGCACGACCGCGGCCACGAGCCGGCTGCGCATCGACGCCAGCCCGCCGGCGATGCCATTGCGCACATAGCCGACGCGGCTCACCGCATCGGTGACTTTCTTCAGAACTTCGGCCGAGACGCGCGAGGGCGTGCTGAGCGCACGCGAAGCCGTGATGGGCGCGACGCCTGCCAGCTTGGCGACGTCATGGAGCGTGACGGCGCCGCTTCCTCGGCGCGCGCGTCGAACGGGGGTGGGCTCGGGCATGGCCGGATTATGGTGCGATAGCGCTACCAGCCCGCTTCCCGAATGGCTCAAACCAGTGAACGCTTTGTTTCCGAAGATCACGTTTCCAAGCCAATGGGCCGGCCACGGTCATAGTTTCAAGGCACGAATTGGAGATCTCGGCTGATCGACCTGCGAACTCGCATTGCTCGGTCGAACGCGCTCTGCCGCAGGGCTGGTGGGGCAAAATCGCGAGCATGGATATCCGGGTTACGGAACTGCAATGCATCATGCCAATCGGGAACATTCCGTCGGTCCTCACGCAAGGCATCTTGTCGCACGAAATTGCAGCGACGCTGAAGCACCGCAGCGTTGCCATGCCATCCATGCAGGACCGGCGGGACATCAAAATTGTGCCCGGGGGACTGCGCCTCCATCAGTATGCGAATCTGTACTTTCACGCTCGCAACCCCATGTTGTCTGTCCGACGGCACGAAGAAGTTTGCGTGCTGCGCGTGGCCAGACAGGTACTTCAGATCCAAGGAACTGTGATCACCGATCAGAATGCGGCGAGCAACTATGTTCGCTTCTACGCACCTGCCCAGGCGAATCTGCTTGACTTCGACGACATCTACGCGCGTGACTGGCGGCATCCAGGCGACCAGATTCGGGAATGGCAGCACAAATCCAGCAAGTGTGCCGAGGTGCTTGTTCCACGGTGCGTGCAACCCGATATGCTTTTAGGCGCTTACGTTGTCGACGACGCTGCACTTAATAGCTTGAGGCAAACTGGCTTCGTACTCCCGATCGATGTCGACGCGGATTTCTTTTTTCGGTAGCCACAAATGAGCAATTTCAAAGCACTGATCGGCGACATGTTCGCCAGTGACGCACAAACGCTGGTTAACACTGTCAATTGCGTCGGCGTGATGGGAAAAGGTGTTGCCCTGCAATTCAAGGAACGATTTCCTGAAATGTTCAAGGACTACGTTCAGCGATGCAAGCGCAAGGCGGTGATGCTTGGCGAGCCATACATTTACGAAGATAAATCCGGCATCAACATACTAAATTTTCCGACCAAGGACCATTGGCGCTCTGCCTCGCGCCTGAGTGACATCGACAACGGTCTGACTTATTTGGCCAGCCATTGCCAGGGATGGAACATCACCAGCATGTCCATTCCGCCACTGGGTTGCGGCAATGGCGGACTGGAATGGTCCGAGGTGGGGCCACTCATTTACCAGAAGCTCAATGCGCTACCAGTCGAAATCGAGGTATTTGCGCCCTATGGAACACCGACCACAGAACTCAAGACAGAGTTCCTTGCAACCCCCGCGCAGCTATCGCTCGAAGGTCAAGGCCAACGGCACGGGAAGATGAACCCCGGTTGGGTCGCGCTTATCGAGGTTCTGAAGGAGCTAGAGGATCAACCATATGCCCCTCCGGTGGGGCGCACCATTTTTCAAAAAATCTGCTATGTCGTCACCGAAATGGGTGTGCCGACCGGATTTAAATTTGGAAAAGGCAGCTACGGTCCATTCTCCGGTGATGTGAAGCCTGCACTACACGACTTCGCCAATCGGAATTGGCTTCAAGAGAGACCACTGGGCAGAATGGTTGCGCTGCACGTTGGGGACCAGTTCGAAAAAGAGCGCGGCAGGTTCCTGTCGGTCATCGATCGTCATCGCAAGACGATCGACAAAACCGTCGATCTTTTCAGTCGAATTAAAGACACCGAGCAGGCAGAGGAAGTGCTCACTGTATTGTTTGCGAGCCGGCAGGTGAAAAAAGGCGACCGGATGGCTGACGTAGAAGAGCGACAGATATACGACTACATCCTTGAATGGAAAAAGTCTTGGAACAATGCAGAGAAAAAAGAAGCCGTGGCCAGCGCCATTCGAAACCTTGCGCTTCTAGGTTGGATTCGAGTTCGACCTAGTGTGTCAATGATGGAGTTTTCGGAAACTTGACAGGTTGTCAATCGTGGACGTCCGACGATCCGGCATTATCGGTAGCGCGTTCAGTAACGGGCCTACAGGTAGTTGAACAGCGCGATGCTGTGCAGCCTTGCAAAGGTCTGCTGCGTGGCCTTGAGCGACGTCTCGCGCTGCAAGAACTCCGAGATCGCCTTGGCCGGCTCGAGGTCTTCCAGCTCCGACAGGTAGGCCTTGTCGATCAGGCCGCGCGCGGCACCGCCGTCGTCGAGCGCATCGAGTTCGTTCATGCGCGAGCCGACAGACGACCGGATGGTGAGCACGTTGTCGTGCGCATTGGTGACCTTGACGTTCGCGGTGCTGAGCGCGTTCGACAGGCGGGCCTGCGCCGCGGGGCCGTTGCCGGCGAGCGGCTGGCGCAGCGACGCGACCAGGTCGCCGATGGCTGCGAACACGTCGGTACCGGCATTGCGGGCGGTGGCGACCTGGAAGCTGTCGCCGTCGGCGGGCGTGCCGCCGATGCTGATCTGCACACCGCCGAAAGCGATCGGCACGCCGGCCGTGAAAGCGCCGGTGGCTGCCACCACCGGCGGCGTGGCCTGCGTGGTCACGGTGTAGTCGCCGCCGGCAAAGGCGATGGTGAAGTCGCTGCCGTACAGGGCCGCGCCGGCATCGGTCACCGCCACGGCGCCGAGTGTGCCCGAACCGGTGTTGGCTGCGCCTGCGGAGGTGACGTAACCCGCGCCGCCCTGCACCGACTGGAACACGCTGCGGCCGTCGTCGGCGCCGGACATCTGGCGCGACACGTCGATCTGCAGCAGGCGCTGGCCCTGGTCGCCCATGTACTGCACGCCGCCGCCGGCCTGCGCCACGAAGGGCGGGCTGCCGCTCTTGAAGCCGGCGAACAAGAACTGGCCGTTGCCGTCCTCGGCGTTCGCCACGTTCACCAGCTGGTCGAGGTTGCTCTGCAGCGTGGTGGCGAGCGAGGCGCGGTCGGCATCCGACAGCGTGCCGTTGCCGGCTTGCACCGTCAGCGTCTTGATGTTTTGCAGGATCGTGGTCGCGGACGTGAGCGCGGTTTCCTCGTGCGACAGCGACTGCTGCGCACGGCTGCGGCTGGTGGCGTACTGCGCCGATTCCGCCATCGACTGGCTGACGACCAGCGCGCGCGCGGCCGCCACAGGGTCGTCCGCCGGTGTCAAGAATTTGGTTCCGGAAGCCAGCTGCTGCTGGATGCGAAACAACTGCTGCTGCTGCGAACCCAGGGCGTTCATGCTCTGGTCGTAAAAAGACTGGGTGCTGATTCGCATCACGGCTCCTGAATGCTTGTCTTGATCTTGAAGAAGTGGCGCTGCGTCAGCCGCGGATGCCGAGAATCGTGTCGAACATGGTCGACGCGGTCTGGATCACCTTGGCGTTGGCCTGGTACATCTGCTGGTACATCAGCAGGTTGGCGGTTTCCTCGTCCTGGTTCACGCCCGATATGGAATCGCGGGTCGCGCGGATCTGGCTGGTCACGCTGGTCTGGGTGGTTTCGGCCACGCGGATTTCCATCGTGCGGTTGCCGACCGAGCTGACCAGCTGCGCGAACGCGCCGTTGAATGTGGTGGTGCCGCCGTCCATCGTGGTCTTGCGCTGCAATGCGCCGAGCAGCAGCGCGTTGCTGCCGTCCGACACGCCGCCTGCGTTCTTCTTGACCGTGAAGGTGTCGCCCTGCGCCGGTGCGCCCGCGAGCTTGAGCTCGATGCCGTCGAAGCTGATCGCAGCGCCTGCCGTGTAGGCCACCGGCGTGCCTGCCGGATAGACGGTGGCCGTTCCGTCGGCCAGCGTCACCGTGACGGGGGAGGTTGCCGAAAAGCCCGACAGCGTGTTGCCGCCCGCATCGTAGGAAAGCGTGAGCGGCCGCCAGCGGCGCGCCCAAATAGAGCGCGTTGACCTTGGGTGCCGCGAGCGCGCCGCTGCCCTGGTTGCCGACGGTGTTGGCACTGGCCAGCGGCGATGCGGCCGCGACCTTGGCCGTGTCGCGCACCAGCACCTCGACGTCGCGCGCGCCGGTGCGGGTCGGCTGCACCAGGTAAGAATCGCCCGCCTGTGCGGCGCCGCTTGCCACCGCGAGCTGCACGCCGTCGAAGGCGACGGGGAAGTCGGCGGCAACGTAGGCACCCATGGGCTGCTTGTCCGGCAGCCGCGTCACCGAGTAGGTGAGCACGCCCGCCACGTCTTTCACATCGACCGCATAGTCGTTGGTGGTGAGCTGCGAGGTGTCGGTGATCGTGGCGCCGAGCACCATGTCGCCGCCATTGCGCGCGTTCGAGAACACACCGGCGGCCGCCGTGGAAAAGAAGTCGCCGCCGAGCACGCCGTTCAGGTCGACGCCCAGGCGGTGCTGTGCATTGAATTCGTCGCCGAGCGACATGGCCAGCCGGCCGATCGCGTTCTGCGTGCTGGTGAGCGTCTCGGCGCGGCAGGCCAGCAGGCCGCCGAGCGCGCCGCCGGCGAACACGCTGTCGTTCAGCTCCGACGCCGAGCCGGTCAGTCCGACCAGCGCCAGCGCCTTGCGCGTCGGGTCGGCTGCGGACGACACCGCCTGCAGCGACGCGGCGCGGTCGCCCAGCACGAGCGACTGGCCGTTGCCGATGAACACGTTGTACTTGCCGCCGTCCTGTTCGAGAACCTTGACGTCGACGATCTTGCCGAGCGCGCCGACGAGCTGGTCGCGCTGGTCCAGCAGGTCGTTGGGCGGCTGGCCGCCGGCGAGCGCGGTGAGCTGGCCGATCTGCTGGTTCAGGCTTGCGATCTGCGTGGCGTAGGTGTTGATCTGCGCGGCGCTGCCTTCGATCTGGTCGTTGGCTGCGCTGTTCAGGTCGGTGAGGTACTGGTCGGTGGAGCGGAACTTGTTGGCCAGCGCCTGGGCGGCGCTGATGAGCTGCTGGCGCGCCGCCGGGTCGGCCGGCGTGTTGGCCACGCCCTGCATGCCGGCAAAGAAGCTCTGCATCAAGGGCGTGAGGCCGGCCGTCTTGTCGGCGAGCAGCGAGTCGATGCGGGTGATCTGCGAGCCGTAGCTCGCGAGCGCTGCGCCTGCGGCCGCGGCGCCCTTGAGCTGGGCGGGGAGGTAGCGGGCG
>JBBJMS010000186.1:0-6645 GCA_037720315.1 Variovorax sp. | reverse complement strand
GTGACGGTGAATGTTTGATCGACAAGCCACCCAGTGGATTCGGCCTGCTGTCGACTGGATGGCGCGCCGACTCCATGGCATCGGGGTGGGAGCCAATGCCCTGACGTTCACGGGTTTCGCGATCGGCGTCGCGGCCGCGCTGCTCATCGCCGCGCAGTTCTTCACCTGGGCGTTGTGCGCCATCGTTTTATCCCGGCTCATCGATGCACTGGACGGCGCGGTGGCGCGGTTGACGGCACCCACCGACCGCGGCGGGTTCCTCGACATCACATTGGACTTTCTCTTCTATGCGCAGCCAAGCGCGGGATGACGAGCACCGCCTATCCCGACAAGTCGTTCTTCTTCCTCGGAGGCTTGGCCGAAGCCGGCGAGACGCTGGCTTTCTTCATCGCGATGTGCCTCTGGCCACAACAGTTTGCGGTGCTGGCATGGATCTTCTGCGGGCTTTGCGCGCTCACCATCGCGACGCGCCTCTACTAGGGATGGCTGGCGTTCAGGTGAGCGTGCGGTGAAGCCGCGAGCTTGGCAAAGAAGTCGTTGAAGATGGCATCGCGCAGTACCGCATGGCCCTCGCGCATCAGGGGACGGTCGGCGTCCTGCAGCCAACGCAATTCGGCGTCGAGGCGAGGCGTCCGCACGAGCGAACTCGGTACCCATTCGGGTCGGATCAGCCAGGCAAGGCAGATCAGATCCCAGATCACCCATGAGTGCGGCTTCGTCGCGTCGTGGCCCAGGATCGACCAGAGAGGATTGTTCGAGAACAGCTCGTGCAGGTAGTCGCCGATCGCGCCGCATCCCATCACGTAGCGCTCCACTTCCGCGGACGAGAGCCGCAGCTGCGCGCCGACATGAAAGCCCGGCAGATAGACCAGGGGAACGCCGCTGTCGAGCAGCACCCGGCTGGCAGCGGCGTCCTGCTCCAGGTTGAATGACACGTTCACGTGCGGCGCGCAGGACGGGTAGCCACTCGTCCAGACGACCACGATGCGATCGACGAGGTCTGGCGCCAGCAGCAGCGCACTCGCGATGTTGGTGACGCATCCCAGCGCCACGACGTACAGCGGGTGCTGCGCGCTCGCCGTTCGGCCCAGCGCAATGAGGTGATCGCAGGCGGCGCTGCGCTGCGGTTCGCTGGCCGACACCAGATATCCCGCGCTCCCGCGAAAGACCCGGCCGGTCGAGTTCAGGGACATCCGATCGAACACCCGCTCGATCTCCGCGTAGCTGCGCTCCATGCCGAGATTCGGTGGATCGAAGGGTGCGGCATCCGCGGGTGCTTTCGGCAATGACGCGCGCCGGTGCCCGAACGAAAACGGCGCCGCATACACCGCCTCCAAGTCGAGCTCCGTGGGCGAAAGCAGGGCCCAGGCCAGCGCAAACTGATCGTCCACTTCGTTCGCCGCATCGGTGTCGATGACGATGCGAGGGCGAGGCGTATGCGACGGCACCTCGAGCTTCTTGGTGTACCACTCGTCCGAGTGACGTGGAAAATCGATCATGCCGCTCCTTCGTAGATTGCATCTTGCAACGTGCTGGTCGAAGGACCCATCGTCGAAAGCTGCGCATCGCCGTCGGTGGGGACGCTTCAGGATGTCTTGCCAGAGCGCGTGTGCGCCGACCTCATAGGGTCATGCGAGACGGCCCGTCCGTAGTACCACCCCAGCACGGCGCCAAAGATAACGTGAAGCACCAAAGTCATCATGGGCGCCATGATGCCGAGCTGCATGCCGAACAGCCCCACGCCAGCCATTGGCATGAGCGCCACCATCATTACCAGCCAACCGATGATGCCGATGACGACGCCATGAGTGACGGCACTCTTGCCGGGGAGTCGATCATTGAGGACCGCGATGGCAGTCCCGTAGATAACGATGCCGATGATGAAGTGCACGACCCACCCAACGGCCGGCATGCCGGCCATGCCCATCATTCCCGCGATCATCTTCGGGAGATCCAGTTCGGGCATCATGCCCATCATCGCCTTCATGATCATCAGCGCCGACAGGACAAGCGTCGCGATCAACCCGGCGACCATGCCTTTTCCTAACGAGCTCATGTGAGTTTCCTTTCAGTGACGATTGATCACCCGCGCCGCCGACGATCCGGTCCGGCCCGTCTACGCGACGCGGGTTGAACCGTTTAGACGGGCGGGGCGGGTTCTGCCTTACG
Source organism: Variovorax sp. (assembly GCA_037720315.1). Classification (GTDB taxonomy): domain Bacteria; phylum Pseudomonadota; class Gammaproteobacteria; order Burkholderiales; family Burkholderiaceae_C; genus Variovorax. Next base: position 4,476 of record JBBJMS010000186.1, on the reverse strand, counting down.
TAGGTCGGCAAGCCGCGCCGTTGTCGGCAAGATCGTCGGGGTTAGAAAACGCCAGCCGCCAAGGGCGGCTGACCCGGCTGACCACGCGCTACTGAGGCTGGCTTTCTAGTGAGTGGTGCGCGGCAAAGCGCGCGACGAACTGTCGGTCGATGCGATCTTTCCAGCGCCATACCCAGGCGCCACGCCAGGCCCACCGGCCCCACGCGGCAATGGCCCGCCGGTCGCCGGTGCTGATCAGATAGAGCGCCCGTTGCTGTGGCGACCAAGGCTTCGGCATGTCTCCTCGGCACAAGGCGCGCAGGTTGTGTGCCAGCACGGGCCCTGCCCGGACTGCGAACACGCCGGACTTCGGCCGGGGGTCCTGGTAGGCCGCCACGTCGCCTGCGGCGAGGATGTGTGGATGCAGCGGCGTCTGCAACGTGCGGCCGACGCGAATGAAGCCCGACGCGTCTGTCGCCAGGCCCGAGGCGCTCGGCCAGGAAGGCGCAGCAGCGCCCGTGACGGTGATGCAGGCGTCGAAGTCCACCGACGCACCTTGCGCAAAATCGATCCGGTTTGGCGCGATCTGGGTCGCACGACGGCCGCCGATCCAGCGAATGCTGCGCTGCGCGAGCAGTTCAGCCACATGGCGCCTGGCGCTTTCGGCGACGCCTTCGAGCGGCAGGGCGTCCGAGCCGATCAGCGTGATCCGAAGATGCGACCAGCCGTCCGTCGAGGCCTTTCGATGCATCGCCAAGACAAGCTCGACGCCGGCAGCGCCCGCGCCGAGCACCACCATCTCGAAGCGATCGCATTGCCCCGCGATGCGATCGACGTGGCCCGGCCAGGCTGCCACGAAGCCTTCGATCGGCCGAATGGGCAGCGCATTGGCGAGAGCGCCCTGAAGGTTGTCCAGGGCGGGCACCGGGCCGGTGTCGATCGAGAGCAGGTCGAAATGCACCGTCGATCCGTCGGCACAGGCGACGGTGTTCTTGGACAGGTCCAGGCCGGTGCAGGACGTGATCCTGAGCGCGATGCCCGCGCGCTCTGCCAACGCATCGAGCGCGATCGCGCAGTCGTCGATCGCATACTCGCCGCCTACCCAACCCGGCAACATGCCGGAATAGATCTGGCGCCTGAACGGTGTCACCAGAAGCACTTGCCAGCCGTCGAGCGGGCGCTCTGCCAGGTCCTTCAACACGGCCAGATGCGCATGACCTCCGCCGAGCAGCACCAGCCGCTTCATGGATTGGCGGCGAAGCGAAGGTCGCTGAACCATGCATCGGCCTTGTCGGCGGTGTTGTCGGTGTCGGCGCCGATGCCGATCCCGCTGACGTGCGGCACCGGCCCCTCGAAAGCCTCGGCCCAGTCCCGGCGGACATCGCGCGCATGGGAGCGCCAGGTGCCGGCGTCGCCGTCCTTGCTGTCGAGAACGATCATGCGGACGCGGTCTGTGTATGGGTTCCAGGCGGTGGCGCCCGCGGGTTGCGCATGGCCCCAGACGTAGCACAGGGCCGCTGCAGGAATCTCTGCGCCTGACAGCGCGCGCGCCGCCCGGATGCCCAGCCGATCGCTCAACGAGAGTCGATCGAGCGGCAGGTCGAAGAAGACATAGAGCCTGGCCGCATAGTCGTCGCCTTTTTTGACGCGCACATCCGAGCCGGGAAGCGAGCGCGACACCTTCCACTGCCAGAGCAGCCAGGGTGTCCGGGCAGGATCGACATCGAGGCGCGTGACCCACGAGGAGGCCGATGATGCCGAGCGCACGCGCAGCACGCGGCGGTCGCCGTCGGCCTCGATGGTGTAGTCGTTCGCACGCTCCACCTTGGGCAGGCGCTGGTGCGCCCATCCCGGAGCTACCTTGTCGCCGAGCGGTGCCGAAGAGAGAAGCGGCACTTGCCGAGGGTCCCCCGGGTCGGCGTGGGCGCGCGCGGCGCCGAGCGCCACCAGGGCCAGCCATTGCCTTCTGTCAATCATGGGTTTGGTTCTCAGTTTCGTTGGTTGCCGGTTCGATCCGTTGCAGGCGCCGAAGATCCGCCGGTGTGTCCACGTCCCACAGCATCGGCAGCTCGCACATGCGCAGTGCCAGCGATGCTGCGCGTTGCCGCGTCAGCGCCATGACGCTGTCGGTGCTCCAGGGCATGCATGCGAAGAGCGCGGGCTGAGCTTGCTGCAGACCGACCAGCACATAGCCGCCGTCTTCCGCAGGGATGAATACCGCGTCCGCGCCGCCATGAAGCGCATCTGCCGCCGCCCGCAGGTGATGCGGGCGCAAGGCAGGGCAGTCCGTGCCCATGATCAACACCGGCTGCGTCGTGCCCGCCAGACCACCCGCTGCCCCCGCGCGCTGCATCCGCTCGCCCAGGTCGCCGTCGGGCTGGTCCTCGCAGCGGACCCCGGTGGTGCGCTGCAGGGCGCGAAAGAAGCGGTGGCCCTTGTCCGGAGCGCACCACAGCACCACGTCTCCCAACCCTGCCTCGATGGCGACGCGCACGGTGTGCCGCGTGAACGTTCGCTGCAGCCGGGCCGCGGCGCGAGCGCCGAGTGCCGGGACCAAGCGGGTCTTGGCGTAGCCGGCGATTGGCGCCTTGGCCAGGATGGCGATGCGAACGGGTCCGGTCATTCGATCAGGATGGCCGTGGCAGGTAGCAGTACTTGACGGCGAGCCGTGCCGGATCGGCACCGAGGAAGTACGCGGCCCGCAGCCGCCACATCAGGAACACCGTGCGCCAGACCCCGTGCTTCTCCCAGCGCCGCGACGAGGTGGTCGCGCGCTGCCGAAGACACAGGGGCGGCGCGATGCGCCGGAGCGCGCGAGACAGTGCGATGTCTTCCATCAGGGGAATGTCGGGGAAGCCACCGACACGAGTGAACGTGTCGCGGCGCACGAAGATGGCCTGATCGCCGGTGGCGATGCCGCTGCAGCGCGAGCGCCAGTTGATCATGGTTTCGATGCAGCGGAAGACCGGTCGTCGGCTGTCGATGCGCACGTCGAAGCGGCCCCAGGTCGAAGAGCCTTTCAGGGCTTCCAGCACCAGCCTGTCCGCATCGGCCGGGAGCGTCGGGTCGGCATTAAGGAACAACAGCACTTCGGCCGTGCAAGCAGCCGCGCCGGCATTCATCGGGGCGCCGCGACCGCGCGGCGCGACAAGCGCCGCATCGGCGTGCGCGTGGGCAATTGCGAGGGTGTCATCGGCGCTGCCGCCATCGACCACGACCACATGGGCGCCGCGCGCGCGCAGCGGCTCCAGGGCGAGCAGGCGTCCCGCAGGCGTCGCGGCCTCATCGTGGACGGGAACGACGATGGCCAGCGATTTGCTCATGGGTGGATGTGCGTGCCTTGGCCGCGCGTCAACCGCGCCTCCACGCATGGAAGCGCGCGACCCAGGCCAGCAGCTTTTCGGGTGCGTGGGCGCGCTTCCAGTTGCCGGCGACGTATTTGTTGGCCTCGGCCATGGTCGGGTAGATGTGGATCGTGCCGAGGATTTTGTTCAGGCCGATCCCGTGCTTCATGGCCAACACGTACTCCGCAATCAGGTCGCCGGCATGTTCACCGACGATGGTGACGCCGAGGATGCGGTCCTTGCCCGGCGCCGTCAGAACCTTGACGAAGCCATGGGCTTCGCTGTCGGCGATGGCGCGGTCGAGATCGTCGATGCCGTACACCGTGACCTCGTGCGGGATCTTCTTCTCCTTGGCTTCCTGCTCGTTCAGGCCGACCCGCGCCACCTCGGGCTCGACGAAGGTGGCCCAGGGAATCACGCGGTAGTCGGCGCTGAACTTCTTGAACGGATCGAACAGCGCGTTGACGGCCGCATACCAGGCCTGGTGGGCCGCCGTGTGGGTGAACTGGTAGGGGCCAGCGACATCGCCGGCCGCATAGATATTCGGGAACTGCGTCTGCAGGTAGCCATTGACCTCCACCGTGCGTCCGACGTTGACACCCAGCTCCTCGAGCCCGTAGCCGTCCAGGTTGGCCTGGCGGCCCACGGCGATCAGCAGGGCATCGAAGCCGATGTGGATCTCGCTGCCGCCGTGCAGCGCGACGAGGATCTTTTCGCCTTCGACCACCTCGATGCGGCAGGCTTCGTGTGCCAGCCGCAGGTCGATGCCTTCGGCGAGGAATCGGCGGGTGACGAGGTCGGCGGCGTCGGCATCCTCGCGCGGCAGGATGCGAGCGCCCATCTCGACCTGCGTGACGCGGCATCCCAGCCGCGCGAACGCCTGCGCCAGCTCGCAGCCGATCGGCCCGCCGCCGAGCACGACCATCCGGCCGGGGCGCTCGCGCAACGACCACACGTTTTCCGAGGTCAGGTAGTCGATCCGGTCGAGCCCCGGTATCGGCGGCACGAACGGACGGCCACCGGCCGCGATCACGATGCTGCGCGTCGTCAGCACCTGCGTGCGGCCATCGTCGTGCGTGACCTCGACCTCCCAGGGCGAAACGATCCGCGCCCGGCCGCGCGCGACGTCGACGCCCAGCGCGGTGTAGCGCTC
>JBBJMS010000185.1:0-6789 GCA_037720315.1 Variovorax sp. | reverse complement strand
GTGTCGAGCGGCGCCGCCCTGAGCGTGGCCGCGGCTTCACGCGGCTGCTCGCCGATGGCCTCGAACGCGTTCTGGATCGGCTGCACCACGAAGGGCATCGAATAGATCACCGAGCCGACCACCAGCCCGGCGAAGGTGAACGGCAGCAAGCCCAGCCCGAGCCATAGCGAGAACTGCCCCAGCGGCCCGTTCGGCCCCATCGTCACCAGCAGATAGAAGCCCAGCACGGTGGGCGGCAGCACGATCGGCATCGCGACCAGGGCGCCGACCGGGCCCTTCCAGGCCGAGCGGGTGCGGGCCAGCCACCAGGCGAGCGGCGAGCCCAAGAGCAGCAGGATCAACGTGGTGAGTGCCGCCAGCTTCAGCGTGAGGAGGACGGCGCCCAGCGCGGAAGCGGTCGGCATGCGTCGGCTCAGATGTCGTAGCCGAACGAGCGGATCACAGCCCTTGCAGCGTCTGTCCTGAGGAAAGCCATCAGCGCAACCGCAGCGGCGTTGTCCTTGCCGCGGGCGAGCAGCACCGCGTCCTGCCGGATCGGGTCGTGCAGTCCTGCCGGAACGATCCATGCCGAGCCGCTCTTGAGCCTTCCGCCCTCCCACACCTGCGACAGCGCGACAAATCCGAGTTCTGCATTGCCGCTCGAGATGAAGCCGAAGGTCTGGCCGATGCTTTCGCCCTGCACGAACTTCGGCGCGATCCGGTCCAGCAAGCCGAGCCGGGTGAGCGCTGCGACTGCGGCCGCGCCGTAGGGCGCCAGCTTTGGCGCGGCCAGTGCGAGGCGCGAGAACCGGCCCGCCTTGAGTACCTCGCCCTTGCCGTCGACCAGCTCGGGGTTCGCGGACCACAGCACCAGCTTGCCGACGGCATAGGTGAAGCGGCTGCCGGCGACCGTGGCTTCTTCCTTGTCGAGCCGCGCAGGCGTTTCATCGTCCGCGGCAAGGAAGACTTCAAAGGGCGCGCCGCTCTTGATCTGCGCATAGAACTTGCCGGTGGAGCCGGACGACAGCATCGCCTTGTGGCCGGTCGCCTTCTCGAACTCGGTGACGATCGCCTTCATAGGCGCTGCAAAGTTGGCGGCCACCGCGACCTGCACCACGCCGGCATGGGCGGACAGCGATGCACAGAAGACGATCACGGCGGGAGCCATGAGGCGCAAGACGTTCTGCAAATTCATGTTTCGCTATTCATGAATGGAATAGCGAGAGTGTAGGCCAGCCGGCACAATGCCGCGCATGGCATCTCCCCGTTTGGGCGACGCGCTCGGCCATGGCATGAGCGACAAGCGCATCGACATCCTGCGCGGCATCGGCCGAACCGGCAGCATCTCGCAAGCAGCTCGCGAGGCGGCTGTGAGCTACAAGGCGGCCTGGCAAGCCGTGGCCACGCTGACCAACCTGGCCGGCGTGCCGCTGGTGGAACGTGCGGTTGGCGGGGCTGGCGGCGGCGGCGCGACGCTCACGGCGCATGGCTTGCACCTGCTGGAGTTGGCGGCCGCGCTGGACGCCGCGCGTCGCACCGTCCAGGCGCGCGCCGCGTCGGCGGGTGCGGCGCTTGCGCGGCTAAGCATCCGCACCAGCATGCGCAATCAGTTGCCGGCCACCGTGCAGGCGCTCGAATCCACGGGCCGCATCGTGCGGGTCGCGATGACGCTCGGCGACGACCACTGCATCGCAGCGCGCATCACGCGCGAAAGCGCCGAGCTGCTGGGCCTAGCCGTCGGAATGCCGGCCATTGCGCTGTGCAAGGCGACGGCGGTTCGCGTCGAGCGCATGCCAATCCAGCAGCAGCACCGGGCCAAGGGAAACCGGATCGCCGGCGTGGTGTCAAGCGTGGCGCGCGGCAATGACGGCGACGAGATCGCAGTGGCAGTCGAAGGCGGCCTGCAACTCGTGGGCTTCGCCGCCAATGGCAGTGGGCTGCGCACGCGCCAGCGCGTGACGGCGGCTGTCGACGAAGCGGCGGTGGTGGTGGCACTGCCCGGCTGAGGCGGGCGCTGTACGGCGCGCCTCAGAGCCCCAGATCGCTCAGCCCCGGATGGTCGTCGGGCCGGCGGCCCAGAGGCCGGCGGAACTTGCGTTCGCTCTCATTGATCGGCAGGTCGTTGATGCTGGCATGCCGGCGCGTCATCAGCCCGGTGTCATCGAACTCCCAGTTCTCGTTGCCATAGCTTCGAAACCAGTGGCCCGAGTCGTCGTGCCATTCGTAGGCGAAGCGCACCGCGATGCGCGGCCCGCCGAACGCCCACAGCTCCTTGATCAGCCGGTAGTCGAGCTCGCGCGCCCACTTGCGCTCGAGCAACGCCTTCGCCTCGGCCCGGCCGACCGGGAACTCGGCGCGGTTGCGCCACCGCGTGTCTTCGCTGTAGGCCAGCACCACGCGGGCGGCGTCGCGCGTGTTCCAGCCGTCTTCGGCCATGCGGACCTTTTGCGTTGCGCTTTGCAGGTCGAAGGGCGGGACGGGCGGTCGTGTTTCCATGGCAACTCTCTCCGGGCGGTGACGAGGGGTGTGCAGGATACGCCGAGCCTTGGCTGGCTGCCGGCTCCGCGCTTGTTGTTGCGCAGTACGACCAGCTTCGACAGGTCGAACAGGTCGACCTCAGCCCAGCGCTTGCTGCAATGCTTGCCGGATCGCCTGCGCGTCGCCCGGCCGCACCACGCGGGCGAGCTCGCGGCCGTCGCGCATGAACACCAGCGTCGGCCACAGCTTGATGTTGAAGGAGCGTCCGAGCGGCTTGCCGCTGCCGTCCTCGATCTTCAGATGCTGCAGCGCCGGCGCCTCGGCCAGGGCCTGCGCCAGCAGCGGCTGGGCTGCCTTGCAGAAGCCGCACCATGGCGTGCCAAACTCGATCAGGGTGGTCCCTGTCGTGGCGTCGATCTCGCCGCGCGACGGTTCGACGGCTTCGTAGTTGTCGTTCATCCCGAATATTCTGCGCCCGCCTCAGTGCTTGACGCGTGCCAGCTTGCGGTACACGGTGGCCCGGCTGATGCCGAGCCGGCGCGCCGCTTCGGCGACGTTGCCGCGCGCTTCGTCGACGGCCTGGCGGATCAATGCCGTTTCGACATCGCGCAGGCGGGGCCGGCTGGCCACAGGGGCTGCGGCAGCGACGCTGGTGACGGCCCCGTGCAATCCGATGCGTGGCCGCGCCTGCAGCCGCAGGCCGGACCACAGGGGAACTTCGAGCAGGGCATCGCCGCGCCGCGCCGCATCGAACAGCATCTGCGGCGGCAGCGCGAACAGCTCATTGCAGTTCAAAACCGGATTTGCGCCGAGCGGTCCGTTCAGCATGTCGCGCGCCGCCGCATTGGCGCCGGTGATGCTGCCGTCGGCATCGATACACAGCAGGCCCTCGGTGTCGTGGCCCGGTGAACAGCCCGGCCAGCCGATGTGCAGCAGGAGTTCGCACGGATGGCTCTGCACCAGCGCGTTCTCGATGCTGCGGGCCGACAGCGCGGCCAGGTGCCGAAGCTCGGGCCGCTCCACCACCTGCACGCCGGTCAGGTCGAGCATGCCGATGCAGTCGCCGCGCGGTCCGAACAGCGGCGCCCCGGCGCAGCTGTATACACCGGGGTCTTCGAAGAAGTGCTCGCCGCGGTGCAGCCATACCGGCCCGTGCTCGGCCAGCGCGGCCCCGATGGCCGTGGTACCCACCGCGCGCTCCGACAGGTCGACGCCGATGCGGGCGATGTCGCGCGCATGGCGCGCCGCCGGATCGCTGCCGCCGGGCAGCGCGCCCACGTCGACCACGATGCCGTCGGCATCCGTCAGGATCGCGAAATAGCGGGTGTCGGCAATGGCGCGCGACAGCCGGTCGAGCACCGGCCGCGCGGCCGAGACGAGTGCACGATTGCGATCGGCCACGTTTCGGGCAGCCTGTGCCGATACCTGATCGAACGCGATGCGATGCTGTGGTCGGTGGCCGGCCGCAAGGCAACGCTGCCACGAGCGCAACAGCCAGGGCTCGATGCGGGTACTTGACGAAGCCTCGGTATCCCCGTCGATCCATTGGCGCCGCGCTTGCGCGATCGAGAGCGAGCGCTCGGGCAGGGGCGGTGCGGCTTGAAGCGTCATCGTGTTTCATTTTGAGAATTTCAGGCAACACGCGCAAGCGCCTAGGGTTTTGCCTAGGGGTGGCGTCATGACCCGCGTCCAAGATTCCCGCTGCCAGTCAAGCCATCACCTACAACGGAGACAGCCACATGCAGGTTCCATTCACGGTCAACGGCCGCGAGGTCACGGTCGACGCGCCGCCCAACACCTTTCTCGTGCACGCGATCCGCGAGCATCTTCACCTGACCGGAACGCACGTCGGCTGCGACACCGCGCAGTGCGGCGCCTGCACCATCCATGTCGACGGGCGCGCGGTCAAGTCGTGCAATGTGCTGGTGGCGCAGGTGGCCGGCAAGAAGATCACCACCATCGAAGGCATCGCCGAGCCCGACGGCACCATGCATCCGATGCAGGCCGCCTTCAAGGAATGCCACGGCCTGCAATGCGGCTTCTGCACGCCGGGCATGGTGATGAGCGCGATCGACCTGTGCACCCACCACCCGAAATCGAGCGAAGCCGAGATCCGCGACCTGCTCGACGGCAACCTGTGCCGCTGCACCGGCTACCAGAACATCGTGAAGGCGGTGCAGATGGGCGGGGAAATGATGGCCGCTCCGGCCCCATCGGCCGTCGCGGCCTGAGGAGCAAGAACATGGGTGCACCCGACTTCGCAAAACTCCCGCACATCGGCGAGGCCATCAAGCGCAAGGAAGACTACCGCTTCCTCACCGGCGCAGGCAACTACACCGACGACGTGACGATGGGCAACCAGAGCCACGCCATCTTCGTGCGCTCCCCGCATGCGCACGCCACCATCCGCTCCGTCGACATCGCCGAGGCCATGAAGATGCCCGGCGTGGTCGGCATCTTCAGCGGCAAGGACATCGAGGGAAAGATGGGCGGCCTGCCTTGCGGCTGGCTCATCAACAACCCCGACGGCACGCCCATGAAAGAGCCGCTGCACCCGATCCTCGCGATCAAGAAAGTGCGCTACGTCGGCGACCACGTCGCGATGGTGGTGGCCGAGACCGTCGAGCAGGCGAAAAACGCGGCCGAAGCGGTGGTAGTCGACTACGACGTTCACCCCGCGCTGGTGAGCGTGGCCGACGCCGCCAGGAAGCAGAGCGGCGTCACGATCCACGAAGAGGCCGCCGACAACCAGTGCTACAAGTGGACGCTGGGCGACAAGGCGGCGGTCGACGCGGCCTTTGCGAATGCGGCCCACGTCACCCAGCTCGACCTGGTCAACAACCGGCTGATTCCGAACCCCATCGAGCCGCGCGTCGCGATCGGCAACTACAGCCGCGCCACCGAGGAGTACGTGCTCTACGTTTCCAACCAGAACCCGCACGTCGAGCGCCTGCTGATGACCGCCTTCGTGCTCGGCCTGCCCGAACACAAGGTGCGCGTGATCGCGCCCGACGTGGGCGGCGGCTTCGGCTCCAAGATCTACCTGTATGCCGAGGACGTGTGCTGACCTGGGCCGCCAAGCAGCTCAACCGCAGCATCAAGTGGACCGGCGAGCGCTCCGAATGCTTCTTGTCGGACGCGCATGGCCGCGACCATGCGAGCCATGCCGAGATGGCGATGGATGCGCAGGGCAAGTTCCTCGCGTTGCGCGTGCACACCGACGCCAACCTCGGCGCGTACCTGTCGACCTTTTCGACCGCGATCCCGACCATCCTCTACGCGACGCTGCTTGCTGGCCAGTACGCCACGCCGCAGATCTACGTCGAGGTCGACGCCTGGTTCACCAACACCGCGCCGGTCGATGCCTACCGCGGTGCGGGTCGGCCCGAGGCGACCTACCTGCTCGAACGGCTGGTTTCGCGCTGCGCGTGGGAGATGAACCTGGCGCAGGACGAGATCCGCCGGCGCAACTTCATCGGCAGCTTTCCGTACCAGACACCGGTCGCGCTGCAATACGACACCGGCGACTTCCCCGCCTTGCTCACACGCGCCAACGAGCTCGCGGAGGTGTCGGGTCTCGATGCGCGCAAGGCCGAAAGCGCCGCCAAGGGCAAGCTGCGCGGCATCGGCTATTCGAGCTATATCGAGGCCTGCGGGCTGGCGCCGTCGAACGTGGCGGGTGCGCTCGGTGCCCGTGCCGGTCTGTTCGAGGCCGGCGAGGTGCGCGTGCATCCGACCGGCAGCGTCACCGTGTTCACCGGCTCGCACAGCCACGGCCAGGGCCACGAGACCACCTTTGCGCAGGTGGTGGCCGCGCGGCTCGGCATCCCGATCGAGAACATCGACATCGTGCACGGCGACACCGGCCGCGTGCCCTTCGGCATGGGCACCTATGGCTCGCGGTCGCTTTCCGTCGGCGGCACGGCGATCATGAAGGCGCTCGACAAGATCGAGGCCAAGGCGAAGAAGATCGCGGCGCACCTGATGGAGGCGAGCGATGCCGACATCGAGTTCGCCAACGGCGAGTTCACAGTCAGGGGCACCGACAAGAAGATCCCGTTCGGCCAGGTGGCGCTCACTGCCTACGTGCCGCACAACTACCCGCTCGACAAGCTCGAACCCGGCCTGAACGAAACCGCGTTCTACGACCCGACCAACTTCACCTACCCGGCCGGCACGCACATCTGCGAGATCGAGATCGATCAGGGCACGGGCGAGGTCAGGATCGACCGCTTTACCGCCGTGGACGACTTCGGCACCATCATCAATCCGATGATCGTCGAGGGCCAGGTGCATGGCGGGCTGGTGCAGGGCATCGGCCAGGCGCTGATG
>JBBJMS010000184.1:0-6796 GCA_037720315.1 Variovorax sp. | reverse complement strand
GTCGATCACGATCGCGAGGTGGTTGCGGTTGCCTCGGAATTCGCGCAGCAGGTCGTTCAAGCCCTTGCTCTCCGGCACGAAGGCCGCTGGGCGCAGCAGCGCGCGCACGTTCAGGCCCGGCGCGCGCTGCAGCTTGAGCAGGTCCTTCGCGAGCAGGATGCCGATGATGTTTTCTTTTTCGCGTTCGTAGACCGGAAAGCGGGAGTGCGCGGTGTCGATCACCAGGTGCAGCAGCGCGTCGTAGGGCGCATCGATGTTGACCAGGTCCATCCGGGGTGCGGCCACCATCACATCGCCAGCGGTCATGTCGGCCATGCGCAGCACGCCTTCGAGCATCACGCGCGATTCGGCACCGATCACGTCGTTGTCCTCGGCATCCGCGAGGGTCTCGATCAGTTCGTCGCGCGAATCCGGGCCGGGGTGGATGAATTCGGCGAGCTTTTGCAGAAAGCTGCGCTTGTCTTCGCGTTCCACGGGCGCGCGTTCAGGATGAGGTTCGGCCACTGCGGGAGGCGGAGTTGGGGAACGCGAAGGATACCGGATTGCGCCTCCGAGGCGACAGCCCCCGGACCGCGCTCCACGCTCAGGGCGACGACCGGTCGCGTGCGGCGCGAACCCCGCTGCGAATCTCCTGCAGTCCGGCGAGGAAGGTCCAGAACTGCTTGGCGCGCGTCTTGAGCTGGAAGTCGACCTGTGCGTAATGTTCCAGCGCGATTTCGCTCATGCGGCTGTCGAAAGTGGCAACGGGCAGTTGCAGATGCGCTTCGGACTCGGAGCCGCTGCGAACCACGGTGGCTCCAGCGTTGCGGGCGATCTTCAACATGGCGGCGTTCTCGCTCAGCGCATGGATGAACAGCATGCCGACGCCTTCATTGCGGGCGACCACTGCCGCGCGCTCGAACAGCCGCGCGCCATAGCCGCGTCCGCGTGCGTGTTCGGCTACCGAAACCCCGAATTCGGCACAGCCCTTGTGCTGATCTGCCGGTGCGAACGCGAGGTGCGCCATGGCAATCAGGTCGAGCCGGCGGTTGTAGATGCCGAACAGTTCGTCGCGCTCGAAGTCGAGCCCGTCCACATAGCGCTGGACTTGCTCGTCCGAAGCCGAATAGCCGAAACGCAGGTAACGATCGTGCGGCTTGAGAGCAAGCAGATGCTGGGCGATGCGAGCGCGCTCCCGCGGACCGATCGAGCGGATCGGCACCATGACGGGCGCCGGCGCGGCGGCGCGCGGCTGCATCTCAACCATCGGCGCCTTGAAGAACGAACCGATGCCGAGCGAAGCCTTGAGGAGAGCCTTGGCAGTGAACATGCATTCAATGTAAGGGTTTTCCCCTAATAGGCAAGGCCGCCGGGCGACGACCAAGGGCAATACCCAACAAATACCCGCCGCCGTGGGATGCGCGCAACCCAGCTTCTTCTTACACCGGCAGCGCCGTGGTCGCCTTGACCCTATCCAACACGAAGCTGGTCTTGCAGTCCTCCACGCTTGGATGTTTGAGCAGGGTGTCCATGATGAACCGGCTGTAGTGCGCCATGTCGGCGACGACCACGCGCAGCAGATAGTCCATGTCTCCGGTGAGCGATGCGCACTCCACCACCTCGGGCCAGGTCTGCACGCTTGCACGGAACAGGTCCATTGGATTGCGCTTGTGGCTCTCGGTGTGCTTTTCGAGCCGCACGTTGAGATAGGCGGTCAATCCGAGCCCCACCGCTTCCGGCTTGACCAGCGCCACATAGCGAGCGATGACGCCGCTCTCTTCGAGGCGCTTCACTCGCCGCAGCACCGCGCTGGGCGAGAGGCTGACTTGCTCGGCCAGCTGATCGTAGGTGGCGCGGCCGTCGAGCTGCAGCGTGCGCAGAATGAGGCGATCCAGCTTGTCCAGTGCGTCCATTTTTGGATTTTTGCAGCTTTCATGCGCCGACATGCCAAACGCTGCCCTATAACGCCGGATTCGTGAGGTGTGTGGCTCTTACAGTTCCATACGGACGCCGCCAATGCGCGGCGACACACTGATATACCTCTTGATCGGAGACACCCATGAGCACCGCCGACACACCCGCCTTCACGCCTTGGGAGAACCCGATGGGCACCGACGGCTTTGAGTTCATCGAATACGCCGCACCGGATCCTGCCGCCATGGGCAAGGTGTTTGAACGGATGGGCTTCACGGCAGTGGCCAAACATCGGCACAAGAACGTGCTGCTGTATCGGCAGGGCACGATCAATTTCATCGTCAACGCCGAGCCCGATTCGTTCGCTCAGCGCTTCGCGCGACAACATGGACCGAGCGTCTGCGCCATTGCTTTCAGGGTGCAGGACGCGAAAGCGGCGTACGAGCGCGCCATTGCACTCGGTGCCTGGGGCTTTGCCGACAAGGCCGGCCCCGGCGAGCTGAACATTCCCGCAATCAAGGGCATCGGCGACAGCCTGATCTACCTGGTCGACCGGTGGCGCGGCAAGAGCGGTGCGCAGGCCGGCGACATCGGCAACATCGGTTTCTTCGACGTCGATTTCGAAGCCCTGCCCGGACTCGACGCCGCGCAGGCCTTGGCGCCCGAAGGCAACGGCCTGACCTATATCGACCATCTGACGCACAACGTATACCGCGGCCGCATGAACGAGTGGGCCGATTTCTACGAGCGCCTGTTCAACTTCCGTGAAGTCAAGTACTTCGACATCGAGGGCCAGGTCACCGGCGTGAAGAGCAAGGCGATGACCAGCCCATGCGGGAAGATCCGCATTCCGATCAATGAAGAGGGCAAGGAGCAGGCCGGCCAGATCCAGGAGTACCTCGATCTGTATCGCGGCGAAGGCATCCAGCACATCGCGATGGGCTCCAACGACTTGTACAAGACGGTCGACGCGCTGCGCGCACACGGCGTCACGCTGCTTGACACCATTGATACCTACTACGAACTGGTCGACAAACGCATTCCAGAGCACGGCGAAAGCATTGTGGAACTGCAGCGCCGCAAGATACTGATCGACGGCAAGAAAGACGCGCTGTTGCTGCAGATCTTCAGCGAAAACCAGCTGGGACCGATCTTCTTCGAGTTCATCCAGCGCAAGGGCGACGACGGCTTCGGCAACGGCAACTTCAAGGCGCTGTTCGAGAGCATCGAACTCGACCAGATGCGCCGCGGCGTGCTGACTGCCGCGAAGTAGCGATGGACAGCACGACAGCCGCAGTCACGCCGGCCGTGTACGGCGAGTCAGAGCGCCCGCCGCGCGGCGACTACTCGCGCGGCGGCATCGTTGGCGCCGATTACACCTGCCCGCAGGATTGGGCGAGCTACACCGCAGCCGATCACGACACCTATCGCAGGCTCTATGAACGGCAAGCCGCGCAGTTGCCGGGGCTCGCCTGCGATGCGTTCATCGCGGCACTGCCGTCGCTGGGCGTGAAGGACCGCATCCCGCGCTTTGACGAGATCAACGCGCGTCTGCACAAGGCGACTGGATGGGAGGTGGTTGCGGTGCCAGGCCTGATCCCGGAGTTGCCCTTCTTCACGCTGCTTGCGAATCGCAAGTTTCCAGTGACAGATTGGATTCGCAAGCCCGAGGAGTTCGACTACATCGTCGAGCCCGATGTCTTTCACGATCTCTTCGGCCATGTGCCGATGCTTTTCGATCCGACGTTTGCGGACTACGTGAAGCGCTATGGCCAGGGCGGCATCAAGGCGCACGCGCTTGGCGCCGGCGAGAAGCTGGCGCGGCTCTATTGGTACACGGTCGAGTTCGGACTCATCCGCCAGCCAGAGGGCCTGCGCGCCTACGGCGCTGGCATCCTGAGCTCGGTCGGCGAACTGCGAGCCGCGGTGCGCAGTGCCGAGCCGCATCGCCTGCCGCTTGATTTGGCCCGCACCATGCGCACGCGCTACAAGATCGACAGCTTTCAGAGCACCTACTTCGTGATCGACAGCTTCGCTCAGTTGTTCGAGCTCACGGCGCCCGACTTTGCGCCCCTGTACAGCACACTCGCGACCCAGCCCGATATCGATGCCGGGGCGCTGTTGCCGGGCGAATCCCACGGCTGAAGCCGTGCAGTTCCTTCAGCGCGCGAGCAAAGCCATCGTCTCGTGCCGCAGCTTGGTGTCGAAGGCCATCTCGACGTGGCCGCGGCCGGGGACGAGCCGGTTGTGAGCTCCAGGCAGCGTTGCATTCGAAGTCGGGAACACGATGTTGTCGCAGTTCGAATACCAGCAGGTAAAGGGAACCTGCTGCGCGCAGCTGCGTTCACTTTCGATGCGCTGCAGCCATTCGCCTCCCATGCGCATCTGGCGGCCGTTTTCGCTGTGGCCGAAGCGAGCCAGCCAGGTCCCACCGTGCGGGGTTCCGATCGTCACGATGCGATGAACCCGGTCGCCCCCGAAGTCGCGCAGCCAAGCACGAGCGGCAAGCCCGCCCATGCTGTGGCAGATCAGAACAGGCGGGTGCGAAGTGTCGGCGGTGACGCGCCGGATCGCATCGTCCAGTATGTGGACATAGCTGTCGATCGAGCCGAATACCGGCTCGAGGTCGACGGCGACGAAGGCATGGCCTGCTGCACGCAGATCCTGCAGCCATGGCGTCCAGAAACCGCGGTTGCACAGGAAGCCGTGGACGAACACCACGCCACGTCTGCCGTTGGTCGGCATGTGATCGGGGACCGCCCGAGAGCGAAAAGGCTGGCGCCAGCCAAAGACGCTGAGCGCAACGCGACTTTCGCGCGTCCATGCCCGGATGCATTGGACTGCGCTGGCGCGTCCCCCCGGATCCGGTCCGCTGACCAGGTAGGTGGCGATGAACTCCGCCGCCAGAAACACAGCATGTGCAACGGTCAGCGCCAACACGCCTGATATCGCCAGCCAGAACGACCGATCCCACCAGAACGCTATCCAGCCGATCGCGGTCAGGATGCAGCCGAGAACCAAGCATTGCTGTAGACGCGCGACCATTCGCACGACTATCGCATGCGCGACAGATCGAACGTCGCACTAGGACAAGCCCGCTGGCGGCCCATCCGGCCTGGATTCGACAATCCGCGCCAAGGAGCTCCCATGCACTCATCCGCATTGAAAAACTATCCGGCCGGTGTGCCGCACGATGTCGATCCCGAGCAGTACCGGTCGCTTGGGCACCTGTTCGACGAATCCTTTCGGCGCCACGCGAAGCAGCCCTTCTCGGTGTGCATGGAACGTTGGATGTCTTACGGCGAACTCGACGAACTATCCAAGGCGTTCGGCGCCTGGCTGCAGTCGCGTGGCCTCGAACCGGGCGCGCGCGTCGCCATCATGCTGCCGAACGTGCCGCAGTTCGCGGTCACGATGTGCGGCGTTCTGCGTGCAGGCTACACCTGCGTCAACGTCAACCCGCTCTATACAGCACGCGAACTCGAACACCAGCTCAAGGATTCGGGCGCTACGGCGATCGTGATCCTTGAGAACTTCGCTTTCACGCTCGAGCAGGTGATCGACCGCACGCCGCTGAAGCATGTAGTGGTCGCCTCAATGGGCGATCTGCTCGGCGGCGTGTACGGCACATGGATCACTTTGGCCGTGCGGCATCTCGCCAAGATGGTGCCGCCGTATAAGCTGCCACTCGATGACGGACGTACCGTAACTGCATTTCCGACGGCGATATCTGACGGCAAGGGCCGCGCTTTGGCGCCCGACCCGAGCACGCTCGACTCGATTGCCTTCTTGCAGTACACGGGGGGCACCACCGGCCTTTCGAAGGGTGCGGTCCTGACCCATCGCAACATCATCGCCGCCACGCTCCAGGCAGAAGCGTGGTTCACACCCGCATTGACGCGCGCGGGTGACTTGTCCAAAGTCAACAGCATCGCAGCGCTGCCGCTCTATCACATCTTCGCTTTGACCTTGTGCCTGCTCGCAATCCGGCAGGGCTCGCATCTCACCTTGATTCCCAATCCACGCGACTTCGACAAGTTCATTGCCGTGCTCAAGAAGCGGCCATTTCACATGCTGCCCGCGGTGAATACATTATTCAATGCCTTGCTGATGCATCCCGAATTCAAGAACCTCGACTTCTCGACGCTCTTCGTGTCTCAAGCAGGCGGCATGGCTGCTTCGGAAGGAACTGCTCGCAAGTGGTTTGAAACGACTGGGTGTCCCATGATTGAAGGTTGGGGCATGAGCGAAACCTGCGCGATCGGAACCAACAATCCGGTATCCAACAAGGCCTTCACCGGCACTATCGGTTTACCGCTGCCCGGCATCGAGATCGCGATCAAGGACGACGACGGGCACCCTGTTCCTCTAGGCGAAGCTGGCGAGTTGTGTATCAAGGGTCCAAACGTCATGACGGGCTACTACAACCAACCAGTCGAAACCGCCGCTGCATTCACTTCAGATGGTTTCATGCGGACAGGGGATATCGCAATAATGCAGGAAGACGGCTACAGCCGGATCGTGGATCGCAAGAAGGACATGATCCTCGTCAGCGGTTTCAACGTTTTCCCGAACGAACTTGAAAACGTGATCTCCTTGTGCCCTGGGGTTGTCGAATGCGCCGCTGTCGGTGTACCTGACGAAAAACAGGGTGAAGCGATCAAGGTCTTTGTAGTGCGCAGAGATCCACTGCTCACAGAAGAAAGCGTTATGCGTTTCTGCAGCGAGCAGCTGACGGGCTACAAGCGGCCGAGGCACATCGAGTTTCGTGACAGCCTGCCGAAGACGAACGTGGGCAAGATTCTGCGGCGTGAATTGCGAACTCGCGCGGATAACTAAGCGCTAAAAACTCATAAAGCAAAAAGCCCAACCTTTTAGGGGTTGGGCTTTATGGGCTGTAAGA
>JBBJMS010000183.1:0-6827 GCA_037720315.1 Variovorax sp. | reverse complement strand
CGTGATCGTGATGCGCGACGGTCGTTTCGTAGCCCGGGCGCCGACCTCCGAACTCACCCGCCATCAGATGGCCAACCTGATGGTCGGCCGCGAACTGGCCGACTTGTACCCGCCGCGAGATGCCGTCGTGTCGACCACGGCGCCCGCCATGCAGGTGCGCAACTTCAGCGTGCCAGGCTGGGCGCACGACGCCAACTTCGAGGTGCGTCCCGGCGAGATCCTCGGCTTCGCCGGCCTGGTCGGCGCCGGTCGCACAGAATTGTTCGAAGGCCTGATGGGCCTTCGGCCCGCGCAGGGCAGCGTCGAGATCCAGGGCCGGCCGGTGCAGCTGCGCAGTCCGCGCGACGCCGCGAGGCACGGCTTCACCTACCTGAGCGAGGACCGCAAGGGAAAGGGCCTGCACGTCCACCTGGGACTGCGCCAGAACCTCACGCTGATGGCGCTCGAGCGCTATGCCGCGCCGTGGCTCAAGCCCGACGCCGAGCGCAGCGCGCTGGCCGCGGCGGTCAAGGACTACGGCATCCGCACCGGCGACCTCGACGCGCGCGCTTCGTCGCTGTCGGGCGGCAACCAGCAGAAGCTGGCGCTGGCCAAGGTGCTGCAGCCGCAACCCAAGGTGGTGGTGCTCGACGAGCCGACGCGCGGCGTCGACGTCGGCGCCAAGCGCGACATCTACTTCCTGATCCAACGGCTCGCGCGCGAAGGGCTGGCCGTGCTCGTCGTCTCGTCGGAGCTGATGGAACTGATCGGCCTGTGCCACCGCGTCGCGGTGATGCGCGCGGGGCGGCTGGTCACCACGCTGGACGCCACCCAACTCACCGAAGAGGAGCTCATCGCTCATGCCACCGGAACCGCAGCAAACATCGCGTGACGCCAAGCCGCGCTGGACCGAGCGCCTGCACGGCCTCGGCCCCGTCATCGGCCTGGTGCTGCTATGCATCGCCGGCACGCTGCTCAACAGTGACTTCGCCACCGTCGACAACGCGATGAACGTGCTCACCCGCACCGCCTTCATCGGCATCATCGCGGTGGGCATGTGCTTCGTGATCATCTCGGGCGGCATCGACCTGTCGGTCGGCTCGATGGCGGCGCTCATTGCCGGCTGCGTGATCATGGCCATCAACGCCATGGGTCCGGCGCTCGGCTCCCCCTTGCTGGCGGTGGTGCTGGGCGCGGTGCTGGCGGTGGTGCTCGGTGCGGCTTTCGGGTTCGCGCACGGCGTGCTCATCACCAAGGGCCGCATCGAGCCTTTCATCGTGACGCTGGGCACGCTCGGCATCTTCCGCGCCTTCCTCACCTACTTTGCCGATGGCGGTGCGCTCACGCTCGACAACGACCTGTCGGACCTTTATGCGCCGGTCTACTACGCGAGCCTGCTGGGCATTCCGGTGCCGGTCTGGGTGTTCCTGGTGGTCGCGCTCATCGGCGGGGTCATCCTCAATCGCACGGCCTATGGCCGCTACGTACAGGCGATCGGCTCCAACGAGCAGGTGGCGCGCTCTGCAGCGGTTGGCGGCGCCGGCGTGAAGCTCATGACGGACGTACTCCTCGGCGTCTGCGTCGGCATTGCGACGCTGCTCTACGTGCCGCGGCTCGGCTCGGCATCGCCCACCACCGGCCTGTTGTGGGAACTGGAAGCGATCGCCGCGGTGATCGTCGGCGGCACCGCGCTCAAGGGCGGCGCCGGCAGCATCACGGGCACGGTGATCGGCGCCATCCTGCTGTCGGTCATCAGCAACATCCTGAACCTCACCAGCATCATCAGCGTGTACCTCAACGCGGCGGTGCAGGGCATCGTGATTATCGTCGTCGCATTCTTGCAGCGCGGCCGACGCTAGCCGCTTTCTTCACCCGTTCCGTTCCATCAACCACAAGGAGACATCCAGCATGACAACCTTCACACGACGCATCGCACTCACGGCAGTCGCCGCTGCGGGCTTCGCGGCCTTTCCGGCGCTTGCCGCCGAGAAGGTCAACCTCGGCGTGTCGATCCCGGCCGCCACGCACAGCTTCATGGGTGGCATCAACTACTGGGCCAACCAGGCCAAGAAGGACCTGGAGAAGCAGCACAAGGACCTGAAGATCACTATCAAGACGGCCGCCAACGCGCCCGAGCAGGCCAACCAGCTGCAGGACCTGTCGACGGTGACCAAGATCAATGCACTGGTGATCTTCCCGTTCGAGTCCGCTGCGCTCACCAAGCCGGTGGCGCAGGTCAAGGCCAAGGGCACCTACGTCACGGTGGTCGACCGCGGCCTCACCGACACCAGCGCGCAGGACGCCTACGTGGCCGGCGACAACACCGCCTTCGGCAAGATCCCGGCCGAGTACATCGCCAAGAAGCTCAACGGCAAGGGCAATGTGGTGGCGCTGCGCGGCATCGCGACCACGCTGGACAACGAGCGCATGGACGCCTTCAACGCGGTGCTGAAGAATTATCCCGACATCAAGCTGCTCGACGCCAAGTACGCCAACTGGAACCGCGACGACGCCTTCAAGGTCACGCAGGACTACCTCACGCGCTTCAAGAACATCGACGCCATCTGGGCTGCCGACGACGACATGGCGGTGGGCGTGCTGAAGGCGATCGAGCAGGCCAAGCGCGACGACATCAAAATCGTGTTCGGCGGCGCCGGCGCCAAGGGCATGGTCAAGACCATCATGGACGGCAAGGACAAGCGCATCGACGCCGACGTGAGCTACTCGCCCAAGTTCATCTACGACGCGATCAAGCTCACGGCCGAGGCGCGGCTCAAGGGCGAGAAGCTGCCGGCGACCACGATCATTCCGTCTGTCCTGATCACCAAGGACAACGCGAAAGATTTCTACCACCCGAACTCTCCGTTCTGAGGCTGTTCCAGGCTCGCCCCCAGGCTGCGCGCACTTCGTGTCGCTTCTCCTACCCCCTACCGGGGGCAACACCAGCGGCCCGGCGAAGCCGGATCCGCGGTGTTCCACGAAGAGGCAGCGAACTGCCGAAGATGCGTTTTCATCAATGAACCAACAAACACCAGTGCGCAAGCTGCGCTACGCCATGGTCGGTGGCGGGCGCGATGCCTTCATCGGCGCGGTGCACCGCAAGGCGGCCGCGCTCGACGGGCAGATCGAGCTCGTGGCCGGCGCGCTGTCTTCGAGCGCCGAGAAGGCGCGGGCGTCAGGGCGCGACCTGTTCCTGACCGACGACCGCAACCATGCCGACTGGCAAGGACTGCTGGCCGACGAGCTGAAGCGACCGCCCGACGAGCGCATCGACTTCGTCTCGATCGTCACGCCGAATCATGTGCACTTCTCCGTAGCGCTGGCCTTCGTCGAAGCCGGCTTCCATGTGGTGTGCGACAAGCCGCTGGTGCACACGCCCGAGCAGGCCGATGTGCTGGTCGCAGCCGTCGCGCGGCAGGGCACGGTGTTCGGCGTGACCTACAACTACACCGGCTATCCGATGGTGCGCGAGGCGCGCGCTGGTGCGCCGGCCAGCTCGGCACGCTTCGCAAGGTGGTGGTCGAATACAACCAGGGCTGGTTCGCCACGCAGCTCGAAAGCGAAGGCAACAAGTGGCCGCGTGGCGCAGCGATCCGGCGCAGCGGCGCGGCCGGCGCCATCGGCGACATCGGCTCGCATGCCGAGAACCTGGCGCCGGTGACGGGCTGCAGATCGAAGCCTGTGCGCCGACCTGAGCGCGCTGGTGCCCGGCCGTGCGCTCGACGACGACGGCGCTGCTGCTGCGCTTCAAGGCGGCGCGCGCGGCGTGCTGATCGCGTCGCAGGTCAACGCCGGCATCGAGAACGACTTCAGGCTGCGCGTGTCCGGCTCGCTCGGCACGCTGGTCTGGCGGCAGGAGCAGCCGAGCGAGCTGGTGCATCTGCCGCACGACGGACCCAGGCGCATCCTCACGCGCGGCTCGCCCTGGCTCAGCGAGGCGGCGCAGCGTGCGAGCCGCCTGCCGAGCGGCCATCCCGAAGGCTTCATCGAGGCCTTTGCGAACGTGTACGGCGGCGTCGCGGCGGACATCCGCGCGCGGCTCGCCGGCGAGCAAGCCGATCCGATCGCGGCCGACTACCCGCGGGTGGAAGACGGCGCGCGCGGCGTGCGCTTCATCGAGCGCACCGTCGCCTCCGCGAAGAGCGAATCCAAGTGGACCGACTGGTGAGCGGCACGGCGAAAACGTAGGCTGCTGCCCACAGCGCTTTGCGGCCGGCCGTGCGCCCGTTGACGGGCGCTGCGGCCTACGATCGGCCGCATGCATGTGCCGTCGACGCCGCTCAGTTTCGCTTCCCGCCCCGACGACCAGGTGGTGGCGCGCCCAGAGGGCCTTTACAGCCCGCCGGGCGATTTCTACATCGACCCCTGGAAGCCGGTCGACCGCGCCGTCATCACGCATGCGCATTCCGATCACGCCCGCATCGGCCACGGTCATTACCTCGCGCACACCGACAGCGAAGGCACGCTGCGCACGCGCCTGGGCCACGACATCGCGCTGCAGACGCTGGCCTACGGCGAGGGCATCGTGCATCACGGCGTCAGGCTGTCGCTGCATCCGGCGGGCCACGTGCTCGGCTCGGCGCAGGTGCGGCTTGAACACGGCGGCCGCGTCTGGGTCGCATCGGGCGACTACAAGACCGAAGCCGACGGTACCTGCGCACCGTTCGAGCCGGTGCCCTGCGACACCTTCATCACCGAGTCCACCTTCGGCCTGCCGATCTACCGCTGGCCGACGCAGGCCGTGCTGTTCGCCGAGATCGATGCGTGGTGGCGTGCCAATGCCGAGCTGGGCCGGGCCTCCGTGCTCCTGTGCTATTCGTTCGGCAAGGCGCAGCGCATCCTGCATGGCGTGGATGCGAGCATCGGGCCGATCGTGGTGCACGGCGCGGTCAAGCCGCTGAATGCGGTGTACCGCGCGGCCGGCGTCGCGCTGCCGCCGACGGTGCGCGTGACCGACCCGGGCGTCGACGCGGCGGTGCTCAAGCGCGCCCTGGTGCTGGCGCCGCCCTCGGCCCAGGGCACGCCATGGCTGCGGCGCTTCGGCAACTACTCGGATGCGTTCGCAAGCGGCTGGATGCAATTGCGCGGCACGCGGCGCCGGCGCGGCGTCGATCGCGGCTTCGTCATGTCCGACCATGCCGACTGGCCGGGGCTGCAGAAGGCCGTCGCCGGCACCGGCGCCGAGCGCGTCTTCGTCACGCACGGCAGCGTCGCGGTGATGGTGCGCTGGCTCACCGAGGCCGGCCTGGAAGCGCAGGGCTTCAAGACCGAATACGGCGACGAGGACCTGGAGGCGCCGCCCGCGTCATGAAGCAGTTCGCAGCGCTGTATCGCGAACTCGACGCGACCACCTCCAGCCTGGCCAAGCAGGCCGCGCTGCAGCGCTACCTGCATGGCGCCGCGCCGGCCGACGCGGCCTGGGCGGTCTACTTCCTCGCCGGCGGCAAGCCTCGGCAGCTGGTGCCGGCCAAGCTGCTGCGGCTCCTGGCGCAGGAGGCGGCGGGCCTGCCGGAGTGGCTCTTCGACGAAAGCTACGAGGCGGTTGGCGACCTGGCCGAAACCATTTCGCTCCTGCTGCCCGCGCCGGGCGAAACGCACGAGATCGGACTGGCCGAATGGATCGAGCAGCACCTGCTGCCGTTGCGCCGCATGCCGCCCGAGCAACTGACCGACACGCTGCGCGCGCAATGGCGCCGGCTGGCCGTCGACGAGCGACTGGTCTACTTCAAGCTCATCACCGGCGGCTTTCGCGTGGGCGTGTCGCGGCTGCAGGTCACGCAGGCGCTCGCGGCGGTGGGCGCGCTCGACCCCAAGCGCGTGGCACAGCGGTTGATGGGCTACACGCACATCGCGGGGCAACCGTCGGCCGTCGACTACGCCGCGCTGATCGCCGCCGAAAGCACCGGCGAACTCGACCCGCAGACCGGCGGCCAGCCCTACCCGTTTTTCCTTGCGCATCCGTTCAACCTGCCGCTGGCCCAGTTCGACGAAGCGCTCGGTACGCCTTCGCAGTGGCTGATCGAATGGAAGTGGGACGGCATCCGCGCGCAGCTGGTCAAGCGCGCCGGCAAGGTGTGGTTGTGGTCGCGCGGCGAAGAGCTGGTGACCGACCGCTTTCCCGAACTCGCGCAGATGGGCGATGCGCTGCCCGACGGCACCGTGCTCGACGGCGAGATTGTGGTGTGGCGTGATGCGCGCGTGCAGCCTTTCGCCGAGCTGCAGAAGCGCATCGGCCGCAAGACGCTCGGGCCCAAGCTGCAGCGCGACATCCCGGTGGTGCTGCTGGCCTACGACCTGCTCGAACTGCAGGGTCGCGACCTGCGCGTGCTGCCGCAAGCCGAACGCCGGCCGTTGCTCGACGACCTGCTCGCCGACGTGCAGCATCCGTTGCTCATCGCCAGCCCGATGCTCCACGGCGAGAGCTGGCAAGACCTCGCACGGCAGCGCGAAGCGGCGCGTTCGATGGGCGTCGAAGGGATGATGCTCAAGCAGCGCACGGCGCGCTACGGCGTCGGCCGCACCAAGGACGTGGGCGTGTGGTGGAAGTGGAAGATCGATCCGCTCTCCATCGATGCCGTCCTGATCTATGCGCAGCGCGGCCACGGCCGCCGCGCCAGCCTCTACAGCGACTACACCTTTGCCGTGTGGGACGCGCCGCCCGAGACTGCCGACCGCAAGCTGGTGCCCTTCGCCAAGGCGTATTCCGGCCTGACCGACGCCGAGATGGCGCGCGTCGATGCGGTTGTGCGCAGGACCACCGTCGAGAGCTTCGGCCCGGTCAGGAGCGTGCGGCCGACGCTGGTGTTCGAACTCGGCTTCGAAGGCATCGCGCGCAGCACGCGCCACAA
>JBBJMS010000046.1:0-21206 GCA_037720315.1 Variovorax sp. | reverse complement strand
CCCATGGAGGGCGCGAAGCTCACGCGCCAGATCTTCGTGGTGCGGCGGCGCGACCGCAGCCTGTCGGTGGCCGCGCAGGCGCTGTACGAGGAGTTGATGGCCAACCCGCCCGGCACGCGGCCGCCGGTCAAGGCCTGATCCACGACTGCGGCCCGGCCAACTCAGGCCAGGCCGAAGAGCTCCGGCATTTCGCGGTCGGCTTTGGGCGTGAGTACCAACGCGCGGCCGTCGAGTTCCTGCCGAACCCAGCCGCGACGCAGCGACAGCTGCAGCCAGGCAGCACCGAGAGCGCCGCCTAGATGCGGCCGCCGCTCGCTCCAGTCGAGGCACGCGCAGGCGAAGCGCCGGCGCGAGCCGCGTGCGCTTTCCACGTCGATGCCCAGGCTTCGAGCGCGACGGCGCCATCGGTGGTGAGTTCATAGTCTTCGCGCCCGCTGGCGGCAAGCAGCCAGCCTTGCGCATGCAGCCGGTCGTGCAGCGCCACGCCGGCAGTGCCGGCCATGTGGTCGTAGCAGGTGCGGGCCGCGCGCAGGCGGCTCGGCGTGGTGGAGCGGAACCCGTCGCGCGGCGCGCCGGCAACGACCAGCAGGCCTTCGAGCATCGCAGCGACCTCGCTGCCCGCGAGCCTGAAGTAACGGTGCTTGCCCTGCGCCACCACGGCGACCAGCCGCTGCGCCTGCAGCCGGGCCAGGTGTGCGCTGGCGGTCGATGCCGCGACCTCGCCGACCGCGGCCAGTTCGGTCGCCGTGCGGGCATGTCCGTCGAGCAGGCAGCACAGCATGCGGGCGCGTGCGGGTTCCGCGATGGCACCGGCCAGGCGGGCCAGATGGGTGTCGGCAGAGGATGCATCCATGCTTCGATCGTAAGCGAAGTGTGAAAGCGCGGGAGGCGCCACACTGCGGGCATGACACCCGAAATCGCTCCACCGGCCGACGCGATCGCGGCTGCCACCCATGCCGATCCATACCCTTGGTACGCCCTGCTGCGCGAAGGCCCGGCGCTGGCCTTCGACAACGCTCTGAAGCTCCGGGTCGCGAGCCGAGCCGACGTGGTGCGCGACTTGCTCGCCAGCCCGGCCCTGCGCGTTCGACCGGTGGCCGAGCCGGTGCCACCCGCCATCGCGGGCACGCCGGCGGGCGAGGTGTTCGGACACCTCGTGCGCATGAACGACGGGCCGGGGCATGCGCGACTCAAGCCCGTGCTGCAGCGTGCGCTGGCCGGCATCGACCTGCAGGCAGCGCATGCGGGCGTGCTGGAAGTAGCGGCGCGCTTGCCCGCAGCAACGCTGTGCGACACCTGCTTCGCGTTGCCGGTGTGCGGCGTTGCCCATCTGCTGGGCTTTGCCGACGAGGAGCTGCCGCTGGTGGCAGTCTGGATGGCCGACTTCGTCGCCTGCCTTTCACCGCTGTCGTCGCCCGCGCAGCTGCAGGCCCGAGCGCTGCGGCGGCCGGGCTGATGGCCCACTTCGAGCAGTTGGCGCGGCTGCGCCGGCGCCAGGCCAACCTGCTTGCCGCGGTGCAGGCCGAGGCGCCCGACGGCATGCACCGCGCGCTGCTGGCCAATGTGGTCGGGCTGCTGTCGCAGACCGCGGGGCCACCGCTGGCCTGCTGGGCAATGCGATCGTGCACTGGCACGCAGCCGGAGCTCGCCCGCGCGGTCGTCTCGCAGCCCGGTCTGCTCGACGCGTTAGTGCAGGAGGTGGGGCGCCACGATCCGCCGATCAAGAACACGCGCCGCTTCGTGGCCGAAGCGGTCACCATCGCCGGCACTGCGCCGCGCCGGGCGATGCCGCCGTTGCTGGGTGCGGCGAACCGCGACCCGCCCTTAACCCGGCGCCGACCAGGTGGAACTGCACGCGCCGCACGCAACACCCTCGGCTACGGCGCGCCTACCCCGGCCGGGCGCTGCGTGCAGCGTGGCGGCCGCCGGTCTGCGGGCGCTGATCGCGCAAGGCCTGGTCGAAGAAAACGCGCTGCAAAGACGCGGCTGGCACTATCGGCGCTCGGTGAACGCGCGCATTCCCGTTTTTCACTAACGACCCCAAAGGAGCTTGCATGTACGCCGTGATCTTCGAAGTCTGGCCCGCCGAAGGCCAGCGCGACACCTACCTGCAGATGGCCGCCGCCTTGCGCGACGAGCTGTTGCAGATGGACGGGTTCATCTCCATCGACCGCTTCGAGAGCCTGTACGAGCCCGGCAAGATGCTGAGCCTGAGTTTCTGGCGCGACGAGGCCTCGCTGGCGCGCTGGCGCGAACTCGACGCGCATCGCCGTGCGCAGCGCGACGGGCGCGGCCATGTGTTCGCCGACTACAGGCTGCGCATCGCCGAGGTCGCCCGCGACTACGGCATGAACGAGCGCGCGCAGGCGCCGGGCGACAGCCGCGCGGTCCACGGCTAGCCCCAGCGACCGGTCGGCTCCAGGTGCGGCGACAGTGCCGAGGGTCCGAATCGCAACGGCAGTGCGGCGCTCGCATGCTGCGCGGCCACGACCTGCATGCGCAGCAGCCGCTCAGCCCCCGGGAAGGCATCGACCTCGGGTCCGTCCCAGACGATCTCGGCATGCACCGAGAGCTGCAGCAGGTCGCCGGTTTCGAAGTCGATGAACAACAGTCCGGCCATCGGATTCAATGCGATGTTGCCCAGCGTGTTGAAGAAGGCGTTGCCCGCGAAGTCCGGCACGGTGAGCGTGCCGTCGCCGCCCAGCCGCACGAAGCCGGGGCGGCCGCCGCGATGCGAAACGTCGACGCCGTGCTGCGGCAGGTCGCCTCGCCGGCCGCGGATGTGCGGTGCGATGAAGAAGGTGTCGGCCGCGCCCACGAGCCGCCGTGCCGCTGCATCGAGCCGCCCTGCGCGGCCCGAACCGCGCAGGCTGCGCGCCGACGGCGAACACGGCTCGCGTGCCTGGATGTACTTCGGACAGTTACCGAAGCTCTGCCGCACCTCGACCTCGAAACCGCGCGCATCGACATCGCCGACCACGCCGTTCAGGCGATTTCGCCGGCGCGTTTGCGGCTCGATGCCGAGCAGCCCCAGGGGCGCCCCCGGCACCAGCGCGGACGCCAGCGGATCGCCTGTGACGGGCCGGGCATCGATGCGCAGGTGCTGCGCATCGCGTGAGCGCACGAAGCCGGGCTGCGCCGCGAGCACGCTGGCCCAGGGCCGTCGTTCGGCGTCGAGGCTGCCGGCGACGATGAAAGGCAGCTGCGCGAAGAAGCTGCGATGCTGATCCGGCATGTGATCGCGCAGCACCCGCGGCCCGATCTCCGCCATGCGCCGGCCGACCCCGGCGCGCGACTGGAGCAGGCGTTCACCCTCGTGCCACGGGTCGGAGGTCATGCAGCCAGCCCGACGGGTGAGGCGATCATGGGCACAAAACCTGGCAGCGCCTCGATCCGTGCCAACCACGCCCGTACCTTGGGATAGGCGTCGAGCGATACGTTGCCCTCCGGCGCATGGGCGACATAGCTGTAATTGGCGACGTCGGCGAGCGTCGCTGTCTCTCCCGCAAGGAAGAGCCGCTCGCCCAGTTCGGACTCCATGACCTTCAGCAGGCTGTGCGAGCGCGCAATCACGTCGGACGGATCGCTCGTTATGCCGAACAGCACCATGACCCGCGCCAGCGAAGGACCGTTGGCAAGCGGGCCGGCCGCCACCGAAAGCCAGCGCTGCACGCGCGCCGCGCCCACCGCATCGCGCGGCAGCCAGCACGCCGGATCGCGTGCATAGCGCTCGGTGAGATAGACCAGGATCGCGTTCGAATCCGCGAGGGTGACGTCGCCGTCTTCGATCACAGGCACCTGGCCGAAGGCGTTGAGCCGAAGGAACTCGGGACTGCGCTGGGCGCGGCCGGCGAGGTCGACCTCGATAGTCTCGAACGGCAGCCCGAGCAGCGACAGGAACAGCCGCACGCGGTGCGCGTGGCCGGAGATGGCCGCGCCGTGGAGTTTGATGGATCGAGTGGGGTGGATGGGGCGAGCGTCGGTCACTAGTTTACTCCTTGGGTGTGGGGGTAGGCGAATTTTCTTGCGCTGCGCCCATCGAAGTAATGGGCCGGTATGCATTTGACTGCTGCGCAATGCGGTTTAATCGCCCGATGGATCGCCTCAAAGCCATGCACACCTTCGGGCAGATTGCCGACCACGGCAGCCTGACCAAGGCAGCCGAAGCGATGGACACATCGCTCGCCGCCGTGGTGCGCTCGCTGGCCGCGCTCGAAGCACATCTGGGCGCGCGGCTCTTCCACCGCACCACCCGGCGCATCTCGCTGACCGACGAAGGACGGCGCTACCTGCTGAGCGCGCGCGACGTGCTGGCCGCAGCCGATGCCGCCGACCTGGCGCTCACCCGCACGACGGGCGAGCCGACCGGCCGGCTCATCGTGACCGCGCCGGTGCTGTTCGGCCACATGTACGTGGCGCCGGCGATCGTGCGATTCCTGCAGCGCCACGAGAAGATGCGATGCAGCGTGATGCTCCACGACCGCACCGTGAACCTGCTTGAGGAAGGCATCGATGTCGGCATTCGCATCGGCACGCTGCAGGACTCGTCGCTCGTTGCGCAGGCCTTGGGCAGCATCCGCCGGGTGGTGGTTGCAAGCCCCGGCTACCTGAAACAACACGGCACGCCGCGCCATCCGCGCGATCTGCTCGACGCGAATTGCGTGGCCACGCTTCCCGGGCCGCCGATGCAGTTTCGCGAGAACGGCCGCCTCGTCGTGCTCCCGACCAAGGGCAACCTGGATTTCAACCATATCGCGCCCGCCGTGGAGGCCTGCGCCGCCGGCATGGGCTTTGGCATGTTCTTCTCCTACCAGGTGCTGCCGATGGTCGCGCAGGGGCGGCTGCGCATCGTGCTCGAGGAGTTCGAGCCGCCGCCGCGTCCGGTGAGCGTGATCTATCCGCACGCGCGGCTGCTGCCGGCGCGCACGCGGGCTTTCATCGACTGGATGAAGATCGAATTCGAAGGGTTGCATATCTGACAGGCCGGCGCGAGCGCTTGCGCCACAATGCCGCGGTGCCAAATACCACCCCGCCTGCCGCCCCTCTTTTTCGCGCCAGCCACCTGCACAAGCGCTACGGCTCGACCACGGTGGTGAACGATCTTTCGTTCGACATCGCGCCCGGCGAATGCCTCGGCGTCATAGGCCCCAACGGCGCCGGAAAGACCACCACCATCCGCATGTGCCTCGGGCTGACCGCGCCCGACGACGGCAGCATCGAAGCGCTCGGCGGCCTTTCGATGCCGCGCGATTCGCGCGCCATCAAGGCGCAGTTGGGCGTGGTGACGCAGTTCGACACGCTCGACCCGGACTTCAGCTGCGCCGAGAACCTGATGGTCTATGCGCGCTACTTCGGCATGCGCCGCGCGCAGATCGCGCCGCGCATTCCGCAGTTGCTCGAGTTCGCCGCGCTGTCGCACAAGGCCGATGCGAAGCCGGGCGAATTGTCCGGCGGCATGCGGCGGCGGTTGTCGCTGGCGCGGGCACTCGTCAACGACCCGAAGCTGCTGATGCTCGACGAGCCGACCACCGGCCTCGATCCACAGGCGCGGCACCTGATGTGGGAGCGCCTGCAGCTGCTGCTGCAGCAAGGCAAGTCGATTCTTCTTACCACGCACTTCATGGACGAGGCCGAGCGTCTTTGCTCGCGCCTGCTGGTGCTCGACCACGGCCGCAAAATTGCCGAAGGGCGGCCGCGTGACCTGATCGCCGAACACCTCGAGCCGGACGTGGTCGAGGTGTACGGCAACGGCGCGCTGGCGCTCGCGCAGTCGCCGCTGAAGGACTTCGCCGCGCGCGTCGAGGTCAGCGGCGAGACGGTGTTCTTCTACACGCAGGATGCGCGCGGGTTGATGGCGGCGCTGGCCGGCCACAGCGGGCTGCGCACTTTTCACCGGCCGGCGAATCTGGAAGACCTGTTCCTCAAGCTGACCGGCCGGCAAATTCGCGAAGATGGCTAAGAAGATGACGCACACCCCCAGGCTTGCCCACTTCGTGTGGCCTCCCACCCCCGTGCGGGGGGCAACACCAGCGGCCCGGCGAAGCCGGTTCCGCGGTGTTCCTGGAATCGAAAGGCAACGGCAATGAATGCGTTGATCGACACGACCCGGCCGCAGGCGCCGTCGGTGTGGCGGCCGCCCGAACTCTCGATGCGCTGGTGGCCGGTGTTCCTTCGCAACTTGCTGGTGTGGCGCAAGCTCGCGATCCCGAGCCTGATCGGCAACATCGCCGAGCCGCTGATCTGGCTCGTGGCCTTCGGCTACGGCATGGGCGCGCTGGTCGGGCGGGTCGAGGTCAACGGCACCAGCGTGCCCTACATCCTGTTTCTGGCCAGCGGCTCGATCTGCATGAGCGCGATGAACGCGGCTTCGTTCGAGGCACTGTATTCGGCCTTCTCGCGCATGCATGTGCAGAAGACCTGGGACGGCATCATGAACGCGCCGGTCGGCCTCGACGACGTGGTGCTGGCCGAGATGCTGTGGGCCGGCTTCAAGGCGATCTTCACCACCACCGCGATCATGTTCGTGATGCTCGGACTGGGCATCAGCCACAGCCCCAAGCTCTTCGTGGCCTGGCTGGTGCTGATCGGCGCGGGCATCACCTTCTCGTGCATCGCGCTCATCTTCAATGCGCTGGCGAAGGGCTACGACTTCTTCACCTACTACTTCACGCTCTTCATGACGCCGATGATGTTCCTGTCGGGCGTTTTCTTCCCGCTGGACCAGTTGCCGCGGCCGGTACGGCTCCTGGCCGACTGGCTGCCGCTGTCGAATGCCGTGGCGCTTGTGCGGCCGCTCTTCATGGACCAGTGGCCGGCCGCATGGTGGCGGCATGCGCTGGTGCTGGCGGTGTATGCGGTGGCGGCGTTCTGGATCGCGCTGGCACTGACCCGCAAGCGATTCCGCTCCTGATTCATTTCCGAGGAGACAAGAGAGATGGTTCGACTCCCCCGCGCCGCCCTGCCCTGCGCCGCCCTGCTGGCCGCACTGGCGCTCGGCGCCTGCACCACGATCGCACCGGCTACCGCGCCCACCGACGCGCCATCCGCCGCACCGGCCATGCGGCCCGCAGGCTGGAACGCGCCGGAAGAACTGGTCGCGCCCTCGGCCTTCGGCGGCGTGCACGGCCTGGCCATCGACCGCCAGGGCCGCCTGCTCGCCGGCTCGGTGGTCGGCAACACGCTGTGGCAAGTCGACCGCGCCACCGGCGCTGCGCGGGTGCTCATCGAAGGCATCGAAGGCCAGGCTGACGACATCGCGGTCGGACCGAAGGGCGAGCTCGCCTGGACCAACTACCTGATGGGCATGGTGCGTTTCCGCGAAAGCGACAGCGCGCCGATGCGCGTGCTGGCCAAGGATCTGCCGGGCATCAACTCGCTCGACTTCGATCGCAAGAACGGCAAGCTCTACGCATCGCAGGTGTTCCTGGGCGATGCGCTGTGGGAGATCGACGTGGCCGGCCAGAAGCCGCCGCGGCTGATCAAGAAGGACATGGGCGGCTTCAACGGCTTCGAGGCCGGGCCCGACGGCATGCTCTACGGGCCGCTTTGGTTCAAGGCCCAGGGGGTGAAGATCGATCCGGCCGACGGCCGCCTCACGGTGATCGCCGACGGGTTCAAGATTACAGCCGCCGCCAACCTGGACGGCAAGGGCAACCTGTGGGTCGTCGATGCGCGCAGCGGCGAGCTGGTTCGCGTCGATCTGGCCAGCGGCCGCAAGACGGTCGCGAAGCAGCTCAAGCCGTCGCTCGACAACCTGGCGATCGCGCCCGACGGAACGATCTACGTCTCGAACATGGCCGACAACTCGATCGAGGCTTTCGATCCATCCACCGGCAGCCTGCGTCTGCTCACCGGCGGCAAGCTCGCCGTGCCTGGCGGCTTGAAGATCGACGGCGACCAGTTGTGGGTGGCCGACCTGTTCGGCTTTCGCCAGGTCGACGCGAAGACCGGCGCAGTGCGCGACATCTTCCGCATGCAGCGCGACCCGGAACTCGAATACCCGTTCGCGGTCGGCCTCTCGGCCACGCACTTCGCGCTCTCTTCGTGGTTCACCGGCTCGGTGCAGCTGGTCGACCGCAAGACGCTGAAGACCACCGCGGTGCTGCACGGGTTGAAGGCGCCGACCGACGCGATCCCGATGCCCGACGGCAGCCTGATCTATGCCGAGATCGCCAACGGCAGCGTGACGCGCGCCAGCGGACCCAAGTTCGACACCCGCGAGCTGCTGGCCAGTGGTCTCGGCGGCCGGTGCAGCTTTTGATCGGCAAGGACGGTGCGCTCTATCTCACCGAGGCCGCAGGCAAGCTGACCCGCATCCCGCTGGTGCCAGCGCGCCGCGCGCGTGATTGCCAGCGGACTCGCGCAGCCCGAAGGCCTGGCGCAGACACCGTGGGGCAGCTTCGTGGTGGCCGAGAGCGCGGCGCGCCGGCTGGTCGAGATCGACCCTGCCGACGGCAGCCGCCGCACGGTGGCCGAGAACCTCCCGATCGGTCTGGCCGGCGGGCCCGGCCTGCCGCCGCACTACGTGCCGACCGGCGTGGCAGTAGGCAGCGACGGCACGATCTACATCACGGCCGACCGCAACAATGCCCTTTACCGGATACGGGCCGCGGCGCTGAGGCGGCGCGGACTATGGCCGGGCCGCGGCCCTGAGCTTGTCTTTCTTGCTCGGCCGCTTTCCCTTGATGCCGCCACCGGGCGCAACGCTCGGGTCCGCATGCACCACCACGGGCTCGAACCCGGCCACCCGCTCGCGCGGCACGTTCAGGCCTTGGCGCTTTTCGATCAGCCTGAAGTGCGCCTCCGTATCGGCCATAACGAAGCTGAGCGCAACGCCGCTCTCGCCGGCGCGGCCGGTTCGGCCGATGCGGTGCAGGTGATCGACGGCCGAGCGGGCAAGGTCGTAGTTGACGACGGCCGGCAGCTGCACCACGTCGATCCCGCGCGCCGCCAGGTCGGTCGCCACCACCACCTGCACCTTCGAGGCCTTGAAGTCGGCGAGCACCTGCGTGCGCTTGCCCTGGCTCAATACACCGTGAAACGGCTCGGCATTGATGCCGGCCTTGCGCAGCTTGTCGGCCACCATCTCGGCCGCGTGCTTGGTGGCCACGAACACCAGCACCCGCGCCCAGGCGCCTTGCGCGATCAGGTGCCGCAGCAACTGCGTGCGCCGGCTTGCATCGACCTCGATCGCGCGCTGCAGGATGTCCGGCGCATCGGCCGGCTCCGCCTGCACCTCGATGCGGACCGGCTCTTGCAACAAGCCGTCTGCCAGCGACTGGATCTCCGGCGGGAAGGTGGCCGAGAACAGCAGGTTCTGCCGCCGCGCCGGCAGCAAAGCGAGCACCTTGGCGAGCTCATCCGCAAAGCCGAGATCGAACAGGCGGTCCGCCTCGTCCAGCACCAGCATCGACACCGTGCCGAGCGTGAGCGCCCGATGATCGACCAGGTCCAGCAGGCGGCCGGGCGTGGCGACCACGATGTCGCAACCGCCCCGCAAGGCCATCATCTGCGGATTGATCGAGACGCCGCCGAACGCGATGGCGATCTTCAGCGGCGCCGGCAGATGCAGCGCCAGCCTTCGCATCGACTCGCCGACCTGCGCCGCGGTTCGCGCGTCGGCACCAGGACCAGCGCACGCACACGCCGTGGCGTCGCCGCCCGATCGCCGGCCAGCCGCTGGAGCAGCGGCAGCGAGAAGGCGGCCGTCTTGCCGGAGCCGGTCTGCGCGCAGCCCTGGAGGTCGCGCCCTTGCAGAATCGGCGCGATGGCCGCGGTCTGGATGGCGGTGGGCGCGGCGTAGCCTTGCTCGGCGGCGGCGCGCGCCATGGCAGGATCGAGGCCCAGGGAGATGAATGGCATGGATGAAGCAAGTCGGGGGATGAAGGAGCATAGCCAGCATGAGCGCCGCGCCGAGCCGCTCCCAAGCGAGCTCGCACCGCAGTGCGAAGCACGAAGGTACTCCAATGAGCCCGGATGAGCTGGAGCGGCTGGTCTCGACGCAGATGCCCTTCGGCAAGCACAAGGGTCGCCTCATCGCGGACCTGCCCGGCAACTACCTCAGTTGGTTCGCGCGCGAGGGCTTTCCCAAGGGCGAAGTCGGCCGCCTGCTCACGCTGATGCACGAGATAGACCACAACGGCCTCGCGGAATTGCTGCGCCCACTGCGTAGGAGAACATAGGCAATTACCCGGGGTGCCTTTAAATTCGCTGCGCTTTTCTGCACAAAG
The DNA here is from genome assembly GCA_037720315.1 of Variovorax sp. GTDB lineage: Bacteria > Pseudomonadota > Gammaproteobacteria > Burkholderiales > Burkholderiaceae_C > Variovorax. The sequence continues at coordinate 10,977 of JBBJMS010000046.1, read as the reverse complement.
CCCAATCTATGGACGACAATACCGGGACGTCCTGGCAGTTTTCCTGCCGTTGGCGTGATCCGGTGATCGGTTAGTTTCGCGCCACAGCGCTGTTAAGTTTGTTGTGATTCTGGGACTCCATCGCTTTGTTTTGTTGGTTTGATTAGGAGTCCCTCCATGGGCAAAAAACTTTACGTGGGCAATCTGTCCTACTCTGTGCGCGACGACACCCTGGAACAGGCCTTTGGCCAGTACGGTTCCGTTGCAAGTGCCAAGGTCATGATGGAACGCGACAGCGGACGCTCCAAAGGTTTCGGCTTTGTCGAAATGAGCAGCGATGCGGAAGCACTCGCAGCCATCGAAGGCCTGAACGGCCAACAGCTCGAAGGCCGCAGCCTGACCGTCAATGAAGCCCGTCCGATGGAGCCCCGTGCGCCCGGCGGTTTTGGCGGCGGCGGCGGTGGCCGTGGCGGTGGTGGCGGCGGGTACGGCGGTGGCGGTGGCACTGGCGGCGGCGGCGGTGGTTACGGCGGTGGCGGCGGCGGCGGCAGCGGTGGTGGCGGCGGCGGCGGTTACGGTGGTGGCGGCGGTGGTCGCGGCGGCTACTAAGCAGCACACCAGCGCTTTGCAGCGCTCATGAAAAAGGCTCCTTCGGGAGCCTTTTCTCGTTTCAGCCGTGTATCGGCCTATGTGGGCGACACCAGCGCGCGCCGCAGCTCGGCAGCGCACATCGCCACCGCCGCATTCGCCTCGTCGATCAACCCGCCCATGGTGATGAAGCCGTGGATCTGGCGCTCGAAGCAGACGTAGGTGGCACGGTTGCCGGCGGCGGTCAGGGCCTTCGCGTAGTCCAGTCCTTCGTCGCGCAGCGGGTCGTAGCCGGCGGTGAGCACGAGCGCCGGCGGCAGGTCGGCGAAGTTCTTGTGCAGCAGCGGCGAGGCGCGCCAATCGAGGTCCTGCTTCGAGTCGGCGATGTAGTGGTCGTGGAAGTAGGCGATGGTTTCGCGGGTGAGCAGATAGCCCTGTCCGTTGGTGGTGTGCGATGGATGCTGCCGGCGCTGGTCGGTGGCCGGATAGATCAGGAGTTGAAAGGCGATCGGCGGGTCGCCCATGTCGCGCGCCGCCAGGGCCACCACCGCGGCGAGATTGCCGCCGGCGCTGTCGCCGCCGACCGCCAGGCGTTTTGCATCCAGGCCGAGCGCACCGGCCTCCTTGCGCACCCACCGGGTAGCCGCCAGCACGTCGTCCACCGCCGCGGGAAAGCGGTGCTCGGGGCCCATGCGGTAGTCCACGGCGATCACGGCGCAGCCCGACATCGCGGTGAGTTCGCGGCACAGCGTGTCGTGCGTGTCGAGATCGCCGATCACCCAGCCGCCGCCGTGGAAGTACACCAGCACCGGCAGCACAGTGGCCGCGGCGCTTCCAAGCGGCCGGTAGAGACGCATCGGAATGGCGCCGTGCGGGCCGGGCGCGCCGAGCTCGCGCACTGCGGCCACTTCGCGCGGCTGCGGCTGCGTGACCGTCCGGCGCTCGCGGTAGAAGGCACGCGCGTCGGTCGGCGACAGGGTGTGCGTCGGCGGAACGCCGCGCGCAACGAGCAGGTCGATGAGTGCCTGGGCCTGGGGATGCAGCATGACAAGTGGCTCCAAAAATGTGCGTTCAGACGCGGCGGGGTTTGACGCGCGACGCGGCTTCTTTTGCATGGCGGCGGGCCGTATCGACATCCGCCGCATGCGCGAGTGCCACGCCCATGCGGCGCTTCACGAAACTCTCGGGCTTGCCGAACAGGCGCACGTCGGTGCCCGGCACCGCGAGCGCATGCGCGACGCCGTCGAAGGCGATGCCCGTCGCATCCACGCCGCCGTAGATCACGGCGCTGGCGCCGGGGCTCTTCAGCGCGGTATCGACCGGCAGGCCCAGGATGGCGCGGGCATGCAGCTCGAACTCGTTCTGCCACTGCGTCGCCATGGTCACCATGCCGGTGTCGTGCGGACGCGGGCTGACTTCGCTGAACCACACCTGGCCGCCCTTGACGAACAGCTCGACGCCGAAGAGCCCCTGGCCGCCGAGGTCGGCGGTGGCCGCCTGCGCGATCTGCTGCGCCTTCTGCAGTGCGGCGGGCGCCATCGGATGCGGTTGCCAGCTTTCGACGTAGTCGCCGCTTACCTGCAGGTGGCCGATCGGTTCGCAGAAGTGCGTCTGCACCGCACCCTGCGCATCGAGCGCGCGCACCGTCAGCAGCGTGATCTCGTAGTCGAAATCGACAAAGCCCTCGACGATCACGCGGCCGTGGCTCACCCGGCCGCCGGCCATCGCGTGGTCCCATGCTTTCTGCACATCGGCCGGGCCGTCGATGCGGCTCTGGCCCTTGCCGGAGCTGCTCATCACCGGCTTGACGATGCAGGGATAGCCAATGCCGCCGTCGACGGCCGCCTGCAGCTCGGCCAGCGAATTGCAGAATTCGTAGGGGCTGGTCGGCAGGCCCAGCGTTTCTGCGGCAAGCCGGCGGATGCCCTCGCGGTCCATGGTGAGCCGCGCAGCGCGCGCGGTCGGAATGACGCGCACCACACCCGCGTCTTCGAGCTGTTGCAGCATCGGCGTGGCGATGGCTTCGATTTCAGGCACCACCAAGTGCGGCCGATCGGCCTCGATCAATGCCTTCAGCTGCGCCGGGTCGCTCATGGTGATGGTGCGTGCATGGTGCGCCACCTGCTGGCCGGGGGCGTTCTCGTAGCGGTCGACCGCGATGGTCTCAACGCCGAGGCGCTGCAGCGCGATCAGCACTTCCTTGCCGAGTTCGCCGGAGCCGAGCAACATCACGCGCGTTGCAGTGGGAGAAAGAGGAGTGCCGAGAGTCGTCATGGCGACGACTTTAAATCAGGGCCCCCACCCACAATCGCCGATTTCCGAAGGAGCTTCCGCATGACGACCGACATCATGGCAACCCCTACGACGCCTCCGCCCGAAGGCTGCATCGACACCGAGGTGCGCGGCCATGTGCTCTTGATCGGCATCAACCGGCCGGCCAAGCGCAACGGCTGGACGCCGCGCATGTTCCGCGAGCTGGCCGAGGCCTACGCGCTGGACGACGAGCCGGAACTGCGGGTCGGCGTGCTGCACGCTTCGGCGACCACTTCACCGCCGGGCTCGACCTGCCGGCCGTGACGGAGTACATGAAGCGCGGCGAGAAGGCCGTTCCCGAAGGGCTGGTGGAGCCGCACGACTTCGGCCTGCCCGGCTACCGCAGGCGCAGCAAGCCGATGGTGGTTGCGGTCAAGGGGATCTGCTTCACCGTCGGCATCGAACTGATGCTCGGCGCCGACATCGTGGTCGCTGCCGACAACTGCCGCTTCTCGCAGATGGAGGTGCAGCGCGGCATCATGGCCACCGGCGGTGCGACGCTGCGCATGGCCGAGCGCGCCGGGCTCGGCAACGCGATGCTGCACTTGCTCACCGCCGACGAGTTCGGCAGCGCCGAGGCCCTGCGCCTGCACTTCGTGCAGAAAGTGGTGCCGGCCGGCGATGAACTCGGCGAGGCGCTGCATATCGCCGAGCGCATCGCCGCTCAGGCGCCACTGGCAGTGGTCGCAACGCGGCTCAACGTCATGAATGCGATAGAGCAGGGTCCGCTGGCAGCGGTGGCCGACTTCATCGCGGTCCAGCAGCGGCTGGCGAACAGCGAGGACGCGGCCGAAGGCGTGCGCTCCTTCGTCGAGCGTCGGCCGGCGCGCTTCAGCGGGCGCTGATCGCAACGACCGAGGGCTGCGGCTTCAAACTTCCGTCGATCAATTAGATTGCACACAATTCAATTGGTCGTTATACTTGCAGCCATGGCCACCCGCCCTTCCGCCGACGACATGCTCCGGCTCGACAACCAACTCTGCTTTGCGGTCTACTCGACATCGCTCGCGATGACGCGGCTCTACAAGCCGCTGCTCGAAAAGCTCAAGCTCACCTATCCGCAGTACCTCGCGATGCTGGTGCTCTGGGAACGCGACGGGCTCACGGTGTCGGAACTCGGCGAACGGCTGTCGCTCGACTCGGGCACGCTCACGCCGCTCTTGAAGCGCCTGGAAGCGCAGGGCCTCTTGGCGCGCATCCGCGACGTTGCGGACGAACGCCGCGTGCATGTCGGCCTGACGGCGGCCGGGCGCAGGCTCAAGGCGCGCGCGGCGAACGTGCCGGGCTGCGTGATGGCCGCGACGCAATGCTCGGTGGATGAACTCATGAAGCTCACGCACGAGTTGCAGCAGCTGCGCGCCCGCGTCAAGGCCGCCTGAACTTGTTTGAGCCTTTTCCCTCCCCCAACCCACCACAAGGAAACACCATGACCAAGCAACTCGACAAAGTGCTTTACACGGCAGAAGCCCACACCGTCGGCGGCCGCGAAGGCTCCGGTAAATCCAGCGACGGCGCCATCGACGTCAAGCTCAGCGCGCCCGGTTCGGGCAAGCCCGGCACCAACCCCGAGCAGCTGTTCGCGGTCGGCTATGCGGCTTGCTTCATCGGCGCGATGAAGGCGGTGGGGCCGAAGGTCGGCGTCAAGGTGCCGGACGATGTGGCCATCGATTCGAGCGTTTCGCTCGGCCCCACGGACGGCGGCGCGGCCTACGGCATTGCGGTCAAGCTCGCGATCACCCTGCCCGGCCTCGACGGCGACCAGAAGAAGAAGCTGGTCGACGCGGCCCATCAGGTGTGCCCGTACTCGAACGCGACGCGCGGCAATATCGACGTCGAGCTCACGATCGCCTGATCGCCGGCTTCGGCACTGTCGCCCAGGCGGCCCGCCCGTGTTGAACAGGCGGGCCGCTTTGTCTATGGTGCACGGATGACCACCACCGCACTCCAAGTTCGCCGCGACCAGCTCGCGACCACTCGGCTGCACACCGCGCAGGACGAGCCGCTCGCGCCCGGCGAAGTGCGGGTTCGCATCGAATCCTTCGCGCTCACCGCCAACAACATCACCTATGCCGCATTCGGCGACGCGATGAGCTACTGGCAGTTCTTTCCGACCGGCGAAGCGGGCTGGGGCACGATTCCGGTCTGGGGCTTCGCCAGCGTGGCGCAGTCGCTGCATCCCGGCATTGCTATCGGCGAGCGGCTCTACGGCTACTGGCCGATGGCCTCGGCCGCGGTGCTGAAGCCGGAGCGGCTTTCGCCCGAACGGTTCACCGACGGCGCAGCGCACCGGGTCGACCTGCCGGCGGTCTACAACCAGTACTTCCGCTGCAGCCGCGATCCGCTCTACACACCTGAAACCGAAGATGCGCAGGCGCTCTTGCGGCCGCTCTTCATCACCTCCTGGCTGATCGACGACTTCCTCGACGACAACGACTTCTTTGGCGCCCGACCGGGCGCCATGCTGCTTTCGAGCGCTTCGAGCAAGACCGCCTACGGCACCGCCTTCCAGTTCGCGCAACGCGAAGGCATCGAAGTGATCGGGCTGACTTCTGCGGCCAACAAGGCGTTCTGCGAAAGCCTCGGCTGCTACAACCAAGTGCTCGCCTACGAAGAACTCGACCGGATCGTCGCCGAAACCCCCTGCGTCTACATCGACTTCGCAGGCAACGCGGGCCTGCGCAGCGCGGTGCACGGCCGCTTCGCGCAGCTGAAGCACAGCGCCTCGATCGGCGGCACCCATGTCGCGCAGCTGGCCGCGCGGGGCGCCGGCAAGGGCCTGCCCGGGCCGCGGCCGAGGCTCTTCTTCGCGCCGGCGCAGATCAAGAAGCGCACGGCCGAATGGGGCGCGGACGAATTCGGCCGCCGCATGGTCGCGGCCTGGCGGGTTTTCATCGACCGCGCCACGCAACAAGATGCGCCCTGGCTGAAGGCCGAACACCATGCGGGCGGCGAAGCGGTGCAGCGCGCGTATGCCGACGTGCTGGCCGGCAAGGGCGATCCACGCATCGGGCACATCCTCTCGCTGTCCAGCGCGCCAGCCACCTCGTAGTGGCGACAATCGCGGCATGACCCACGATGCCGCGCAGTCCAGCGCCCACCCTTACGAAAGCCTCACGCCCGACGTAGTGCTGGACGCACTCGCCGCGCTCGGCCTCTACGGCGACGGCCGGCTCACTGCGCTCAATTCCTACGAGAACCGGGTCTACCAGGTGCACCTGGAGGACGGCAGCGCCGTCGTCGTCAAGTTCTACCGGCCGGGCCGCTGGAGCGATGCGCAGATCGCCGAGGAGCACGGGTTCTCGACCGAACTCACCGAAGCCGAGGTGCCGGCCGTAGCGCCGATGCTGCTGGAGGGCGCGACGCTGCACCACCACGGCGGCTTCGCCTTCAGCGTGAGCCCGTACCGCGGTGGCCGCGGGCCGGAGCTGGACGACTTCGAGGTGCTCGAATGGGTCGGCCGCTTCCTGGCGCGCATCCATACCGTGGGTGCGAGTGGCGCGTTCGCGCTGCGGCCGGCGCTCGATCTACAGACCTTCGGCATCGCCTCGCGCGACTGGCTGCTCGCGCACGAGATGATTCCGCTAGACGTGCAGCGCGACTGGGAAGTCGCCTGCAACGCGGCCTTCGAGCTGATCGCGGCCACTGCGCTGGGCGCCGAGGCGGGCAGCCAGGACGAGCAGGACCGCCTGCCGGCCCGACTGCGGCTGCACGGTGACGTGCATCCGGGCAACATCCTCTGGACGCCAGTCGACCGTCCGGACGGGGGCCCGCACTTCGTCGACCTGGACGACGCGCGCACCGGATTCGCGGTGCAGGACCTCTGGATGCTGCTGTCGGGCGACCGGCCCCAGCGCACCGCGCAACTGAGCGGTTTGCTCGACGGCTACGAGCAGTTCCGCGCCTTCGACCGGCGCGAACCGCGCTGATCGAGCCGCTGCGCACGCTGCGCCAGATCCACTACAGCGCCGGCTGGCGCGGCGCTGGCAAGACCCGATCTTCCCGATCAACTTTCCGTGGTTCGGCTCCAGCGACTACTGGAAGGAGCAGATCCTCATGCTGCGGGAGCAATGCGAAGCGATGGCCGAGGAACCGCTGTACGCGTGACGGTGCAGCAGCGCCCGGCTCGATCCCGCCGAGTCAGACCAGCAGCGCGTTGACCCGCCGCACGTAGGCCGCCGGGTCGGCGGGCATGCCGCCTTCGGCCAGCAGCGCCTGGTCGAACAGGATGTTCGCCAGGTCGTCGAAATGCGCGGAATCCGCCAGCTTGCGCACCAGCGGGTGCTCGGCGTTCACCTCCAGCACCGGCTTCAACTCGGGCGCCGGCTGGCCGGCCTGCTTGAGCATGCGGGCGAGTTGCGTGCTCATGCCACCGTCCTGCACCACCAGGCAGGCCGGCGAGTCGACCAGTCGGGTAGTCACGCGCACGTCCTGGGCCTTGTCCTTTAGCGCTTCCTTCAGGCGATCGAGCATCGGCTTGAAGGACTCGGCAGCTTCCGCCGCCGCCTTCTTCTCGGCCTCGTCCTGTAGCGCGCCGAGGTCGACCGCGCCCTTGGCCACGCTCTGAAGCGGCGTGCCTTCGAACTCGTTCAGGAAGTTGAGCGCCCATTCGTCGACCCGGTCGGTCATGAGCAGCACCTCGATGCCCTTCTTCTTGAAGATCTCGAGCTGCGGGCTGTTTCGTGCAGCCGCGAGCGTGTCGGCGGTGATGTAGTAGATGACTTCCTGCCCCGGCTTCATGCGCGCCTTGTAGTCGGCGAAGCCCACGCTCGTGGCGTCGGTGGTGCTGGACGCGAAGCGCAACAGCTTGGCGATGCGATCGCGGTTGCCATGGTCTTCGCCCAGGCCTTCCTTCAGCACGGCGCCGAACTCCGCATAGAACGTCGCGTACTTGCCGCTATCGCCTGCGGCGGGCGTCGCCTCCGACTTGTCCGTCACGTCGGTCACTTCGCCGTCGTCCGTCGCAGCGGTCGATTCACCAGCGGCTTTTTCCTGCCTGGCCAGGTCCTCCAGCATGCCCAGCACGCGCTTGGTGCTGCCCTCGCGGATTGCCTTGACGTCGCGGCTTTCCTGCAGCAGCTCGCGGCTCACGTTGAGCGGCAGGTCGGCGGAATCGATCACGCCCTTCACGAAGCGCAGGTAGCTCGGCATCAGCGCCTCGGCATCGTCCATGATGAAGACGCGCTTGACGTACAGCTTGACGCCCGCGCTCTTGTCGCGGTTCCACAAATCCATCGGCGCCTTGGCCGGGATGTAGAGCAGCTGCGTGTACTCGGTGTTGCCTTCGACGCGGTTGTGGCTCCAGGCGAGCGGCGGCTCGAAGTCGTGGCTCAGGTTCTTGTAGAACTCGACGTACTGCTCTTCGGTCACGTCCTTCTTGGCGCGGCTCCAGAGCGCGCTGGCCTTGTTGATCGGCTCCCATTCGCCGGTCTTGACCATCTCGCCGCCTTTGCTGCTCCCGGAGGGGCCACCTTCGATCGCTTCGCCCTCTTTCCACTCCTCCTTTTCCATCAGGATCGGCAGCGAGATGTGGTCGGAATACTTACCGATCACCGACTTGAGCTTCCAGGCGTTCAAGTACTCCTCGGCGTCCTCGCGCAGGTGCAGCGTCACGCTGGTGCCACGTTGCGGCCGATCGATGGGGTCGACCTCGAAGTCGCCGGCACCGCCGCTCGTCCAGCGCACGCCCTGGTCGGCCGGCAAGCCGGCGCGGCGCGATTCGACCGTGATGCTGTCAGCCACGATGAAGCCCGAATAGAAGCCGACGCCGAACTGGCCGATCAGCTGCGCGTCGGCCTTCTGGTCGCCCGACAGCTTGCTGACGAACTCGCGGGTGCCGCTCTTGGCGATGGTGCCCAGGTTGTCGATCGCCTCCTGCTGCGACAGGCCGATGCCGCTGTCGACAATGGTGAGCGTGCGCGCCGACTTGTCGAACGAAACCCGCACGTCGAGGTTGGGCTGGTCTTCGTACAGGTCGGGCTGATCGATGGCTTCGAAGCGCAGCTTGTCGCAGGCGTCCGAAGCGTTCGAGATCAGCTCTCTAAGAAAAATCTCTTTGTTGGAGTAGAGCGAATGGGTGACCAGGTGCAGCAGTTGCGCGACTTCGGCCTGAAACGGGAGCTTGGTTTTTGAGATGGTCATGGCGCGTGGTGGCTCGAATGGAAAAAGACATCGCCGAGGCGAACCGGGCACTTTACAAGACGGCGCTCGTCGCAGCGTCACAACGGTTTCTAACGACCGCCGCGTAACTTTTTAACTAAAGCCGGCGGCTACGAATACCGGGTCTGGACCAACAAGAAGTCGGTGCTGCTCAATGGCCATGAATACCGCTTCAGCCGCGTCGGCGAGACGACGCTGAAGCTGCCCGTGCCTTCGAACGCGCTGTTCGTGGTGCACGGGCTCTGATCACGGGGCCTCAGAGCTTGCCCGCGGTGGTGGTGGCCGCGCGCGCATCCATCGGATTGCGCATCGTCGAGATCACCTTGCTGTTCACGCGCGAGCCGGAACTGACGTTCTGGTCCGGCGCGTGGGCAGCGCGCATGGCCTCCTGCGCCATGACCGCACGGTCGGCGCTCGGCGTGAACGGCTCTGCACCGCGCGAACCTCGCACCACGTTCTGGTGGGACGCGGATGCGGCGCGGACGGCTTCGGCATTGATTTCAGCGCGGCTCATGGCCAAGACCGGGCCGTGCACGCCGTCGTAGCTCTCGGCCTGTGCGGCAACAGAGGCGAGCGCTGCGAGCGCACTGACAGCGGTGACGGCGAGAAATTTCAAGGCGGCTTGCATGGTGTGAACTCCAGTCGGAAGACTTGCAGGTCTCGCGCCGTGTGCGACATGCATCGCGCCTGACCCGGGTTCACTCTAGGCAGGCAGATTTAGCGCTTGCTTGGCACTTACTTAGCGCACCGTTAGGACACCGGCAGGTAGACGCGCGCGATCAACCCTGTGCTGCCTTTTCCCTCGTCGGCGCGGTTGTGAAGGGCGATGAGCAGGCCGTGCCGCAGCGCCGCTGTGCGCGCGATCGCGAGGCCGAGCCCGCTGCCGCCCGCGGCGGTGCCGGGCACGCGGAAGAAGCGGTCGAACACGCGCACCATGAACTCGGGCGGAATGCCGGGTCCGTTGTCCACCACGTCAACCACCGGCCGGCCGTCCACCTGGTGCAGCCGCACGTCGACCACGCCGCCCTCGGGCGCGTGGCGAAGCGCGTTGTCGATCAGGTTGTCGAACACGCTGCGCAGCTCTGCCACCGGCACGCTGACGACCGGCTTCGCCTCGCCGTCGAAGCCGACGTCGATGCGCCGCCGGTCCGCCACCACCATCAGCTGGCCCAGGCTCTCGCGCAGCAATGCCGCGACATCGACCGGCTCGGTTGCCAGGGCAGGCGCCGCGCTTTCTTGCCGCGACAGGCGCAGCAGTTGCTCGATCAGGTGTTGCGCACGGGTGACGCCGGCTTCGAGCTGCACGAAGCGCTCGGTCGCGTCGCCGGGCGGCACATGCGCGCGCAGGTTCTCGAGTTGCAGCCCGATGGCGGCAACGGGCGTGCGCAACTCGTGCGCGGCGTCCTGCACGAAGCGCCGCTGCGTGGCGAAGGCGTCGCGCAGCCGCGCGAGCAGGCTGTTGAAGGCGGTAACCAGCGGGGCGATCTCGTCGGGCACGCGCGCGAGCGAAAGCTCGAACAGGCTGCGCTCGTCCTGCGCCGCCACGTCGCGCGCCACCGCGTGCAGCGAGCGGGAAGCAAGCCACACGACGAGCCACAGCACGGCCAGGGACACGGGCAGCAGCAGCATGATCGGCAGCGCCGCGGACAGCGCGCGTTCCGCCACCTGGTGACGCATGAAGTTCCCGCTCTGCGCGACCTGGACGCGCAGCTGTCCGGCCTTCGCGCCGAACGGCGCGGTGTAGACGCGCCAGACATCGTCGCGGCCGGCGCCGGTGCGCACGCTGCGCAAGCCCGGCTCGACCTGCAGGGGCAAGGAGAGCTTCGGCAACGAGCTCGCAAGGAGTCGCCCGTCGGGACTCCATATCTGCACGACGTAAGCCCCCCACTTGAAGACGCTCTGCTCGCCGAGCGGCTGCAGTTCGGGCACGCTGTTGTTCGC
>JBBJMS010000182.1:0-6840 GCA_037720315.1 Variovorax sp. | reverse complement strand
GCGCTCTACCTGGATGCGGCCGAGGGCGAGATTCAGGGTCCGCGCTGCAGCCTGACTGAATTCACTGCCTGGGCGCGCGATGTGCTCGAAGCCGCGAGCTTCGTCTTGGTGCGCGGGCTCCCCGAGATCCCGCAAGTGGTCGTGCTGCCGCTGCACCAACTTCTGGGACGTGCATTCGGCGCGGTCGTGATGCCGGGCTGCGACGATCAGCGCTTGCCTGCATCGCCACAGCCGCCCGGCGATTGGACTGCTGCGCAACGTCTTGCCTTGCACATGCCTTCGCGCGAGAGCCTGGAGGCGGCCCAGCGCGCTGCGTGGGCCATTGCATTGCGCGCGCCGCAGTGCGATCTGCTGTGGCGCCAGTCCGATGCCGCCGGCGAACCGGTGCGCCCCAGCCCGTTGGTGCAGATGCTGCGTCTGGATGGACTGGCCGTATCCGCGGGCGATCCGCGCCACGCGGTGCTGGTGGCCGCACGGCCGACGCCCCAGCCGCAGCCGCACGGCGAAGCGCTCGTGCCGCTGACACTGTCGTCGACGGCTTACGAGGATCTGCGCCGCTGCCCTTATCGCTTCTTCGCCTTGCGCCAGCTCGGGCTGCGCGGCAGCGACGAGCTCGATGCGGAGGTCGACAAGCGCGACTTCGGCAACTGGCTGCATGCGGTACTGGGTAATTTTCATGAGGCGCTCCAGGCCGCGCCGACGTTTGAGCAGCCCGGTCGCCTGGCACTGATGGCGGCCGCGCAAGAGCAGGCCACGCGCGAGTTCGGTCTGTCGCAATCGGAGTTTCTGCCCTTTGCGGCGGCATGGCCCGCGGTACGCGATGGTTACCTCGCCTGGCTGACCGCGCACGAGACCGGCGAAGGCGCCGTGTTCGTCGAAGCCGAGCCCTGGAAGGAGGTTCCGTTGGGCAGCGTAAAGCTGGTGGGCCGGGTCGACCGCATCGACGCGACACGCGATGGCCGCGCTTTCGTGATCGACTACAAGACCGAATCGGCCGACAAGACCCGCGACCGGGTCAAGGACCCGACCGAGGACACGCAGCTTGCTTTTTATGCCGCGCTGCTGCCCGACGACAGCCTGCGGGCGGCCTACGTCAACGTCGGCGAAAAGGCATCGGGCACCCGCACCGTCGAGCAGACCGACGTAGTCGCCGCGCGCGATGCGCTCGTGACCGGCGTGATGGACGACCTGGCGCGCATCTCGCGCGGTGCGGCGCTGCCGGCATTGGGCGAGGGTTCGGTCTGCGAGCACTGTGCCGCCCGCGGCCTGTGCCGCAAGGACTTCTGGGAACTCGGCCAATGACCGAAGCCGCGTACGAACACAACGGCGTCAACGTTGCCCGCGAGCGCTTCTATCAGGTCGCCTGCGACCCGCGCCGCTCCGTCGCGGTCGAAGCCTGCGCTGGCGCGGGCAAGACCTGGATGCTGGTGTCGCGCATCGTGCGCGCGCTGCTCGAAGATGGCGAGGCGGCCTGCGCGCCGCACGAGATCCTCGCGATCACCTTCACCAAGAAGGCGGCCGGCGAGATGCGCGAACGGCTCGATCAGTGGCTGGAAGACTTCGCCCACCGGCCCGCGGCCGAGCTGGTGCCCGAACTCGTCATGCGCGGCATGGAACCGGCGGCGGCCGAGGCCAAGGCGCCCCGGCTGCAAGGCCTCTTTCGCGAGTTGCTGGCGAGCGGCCGCCCGGTGCAGTTCCGCACTTTCCACGCGTGGTTTGCGGGCTTGTTGCGCAGTGCGCCGCTGGCCGTGCTCGAACGGTTGCGGCTGCCGGCCAGCTACCAGTTGCTCGAAGACGATAGCGAGGCGCGCGCACGCGTCTGGCTCCCGTTCTTTGCCTCGGTGGTGGCAAACCCGGAAGCTTCCGCCGACTACCACGCGCTGGTTGCGACCCACGGCCGATCGCAGACTGCCAAGGCCCTGGACGACGCACTGACTCGTCGCGTCGAATTCGCATTGGCGGACGCGCATGGCGCAGTCGATCGGGCGGTGGTGCAGATGGGCGCGATGTTCCCGGCCTTTGCCAGTGCCGACACACCCGAAGACGCGCTGCTGCACGAACCGGCGTCGCGCGCCGTGCTGATCGCCGCCGCCCGTGCGCTGGGTCGGGCGAGCGCGCCCACCTTCTCGCAGAAAGGCGTCGATCTGGAACGGGCGGTGACCGAAGGCAGCGCAGCAGGCGTGCTCGACGCGCTGCTCACCCAGAAAGGAGAGCCGCGCAAGTTCAGCGAAAAGCTCGCCGGTCTGGCCGAGGTGCGTGCAGCGCAGGAGCGCACGCGCGCGTACTGCGCCGCCCAGGCCCAGCATGCGGCCTGGCTCTATCAGCAGCGCATGGCGCGGCTGACGCGGCTGCTCGTGCGCTGCTTCGCCGAAGTCAAGGCAGAGCACGGATGGGTCGACATGAACGACGTCGAGCAGGCCGCCCATCTGCTGCTCGGCAATGCCGAGCTCTGGGGCTGGATGCAGGAGCGCCTCGACGTACAGATTCGGCATCTGCTGGTCGACGAATTCCAGGACACCAATCCGCTGCAGTGGCAGGCGCTGCACGGCTGGCTCGGCAGCTATGCCGGTGCGGCCGGGCGGCGGCCGGGCGTGTTCATCGTCGGCGATCCGAAGCAGAGCATCTATCGGTTCCGGCGCGCCGAGCCCCAGGTCTTCACCGCGGCGAAGCAGTTCGTCCAGCAAGGGCTCGGCGGCGACCTGCTGAACTGCGATCACACGCACCGCAGCGCCCGAGCGGTCATCGGCCTGGTGAATGCAGCCATGGAGGACGCGCAGCAGGCCGGCGAATTCAGCGGCTTCCGCATCCACACAACCGAATCGGTGGCAGCTGGCAGCGTGCGAAAGCTGCCGTTGATCGAGCGGGATGCGCCCGGCACCGGCGATGACACCCCTAATGCACACGGAGCCCTGCAGTGGCGCGACAGCCTGGTCACGCCGCGCGTGCTGCCGGAAGAACGGCTGCTGCAAAAGGAATGCGAGCAGGCCGCTGGCTGGATTGCCGAGCGCATTGCAGGTGGACTCGCACCGAGCCGCATCATGGTGTTGGCGCGCCGCCGCAGCCGGCTGGCGGCCCTGCAGGATGCGCTGCGAAAGCGGCACATCGCGGTGCAGCAACCCGAGAAGAACGAGCTGAACGACGCGCCCGAAGTGCAGGACATGGTGGCGCTGATCGATGTGCTGGTGTCCCCCGACCACGACCTGTCGCTTGCACGCGCGCTGAGGTCGCCGCTGTGGAGCATCGAGGACGACGCACTGGTCGAACTCGCGCTGCGCCGGCGGGCCGGGGGTGGCAGCTGGTTCGAGCTGCTGCAGGCCGCCGGCTTGCCCGAAGCGCTCGCAGGCATCGGCCCCCGGCTCGTGCAATGGCAGCAATGGCTGGCCGAGCTGCCGCCGCACGATGCGCTCAACGCGATCTATCACGATGCCGACGTGCTTTCGCGGTTTGCCGCGGCCGCGCCGGCGGCGTTGCGCGCAGGCGTGCTGGCCAACCTGCGCGGACTCCTGGCGGCATCACTCGAACTCGACGGCGCGCGCTTTGCAACGCCCTACGCGCTGGTACGCGCACTGCGCTCGGGCGGCATCCGTGCGCCCTCGATCGCCGCTTCCGATGCGGTGCAACTGCTCACCGTCCACGGCGCCAAAGGGCTAGAGGCCGAGCTGGTCTTGCTGCTGGACACCGACGCGGCCGCGAAACGCGCGCAGACCATGGGCGTGCTCGTGAAATGGCCGGGGCATGCGGCTGCGCCGGAGCGCTTCGTCTTCGTCGCCAGCGAGAAGAATCCACCCGCCTGCACGGTCGACGACCTGGCGCAGGAGCAGGCAGCGAGGCACCGCGAGGAAATCAACGCGCTCTACGTGGCCACCACCCGCGCACGTACCGAATTGGTGTTGTCGGCCGTGGCTGCCGCGCGGCCCGACGCGCAGAGCTGGTGGGCACGGCTGGCGCCGCGCTGCGAGCCGATCGCCGCCGCGACGGACGCCGTCCCGCTCAAGGCGCCGAGTCCACCTGCCAGCTTCGAATTGTTGGCATTGCCCGCGCTGCCGGCCACGACCTGTGCGCCGCCAGCCGAGCGCGTGCAGCGCCGTGTCGATGCGCACGCCACGGCGCTGGGCCAGGCCATGCACCGCCTGCTCGAATGGGCGCAGCCTGGCGCGCCCTTGCCGCCGGCGCATGTTCGCGCGGCGGGCCGCGAGTTTGGACTCGACGCCGAAGCGGCGCGCGGTGCCGCCGCGATCGCGCAGCGCATACGGTCGGGCGCCGGCGCCTGGGCCTGGGACGCGGCGGCGCTCGATTGGCACGGCAACGAGGTGTCGTTGATCCATGGCGGACAGACGCTGCGCATCGATCGGCTGGTGCGGCATCGCGAGAGCGGCGCCTGGTGGGTGCTCGACTACAAATCCGCCGCGCGCCCAGAACACGACGCCGAACTCATCGCCCAGCTCCAGCGCTACCGCGACGCGGTGCAGAGCGCGCACCCCGACGAAACGGTGCGCGCTGCGTTTCTTACCGGCCAGGGCCAACTGGTCACGCTCGAATGAAACAGCTGCAGCAGGCGCTCAGGGTTGCCGTCGTCGGTGGAGGCCCCGCAGGTTTGATGGCAGCCGAAATGCTCGGCGCGCGCGGCGTCGAAGTGCATCTTTACGACGCCATGCCATCGGTCGGGCGCAAGTTCCTGCTGGCCGGGCGCGGTGGCTTGAACCTCACGCATTCGGAACCGTTCGACGCCTTTGCCAGCCGCTTCGGCGAGCGCCGCGACCGCATTGAGCCGCTGCTCGAGGCCTTCGGCCCCGACGCGCTGCGCGAATGGGCGCACGGGCTTGGCGTCCAGACCTTCGTCGGCAGTTCTGGCCGCGTGTTCCCCGCAGACATGAAAGCCGCGCCGCTGCTGCGCGCCTGGCTGCACAGGTTGCGCGCGGCGGGCGTGCGCTTTCATATGCGCCATCGCTGGCTCGGTTGGCCCGACGCCGACACGCCTGCGACGGCGCTGCGCTTCGCGACGCCGGACGGCGAAACCGGCATCGAGGCGGATGCGGTGGTGCTTGCGCTCGGCGGGGCAAGCTGGAAGCGGCTGGGTTCGGATGGCGCCTGGCTGCCGTGGCTGGCCGCACGCGGCATCGACGTGACGCCGCTGGCGCCGGCCAATTGCGGCTTCGACGTGGGTTGGAGCGCGCACTTCGCCGAGCGCTTTGCGGGCGTGCCGTTCAAGTCCGTCGCCATCTCGTTCACCGACCCTCGAGGCCGGCGCTTTGCGCGCCGGGGCGAATTCATCGCCACGGCCGGTGGGGTAGAGGGCAGCCTGGTCTATGCGGTCTCGGCGCTGTTGCGCGACCAGATCGCCGCCGCGGGCAGCGCTTGCTTTGAACTCGATCTGCTGCCCGACCGCAGCGCCGCGCAAGTGCTTGCCGCGGTCCGGCACCCGCGCGGCGCACGTTCGCTTGCAAGCCATCTGAAGAGCCGGCTCGGGCTCGACGGCATCAAGACCGGAGTCCTGCATGAAATGCTTACGCGCGAGCAGATGCAGTTGCCCGACAAACTCGCTGAGACGATCAAGGCCGTGCCGGTGAAAGTGGTCGCGCCGCGACCCATCGACGAAGCGATCAGCAGCGCCGGCGGCGTGCGGTTCGAGGCGCTCGATGCCCATCTCACGAGCAACGTCCTGCCGGGCGTTTTCTTCGCTGGTGAAATGCTCGACTGGGAGGCGCCGACCGGCGGCTACCTGCTGACCGCCTCGATGGCCAGCGGAATAGCCGCGGCAAAGGGCGTCTTGTTGCGGTGCTGCGGATAGCTTGGTTGGATAACTGCGTACCCCCAGACGGCGGTCTGCAGACCCGGAAAACCTGCGCTGAGACAGCGCGGCTTTCTTCGATATGAGGTTGACGAGCCTTACCGCCGCCATCGGATCAGGAAAACCCAATGAAATCGACGACTTACGAAGATTCGTCCGACCCCAGGTGATACAAGCAGGTGCCACAAGTGAGCCGCCATCCTACTCTCGGGAAATATCGTGACGCTGTGGACTCGCTGCTGGTGATGGACTGCATGCGAGGACGCCTACGGCAAGGCGCAGCAGCGGCCTGCGTTGTCCATTAGGCGTTGAGTGCAGCCTCGTTCAACATGTGTGCACGAAAGGAATTGCAATGAACGACAAAGACATTAGGCGGCCGCACTTTCCCGGTCCTCCCGGTGCCCACGAAGCCCGCCTTGGCGACCGTGGCGAGGCATCAGGCCGCAACATCGAACAGAGCCGCGCCATTGGCCAGGACGATCCGGCAGAGGGCAGCCGCATGGGGCGCGAAGCCGACAAGAAAACCGGCTTTCCCGGCTCGCCGGACCGCGAGACCAACGCCGGAAGGACGGAAGAAACTGATGAGGGCAACGATACGGCCTGAGGCCCAGCATGCTCCCTTAAACGGCCCCATGTGGAAGCCGTTAGGGGCGTTCTACTGCCGCGTTCGCAGGCCCTAAGCAGACTTCAGCCAGTGCGTTGCAGTCGTCGCTACGACCCGCGCAGCGTGCGCCCTCAGGTCGTCGCTCGTAGCACCTTCTCGCGCCACCGGAAACGGCCAGGATGATGCCTTGCCGATGCTCTGGAACGGCCGAAAAGGAATCCCCCGAGAGGCGGTCGGGCAGGGCGTGAAGGAGGTCATGTCGTCGCCTTGATGTTGTTCTTGAAGACGATGAATTCTACTGGACGTACTGGATAAACATCCAGTATTCTTGGCCTATGGATGACCTCACGCCAACCCGCTGGATCGCAGAGTGTGCGGAGCGGTTGCACGAGCGGTGGCACACGGTTGACCAAGGCCAGCTAGAGGAAGTCGCGGTAGACCTCTGGCG
>JBBJMS010000181.1:0-6852 GCA_037720315.1 Variovorax sp. | reverse complement strand
GCGAAAAGCTCCAGATCAAGGTGATCGCGGAAGGCGTGGAGGTGCCCGATGAGGTGCGGATGCTGCAGTCGCTGGGCGTCACGCTGTTCCAGGGCTTCCTGTACGCCCGGCCAGGCATCAACACCCTGCCCGATGTTGCCTGGGATGCAGGATGAACCACTGAAGGCGTCCGTGCGTATCACCTTTGCCGTCAAGACAGCACTGCTGACCACCTCCCTGGTGCTCCTGCTGGTCGCCGCAACGGGTGTCTGGCAATACCGGCGCCTCTCGAACGAATACGTCAGCCTCATCCGCGTCCAGCAGCAGCACCTGGCCGAGCTGGCCGCCGGTGACCTCAACTACAAGCTGTCGATGCATCTCGCCGTGCTGGCGCGCGAGGCTCGCACGACCGACCCGGCAGTCTTCGAGCAGGCCGAACTGCGCCAGGGTTTTCTCCAGCGAATCAAGTTGCGCCCCCTGTTCGACGGCACCGCCCTGATCGATCTTGCGGGCCATGTCGTCCTCGACGATCCGCCCAGCGCGAAGGTTTTGAACATTGCCGACCGCTCGTACTTTCAGCAGGCGCGCGATGAAGGTATCGCCGCCATCTCGGGCCCGTTGCAGGCGCGCACAAACGGGCAGCCCGCCATCCTGATGGTTGCGCCGATCAAGGCCGAAGGCAATCGGGTGGTCGGCGTCCTGGCCGCGGGGTTGAACCTGAACCGGCCGAACGTGCTCGGCACCTTCGCCCACACGCGCGCGGCCAACGGCAGCTACTACGTCATCGAGACCACCGGCCCCAGGCCCGTCTACGTGGTGCACCCCGATGCGCGCCAGGTGATGCAGGCGGTCGCGCCGTCCTCGGCGAGTGCCGTGGACGGTGCAGCACGCGACCTTCGCACCAGTGCGCGAATCCCGGTCACCGACTGGACGCTGCGCGTCGTGCTGCCGGCCGAGGCGGCCTATGCGCCGCTGGCTGCCGCCCGCAGCGCGCTGCTGACACAGATGTTCCTGCTCGCCCTCGTGTGCAGCGCCCTGGTCTGGGCCGGCACCACCTGGCTGCTGCGTCCACTGGCACGCTTGCACAAGGCCATTCGCGTGCTGCGGCATTCGCCGGACACCGCCGTCGCGCTGGATGTACGTGCCAAGGACGAACGCGGCGACCTCGCCCGGGAGTTCGATGCCCTGATGGGCGAGCTGCGCACCAAGCGTTCCGAGATGGCCGCCGTGACCGATGCCTCGCCTTCCGGCCTGTTCCGGTGCGATGCCGAGGGCCGGATGGTCTACGTGAACGACGAGTACCTCGCCATCCACGGCCTCGACCGCGCAGACGCGGCCGAGGGTTGGCTGGACCTGGTGTCCGAAGCTTCAAGGCAGCGCGTCTGGTACGACTGGGCGAAGCGGGTGCGCGCGGACCAGCCGTTCCACGCCACACGCTGGCTGCATCGCCGCGACGGACGCGACGTGCTGGTAGCGCTGCACATGCGCCCGCTCCTGGTGGAAGGCCGGGTCGTCGGGCAAGTGGGCACGGTGGCCGACATCACCGAGCGCAACCATGCCGAGCAGGCGCTTCGCACGCTCAGCACCATCTTCGAGGCCACCACCGACTTCGTCGTGCAACTCGACAAGACGGGGCGGCTGACCTACATGAACCCTGCCGCCCGGCTGGTCGGGGGGCTCGCCGCCGACGCACCGATCGCGCACCTGACGATGGCCGACTTCAATCCGCCGTCGACCGTGGAACGCCTGCGCACCGAGGTCGTGCCGACCGCCGCGGCCAAGGGCGTCTGGGTGGGCGAGTCGATCGTCTGGGATGCGGCCCGGCAGCCGTTCCCGGTAAGCCACATGGTCATCGCACATCGCGACAAGAACGGCCACATTGAGCGCTTCTCGGGAATCATGCGCGACATCTCGGCTGCCAAGTCCACCGAGCGTGCGCTGTCCGAAAGCGAAGCGCGGCTTCGCACCATTGCCGATGCGCTGCCGATGCGGGTGGCCTACATCGATGCCGCGGAACGCTACCAGTTCGTGAACCTCGCCTACGAAGGCGTCTTCGGCGTGACGCGCGATTCGATCCCCGGCCGCACGATCCGCGAGCTGTTCGGAGAGGCACGCTACCCCACGATCGAACGGCACATCCGGGCCGCGCTGGCGGAGAACGCGTCACGTTCGAGGCGAGGTCGCAACCGCCGACCGGTATGTCTGCTACCGGGCCGACTACATCCCGCAGTTCGCCGCGGACGGACGCAGCGTGGTGGGCTTCCATGCGGTCACCTCCGACATCACCACGCAGAAGCGCGAAGAGCGGCGGCTGCTGCAACTGGCCAGCCTCGATGCGCTGACGGGCCTGGGCAACCGCGCGGCGTTCGAGCGCCAACTGTCCGAAGCACTTGAACGCTGCCGCATCCATCGATCGCTGATGGCGTTGCTCTACCTCGATCTCGATCACTTCAAGCAGGTCAACGACAGCTGGGGGCATCCGGTCGGCGACGCACTGCTCAAGGCCGTGGCGGAGCGCCTGTCGCAGGCCAAGCGCACAACCGACTTTGCGGCGCGCCTGGGCGGCGACGAATTCGTCGTGGTGCTCGAAGCGCTGGGCAGTGCCGGTGCGGCGTCGCGGGTGGCCGACGCCATCCTGCGGGCCATGGCACGGCCCTTCGTCATCGACGGGCGCATCGTGCAGGTGAGCGCAAGCGTCGGCGTGGCGTTCTGCGACCACGAGCGGCACTCGGGCGAACAGCTCATCCGGCTGGCCGACGAGATGCTCTACCAGGCCAAGGGTGCGGGCCGCAACAACGCCCAGCTCAGCCCGGTGCCGGCCAGCGCGGGCGCGGCCTAGGCTTCAAGCGTTGCTGGTTGCGCGGATTTCGTCGATCGTCGTCAGCCCCGCCAGCACCTTGGCGATGCCGTCCTGCCGCAGGGTGTGCATGCCTTCCTTGAGCGCTGCCGACTGCAGCGCCTCGGCCCGGTCCCCGCTCTGCACCATGCGCCTGAGTTCGCGCGACATCACCATGAGTTCGTGGATGCCGACGCGGCCCTTGTAGCCGGTGTTGTTGCAGTGCTTGCAGCCGGCGGCGGAGAAGCTATGCAGGCGCCCTTCCCTGCCGTACTGCTGCAGCCAGGCGTTTCGCAGCGTCTCGCGCTCGGTCTCGCTGTCCGGCGCGCCGGCAGCGTGCAAAGTCGGACAGCAGCTCGTCCAGTTCGTCGGACGTGGCCGGCCGGCTGGTAACGCAATGGCTGCAAAGGCGCCGAACCAGCCGCTGCGCCAGCACCGCCAGCAGCGAATCGGCAAAGTTGAAGGGGTCCATGCCCATGTCTAGCAGCCGCGTCACGGTCTCGGGTGCGCTGTTGGTGTGCAGGGTCGACAGCACCAGGTGACCGGTGAGCGATGCCTCCACCGCGATCTTGGCGGTTTCCTCGTCGCGGATCTCGCCCACCATGATCACGTCGGGGTCGGCGCGCACGAACGCGCGCAGCGCCTTGGCAAAAGTCCAGTCGATGCGGGCATTGACCTGCACCTGCCGCAGGCCGGGCTGGGTGATTTCGATCGGGTCCTCGGCCGTCCAGATCTTGCGCTCGGGCGTGTTGATGTGCATCAGCGCCGAATGCAGCGTGGTGGTCTTGCCCGAGCCGGTCGGCCCGACGCACAGCACCATGCCGTACGGCCGCTCGATAGCCTTGGTGAACTGCTGCAGGTTGAAGGCGGACAGGCCCAGCGCATCCAGCGCAATCGGCTGCGCCGACGCCAGGATGCGCATCACCACGTCTTCGAGGCCGTTGTTGGTCGGGATGGTCGCCACGCGCAGTTCGATGCGGTGCTGCGGCGAGAACTTGGAGAAGTTGATCTTGCCGTCCTGCGGCTTGCGCTTTTCGCTGATGTCGAGATCGCACATGATCTTGACCCGAGCGATCAATGCGCTGCGGTAGTTGGGCGGCAGTTCGAGGTAGGTGTGGAGCCGCCCGTCGCGGCGAAACCGGATGCGGATCTTTTCGCGGCCGGGGTAGCTTTCGATGTGAATGTCGGACACGCCCTCGGCATGCGCCTCCAGGATCATGCGGTTGATCATCCGCACCAGCGAGTTGTCCGACTGCTCGATCGGCGCGTCGTCGTCGGCCGAGGGCTGGCCTTCCTTCTCGAGCGTCTCCAGCAGCTCGTTGGTACCGGCAAGGTCGAACTCGATCGGACGCAGCAGGTCGGTTGCCGCCGACCGGGCGTCGGTCACGCCGCCGATCTTTTCGTAGGCCTTCAGCAGCACTGCGTTCAGATCGTTGCAGCGCCCGAGCACCGCCACCACCTTGGCCTGCGCAATGAACTCGACTTCATCCATCGCCGAATGGCGGCTTGCCGGGTCGTCCAGCGCCAGGATAAGGCGCCCTTCGTGCATCATCAGCGGCATGACCTGCAGCCGCCGCGCCACGCCGTGGCTGATTTTTCGCAATGCTTCGGCTGCCGCGGGAAAGAGCTGCAGGTTGACCACCGGATAGCCCATCTTGCGAGCCAGCGCTGCCTGCAGATCGGCCTTGGTTACGGCGCCCATGCGCACCAGGGTTTCGCCGAGCGGCACGTTGCGATCGAGCTGCTGCTGCGCCAGCCCGGCGCGCAGCTGCTCGTCTGTGATCATGCCGAGCGACAGCAGCGCCTCGCCGATCCGCACCATCGGCATCCTGGCCTGGCGCGCCAGCTGATCGAGCAGCTGCTCGGGCGTCGTGACTTGTTCGGTTGGCATGGGGTCGGGCTCCTCGACAAGTTGTGCGGCGGGCACGGGTTGCACCGAGGCGGGAGAAAACGACATCTGCTTCGCGCTCACCGGTGGCAGGAAGACGCGTTTGTACGCAGTCCGCTTTTCGGCGGGAAGAAAAAGAAAGCATCCGAAGCCGAAGGCTCGCTGCCCGAGCGTTTGGCCGCTGCTCGCGGAGCCGTCGGCCCAGGCGATGTCGAACCGGTCGGGCGCCTGTGCCTGCGCCGGCGCTGGCGCAGGCGCGCTCAAAACGAGCATGCGGAACTGCGAGAAGCGCAGCGTCGTGGTCCGCCGCATCGCCGTGACTTGCACGTCGATGCTTTCGCCATCCGGATGAAAACCGAGCAGGTGGGCGGCAATCCGCTGGCCATTCAGGCCGACGATTTCGCAGGCTGCGCTGCCGACCGACGGCGCGGCGGGCGGATAGCTCCCGAGCGGCGGGTCGGGCCACAGGAAGCCGGTCTCGGCGGTGCCCCCGACGCGGTCGGCGCCGGGCTCGGCTGGAGCTGAAATAGTGGATGCGTTCATTGACAGTGCAAATGCTAAGCGCGCCCGGCGCCGTGCCGGGACCGCAAGGACATGATCGGTGGCACGCATGCAGCAATGCTGCACAGAACCGGGAACGATCCAAGCTGCATCGGTTCAGTCCAGCGTCGCCAGGTAAGCGGCAATGTCGCGCGCATCGCGTTCGGTCACGCCCATCTCGGGCATTGCCGAGAGCGGATCGACCTCTCGCGTGTGGCGCAGCCAGCGCACCATGTTGTCCTGCGTGTTGCCGAGCTTGCCGGCGATCAGCGCGCGGCTGGCGACGCCCGTGAGCGGCGGCCCGACGTTCGGGCTCGAGCCGGTGATGCCCGGAATGGTGTGGCACGCATTGCAGGCGTATTGGTAGAGCGCCCGCTCGCCGCGCCGAACCTCGCCCGGCACATTGGCCACCACCTCGGCCCGATTCGCAACCTGCATCGCGGCACCCGACCCGCAGGCGTCGGCTGCCGCCGCCGTCGGGGACTTCGCCGCTGCAATGGCGGGTGCAGCCGCCTCGGCGTACTGCCGCGGCGTGTAGTAGGGCAGGCGTTCGAGAAAGGCGACGACCGACCACAGTTCTTCCTCCGACAGCCGGAAATCCCATGCCGGCATGCCGCTCATCTTTATGCCGTGCTTGGTCAGCCAGTAGAGTTCGCGTGCGCGCCAGCGTTGCGGGGCATCGACCAGCGGACCGGGCAGCGGCTGCATGCTCTTGCCGATGTCGTCCTGCGCCACGCCGGGTGCGCCGTGGCACTGAACGCACTTGTCGCGAAAGCAGGCGGCGCCACGCAGCACCATGCCTTCGTCTTCGAGGTTGGGCGGCACGATGTTGCGCGCGCGCAACCGCACCGATTGCCGCATCGCCGTCTCGAGCAGCGAATACATCGGTTGGGTGTGCTGCTCGGTCGCGGCCACGTTGTAGAGCCCGCCGTACACCATCGCCGCCGCGCCTGCGGCCGCGGCCAGGCCGAGCACCGTGAGCGTCAGCAGGATGGTCTTGGCTGTTCCCATGTTTGGCGGCATTGTCCGACGCACGCGAACGCTGCCATGTCGGCGCAAGGCGCATTCGTGCGGCCAGAATGCCGGGATGCTTCTTGCGTTGACGAACCGCCCAGGTTCACGGACCGTCCTGCTTGCCATCGCGGCGGTCGCGGCCGGCTGCGGCTTCGGCGAACGCAAGCTGCCGCACGCCACCGCTCCGCCGGAACAGGTCGTGCGCGGACAGGCGTTGCTCGCGCAGTACCAATGCGGAAGCTGCCATGCGATTCCCGGCGTGCAGGCTGCGCGCGGCGCGGTCGGGCCATCGCTCGATGCCTTCGGCCGGCGCAGCTACATCGCCGGGCATCTGCCAAATGTTCCGCAGACGCTGGCCCGCTGGATCGTCGCGCCCCAAGCGCTGGTGCCCGGCACGGTGATGCCGGCCATGGGCGTCGGCCCCGGCGATGCCGGCGACATGGCCGCCTACCTGCTCTCGCTTGAATGAACGACATCGCCTCGCAATCCGCCCTGCACGCAGCCGGCCCGGTGGCCGATACGGTGCTGGGCTGGCTGGACGCGGTGGGCGAGACCGAGGACCGCTGCCCGTCGCTCGACCCACTAACTCGACTCG
>JBBJMS010000180.1:0-6894 GCA_037720315.1 Variovorax sp. | reverse complement strand
GAAGCGCCGCAGCGCCTCGCCCACGGTGCGGAACGCGATCTCTTCCCACGGTATTTCGTCTTCGGTAAAAAGTTTGGCCTCGATGGTTTCGTGGCCGGGATCGAATTTGTCGCTCAGCAGTCGGGCGCGATAGAAGAGGTGCACCTGGCCTACGCGCACGACGCTGATGATCGCGAACAGGGCTTCCATTTCGTACTCGGCGCCCGACTCCTCGTCGGTTTCGCGCGCCGCGCCTTGGGCCGTCGTTTCACCCAGTTCCATGAAGCCGGCAGGAAGCGTCCACTTGCCCCAGCGCGGCTCGATGTTGCGCTTGCAGAGCAGCACCCTCTCGCCGAGGACCGGAATCGTGCCGACCACGTTGAGCGGGTTCTCGTAGTGGATCGTGTGGCAGGCCGGGCAGACCGCGCGCTCCTTCGTGTCGCCGTCGTCGGGCACGCGGTAAACAACGGCGGTGCCGCAGTTCTTGCAGTGCTTGATCGGAACGCGCAGCATCATCGCCGGTTGACCCTGCGCGTCAGGCGACGCGAACGGTGAGCGTCGGCAGCCCTGTGATCTCGCCGACCATCGTGTCGCCGGCCACCACTGCAGCAACGCCTTCGGGAGTGCCGGTAAAGATCAGGTCGCCGGGCTGCAGTTCCCACGCAGCTGACAGGTGCTCGATGGTCTCGCCGATGTTCCAGATCAGCTTGCTCACATTGCTCCGCTGACGGTCGCTGCCGCCCACCTGAAGAGAGATCTCCGCATTTTCGGCATCGCCGGCGTCCGCCACCGGCACGATCGGACCGATCGGAGCGCTTTGCTCGAAGCTCTTGCCGATGTCCCAAGGGCGGCCTTGCTTCTTCATGTCGCCCTGCAGGTCGCGGCGCGTCATGTCTAGACCCACGGCGTAGCCGAAGATGTGCTTGTGCGCATCGGCCGCAGCAATGTTCTTTCCACCGGTTCCGATCGCCGCCACGAGTTCGATTTCGTGGTGCAGGTTCTTGGTGAGTGCGGGGTATTCCATGGTGCCGGTCTGGCCTGCCTCGACCACCACCGCGGCGTCGGCCGGCTTCATGAAGAAGAAGGGCGGCTCGCGGCCGGTGAAGCCCATTTCCTTCGCATGCTCTTCGTAGTTGCGGCCGACGCAGTAGATGCGGTGCACGGGAAAGCGGGCTGACTGGCCGATCACCGAAATGGATACCACTGCGGGCGGGGAGAAAACGTACTCGGAAGCCATCGGGGAAACGTCCTTTTCAGCGAAAGCGGCAGTGTGCCAGAGGGTGGGGTTCGCTGCCCACGTTTGGCGCCGCGCCGTGCCGAAGCTATGCTTGCCGGCATCATGAAGCTGCACAACTATTTCCGTTCCTCCGCATCTTTTCGCGTGCGTATCGCGCTCGGCCTGAAGGGCCTGAATTACGACTATGTACCGGTGCACATCGCACGTGGCGACCACAAGACCGGGTCATTCGCCGCGCTCTCCGCGGACATGCTGGTACCGCTACTGGAAGACGATGGCGAGCGATTCAGCCAGTCGATGGCGATCATCGAATACCTGGATGAAGTGCATCCCGAACCCGCGCTGCTGCCGCACGACCCGGTCTGCCGGGCCCGGGTGCGCGCGCTGGCGCAGTCGATTGCGTGCGAGATTCATCCGCTCAACAACCTGCGGGTGCTGAAGTACCTGGTGCGCGAACTCAAGGTCGGCGAAGACGCAAAGAACGCCTGGTATCGGCACTGGGTGCGCGAAGGCCTGCTCGCGTTCGAGCGCCAACTGGTGCAGCAGCCGGAAGCTGCCTTTTGCTATGGCGACACGCCGACGCTCGCCGATTGCTGCCTCGTGCCGCAGATCTTCAACGGCCAGCGCTTCGATTGCGATTTCAGTGGCCTGCCGCGCACGATGGCGGCTTTCGAAGCCTGCATGCAGCTCGATGCATTCCAGCGCGCTCAGCCCTCGCGCTGCCCCGACGCGGAAGCATGAACGACCCTGGCGCGGATTGGCTGGTACCCGACTGGCCGGCGCCGGCTTGCGTACGCGCGGTGTGCACAACCCGCTCCGGCGGCGTGTCGATGGGTTGCTACGAGAGCCTCAACCTGGGCGACCACGTCGGCGACGTGCCGGCCGAGGTCGCGAGCAACCGGGTGCGCTTGCGTCACGCCATCGGTGCCCGGCCCGTTTTCCTTCAGCAGGTGCACGGCACGCGGGTCCTGACCTTGGATGCCGCAGCCGAAGACGGCGGCGAGGCCGACGCATGCACCACCATCGAGAGCGGCATCGCGTGCACGATCATGGTGGCCGACTGCCTGCCCGTGCTCTTCACCGATGCAACGGGCACACGGGTGGCCGCGGCGCATGCCGGCTGGCGTGGGCTGGCGGCGGGCGTGCTGGAGCGGTCCCTCGACAGTTTTCCTGTATCGCACCGGGCCGGCCTCATCGCGTGGCTGGGGCCATGCATCGGACCGGATGCGTTCGAGGTCGGCGGTGACGTGCGGACCGTGTTCGAGTCCGGCGCGCCGGAGGCCGCGCATTGCTTCAAGCCTGCCAACGTGGCCGCGAAATGGTTCGCCGACCTGCCCGGTCTGGCTCGCCACCGGTTGCGCGCCGCCGGCGTGACGCAAATCTGTGGCAACGACAGCAGCGATGTCTGGTGCACGGTGCACAACCCGTTACGATTTTTCTCGCACCGGCGGGACCGTTCCAGCGGGCGTTTCGCCGCCTGCATCTGGCGCACCTGATGCAGCTTGGCGAGCCTGTAACGCCGCGTCGCGTTCGGCGTCTTCGCGTTGCTTGATCAGCCTGCGGCGACCCGGGGCAGTCATCAGGTAAACCACCAGTGCCACCGGCGCCAGCCCGTAGAGTAGAAAGGTGAACACGGCACCGAGCACGGTGCCCATTGGGCTGGTGGCCTCCGCAACCGCCATCATGACGGCGACATACAGCCAGGCGATCACTACAAGATGCATGGATGCAGCATACTCAAATGGCGTCGGGACAAGGCATGAACCAGGAGCGATCATGAAAACACAAGGGGCCGCTGCAACCGACAGCTTCGCGCCGTTTCAACAGGCGTTGAGCCAGGGTTGGGAAAAGGCTTTCGAGTCGCTCCAGTCGCTCGGCGCCGCCGGCAGCACCGGCGGCCCGCTGGAGGCGCCCAAGTTCGCGCTGTCCCGTGAAAAACTGCAACAGCTGCAGCAGCGCTACCTGCAAGAGGCAACTGAGCTGTGGCGCGAGGATCTGACTGCGCGCACAGGCGGCGACAAGCGCTTTGCCGGCGAGGCATGGGCCGGCAATCCCATGTCGTCCTTCTCTGCGGCGGTTTATCTTCTGAACGCGCGCACGCTGATGGGCATGGCCGACGCCGTCGAGGCGGATGAAAAAACCCGTTCCAGGCTGCGCTTCGCGGTCGAGCAATGGACTGCGGCCCTGGCGCCCAGCAACTATCTCGCGTTCAATGCTGAGGCACAGAAAAAGGCGCTCGAATCGCAGGGCGAAAGCATCGCCAAAGGTATCCAGAACCTGCTGCACGACGTTCAGCAGGGCCACTTGAGCATGACCGACGAGAGCGCTTTCGAAGTCGGCCGCAACGTGGCGACGACCGAAGGTGCGGTGGTGTTCGAGAACGAACTGTTCCAGCTCCTCGAATATAAGCCGCTTACCGCCAAGGTTTACGAGCGGCCCTTGTTGCTCGTGCCGCCCTGCATCAACAAGTTCTACATCCTCGATCTGCAGCCCGAGAACTCGCTGATCCGCTATGCGGTCGAGCAGGGCCATCGGGTTTTCGTCGTGAGCTGGCGCAATCCCGACGCATCGATGGGCCACTACACCTGGGACGACTACATCGAGGACGCCGCCATCAAGGCCATCCACGTCACGCAGGAAATCACCGGCCAGGACAAGAAGGGCGGCCAGATCGACACGCTCGGCTTCTGCGTCGGCGGCACGATCCTTTCGACCGCACTCGCCGTGCTGGCGGCACGGGGGGAGAAGCCCGCCGCTTCGGTGACGCTCCTCACCACCTTGTTGAACTTCACCGACACCGGGGTGCTCGACATCTTCATCGACGAATCCTTCGTGCAACTGCGCGAAATGCAGATGGGCAAGGGCGGGCTGCTGCAGGGCAACGAACTGGCGTCGACCTTCAGCTTTCTGCGGCCGAACGACCTGGTGTGGAACTACGTGGTGGGCAACTACCTCAAGGGCGAGACGCCGCCGCCTTTCGATCTGCTCTACTGGAACAGCGATGCGACCAATCTGCCGGGGCCGATGTACTGCTGGTATCTGCGCAACACCTATCACGAGAACAAGCTCGCCGAGCCCAACGCACTCAGCGTGGCCGGCGAGAAGATCGATTTCAGGACCATCGATGCGCCGGTCTACATCTACGGATCGCGCGAAGACCACATCGTGCCGATCGGTGGCGCCTATGCGTCCACCCGCGTGCTGTCGGGCAAGACGCGTTTCGTGATGGGCGCGTCGGGCCACATCGCCGGCGTGATCAATCCGCCGGTCAAGAAGAAGCGAAGCCACTGGATTGCAAGGACGGCGCTGCCGAAGACGCAAGCCTGGCTGGCCGCGGTCGAGCACCCGGAAGCTGGTGGCCGACTGGTCGCCTGGCTCAAGACCCATGCGGGCAAGCAGGCGCTGCGCCCAAGACCTACGGCAATGCCCATGCCGATCGAGCCGGTGCCCGGCAGCGTCGGCCGCCTGATCCCGCGGTTACGGCAACGCACCGGTTCAACTCAGCTTCCACAGGAGACTTCATGATCGACATCGTCATCGTCGCGCCGCCCGCACCGCCGTCGGCAAGTTCAGCGGCACGCTTTCCAAGACGCCGGCGCGAACCGGCGCCGCGGTCATCGCCAGCCTGCTCGAGCGCCGCGCGAGCGGCGACCAGATCGGCGAGGTCATCCTCGGCCAGGTTCTCACCGGTGGTTCGGGGCAGAACCTGGCGCGTCAGGCCGTCCTCAAGGCCGGGCTGCTGCAGCGTGCCGCGCCGACGATCAACGCGGCTCCGGCCTGGCCAAAGCCGTGATGCTGGCCGCGCAGGCGATCCGCGACGGCGACTACGAAATCGGCATCGCCGCGGCCAGGAGACGATGAGCCTGGCGCCGCACGTGCTCGCCGGTCGCGCGAGGCCAGCGCATGGGCGACTGGAAGCTCGTCGACTGATGATCACCGACGGCCTCTTTGACGTCTACAACAAGTACCACATAAGTATCACCGCCGAGAACGTCGCGAAGAAGTACGAGGTCAGCCGGGAAAAGCAGGATGCGCTGGCGCTGGCTCCGCAGCTGAAGGCGGCCGCGGCCCAGGAGGCCGGACGCTTCAACGATGAGATCGTGCCGTTTTCGATCGCGCAGAAGAAGGGCGACCCGGTCGTCTTCTCGGCCGACGAGTTCATCAACAAGAAGACGAGCGCCGAGGCACTCGCAGGCTTGCGGCCCGCGTTCGACAAAGCCGGCAGCGTGACGGCGGGCAACGCGTCGGGGATCAACGACGGCGGCGCGGCGGTCGTGGTGATGTCAGCGACCAAGGCCGATCAGCTCGGCCTGAAGCCGCTCGGCCGCATCGCCAGCTACGCGACCGTCGCCCTCGACCCGGCGTATATGGGGATGGGGCCGGTGCCGGCATCGCAAAAGGCGCTGCAGCGCGCCGGCTGGAAGGCGGCCGATCTCGACCTGCTCGAGATCAACGGGCGTTGCCGCGCAGGCGTGCTGGTCCACAACGAGATGGGCTGGGACACGAGCAAGGTCAACGTCAACGGTGGCGCGATCGCGCTCGGCCACCCGATCGGCGCGTCGGGCTGTCGCATCCTCGTGACCTTGCTGCACGAGATGGGCAAGCGCAACGCCTGCCGGTGCTCGCCGGCGGCATGGGTGTCGCCGAGTCCCGCCGAGGCCCCGACCTTGCGGCTGCGCCGCGGTACCCCCCGTGAGGGCCGCGGCCGGGCTGGGGGCGACGGGCATGACCGGCCGCGTGATGAAGGTCGCCTACGTCACCGGGGGCATGGGCGACATCGGCACGTCGCTGTGCCAGCGGCTGCGCAACTTCAAGGTCATCGCCGGCTGCGGGCGAGCGCGACCACGCCAAGCGGATCGGCGAGCAGAAGGGCAAGGGCTGATTTCGTCGGTGGCCGGCAACGTCGGCGACCTGGGACTCGACGGTCGAGGCCTTCGCCCGCGTCAAGGCCGGGCACGGGCCGATCGACGTGCTCGTCAACAACGCCGGCATCACCCGCGACGTGGTGTTCCGCAAGATGACGCGCGACGACTGGGACGCTGTCATCGAGACCAACCTGACGAGCCTGTTCAACGTCACCAAGCAGGTCATCGACGATATGGCCGACCGTGGCTGGGGCCGCATCATCAATATCTCGTCGGCGAGAAGGCCAGTTCGGGCAGACCAACTATTCGGCGGCCAGGACATGCATGGATTCACGATGGCCCTGGCAAGGAGGTGGCCCAAGGCGTGACCGTCAACACCGTCAGCCCCGGCTACATCGCGACCGACATGGTGAAGTCGATCCGGCAGGAGGTTCTCGACAAGATCGTCGCCGGCATCCCCGTCAAGCGCCTCGGCACGCCGCAGGACATCGCATCGATCGTGTCCTGGGTCGCGTCCGACGAGTCGGGCTTCGCGACCGGCGCCGACTTCTCGGTCAACGGCGGGCTGCACATGGGGTGACGCCGGCGCCTATCGCGGGCATCGACACATTGCATGGCACGCTCGGTTGAAGGCGCGTGGTTTGCCGGCACGTAGGGCCGTCACCGCAACGACGAAAGCCGGCCGAGCCATGAGCGACAACCTCCATACCCGCGAGGGGAAGACCGTCCCCGAGCTCACCTTTCGTATTCGCAAGAACGGCGAATGGGCGACGACGACCACTGAAGAGATTTTCGGCGGCAAGAACGTCATCG
>JBBJMS010000045.1:0-21395 GCA_037720315.1 Variovorax sp. | reverse complement strand
GCGGGCGAAATCCTCGGCCCAGCTGATGATCTGCGGCTCCAGCGCGAGCACCGACTGCAGCGCCACCGGCAGGTGCCGCATCTCCTTCAGGTAGCGGGCCTCGTCGGCTTCGCTCAGACGACCCTTGGCCTGGGCGAGCGCGAGCGTCAGGAGAAAGAGCCCGGCCAGCTGGGTGGTGAAGGCCTTCGTCGACGCGACGCCGATCTCCACCCCGGCGCGCGTGATGTAGGCCAGCTTGCATTCGCGCACCATCGCGCTCGTGGCCACGTTGCAGATCGTGAGCGTCTGTTCCATGCCAAGCGAGCGAGCGTGCTTGAGCGCCGCCAGCGTGTCGGCGGTTTCGCCCGACTGGGTGATGGTCACCACCAGCGTCCTCGCATCGGGCACCGACTCGCGGTAGCGGTATTCGCTCGCGATCTCCACCTGCGTCGGGATCTTCGCAATGCCTTCCAGCCAGTACTTGGCCGCGCAGCCGCTGTAGTAGCTGGTGCCGCAGGCGAGGATGAGCACGCGGTCGATGTCCTTGAAGACGCGCCAAGCCGCCGCACCCGGCACGCCGTCGATGGCGGCGCCGTCGAACAGCTCGGGCACGATGCCCTCGACGCCTTCGAGCGTGTCGGCAATGGCGCGCGGCTGCTCGAAGATTTCTTTCTGCATGTAGTGGCGGTAAGGGCCGAGTTCGGCTGCACCGCTGTGGGCCAGCACGGTGCGCACCGGCCGCTCGACCGGCTTGTGCGCGCGGTCGACGATCCAGTACCTGCCCGGCTGGATGTCGACCACGTCGCCTTCCTCCAGGTAGACGATCTGGTCGGTCACGCCGGCCAGCGCCATCGCGTCGCTGGCAAGAAAGTTTTCTCCCGCATCGGCGCCCGCGCCCACGCCCAGGATCAGCGGCGAGCCGGCGCGTGCGCCGACCACGCGGTGCGGCTCGTCGCGGCAGATCGCGGCGATGGCATAGGCGCCGAGCAGTTGGCGCACGCCGGCCTTGACGGCTTCGAACAGGTCGCCGTCGTAGAGGCTGTCGATCAGGTGGGCGACCACTTCGGTGTCGGTCTGGCTGGCGAACACATAGCCCTTGGCTTGCAGCGCGACTCGCAGCGCCTCGTGGTTTTCGATGATTCCGTTGTGCACCAGCGCGACGCGGCCGCGACGCTCGGTTTGGGCATCGGCACCGGGCCCGTGACTGAAGTGCGGATGCGCGTTGTGCACCACCGGCGCCCCGTGCGTGGCCCATCGCGTGTGGGCAATGCCGGTGGTGCCTTCGATGTGGTCGTCGCGCACCTGCGCAAGCAGGTCGGCGACCCGTGCCGTGGTGCGGGCGCGCTGCAGGCCTGCGGCATGGACGGCGACGCCGCAGGAGTCGTAACCCCGGTATTCGAGCCGCTGCAGGCCCTGGACCAGGACGGGAACGATGTTGCGGCCTGAAACGGCGCCGACGATGCCACACATGGCGATCTCCTGAAGATGAATCGTCAAGGATCGTATGACGATCGAAATGAAATCGGTAATCAAACACTGTCATCTTTTGATCCTTTATTTCATCGACGTCCTTTTAGATTCATTTATTTCTTTAGTATCAATTCGATGAAATTTACAGACATGGACGCGATCGACCTGCAACTGCTCGATGCCCTGCAAACCGACAGTGCCCAAAGCAACCTGGCACTCGCCGAGCGGCTCCACATCTCGCCGCCCACCTGCCTGCGCCGCCTTCGCCGCCTCCGCGAGGCAGGCTGGATCGAGCGCGAAGTCGCCCTCCTCGAACCGCACAGGTTCGGCGCGCTGCTCACTGCGGTGATCGAGATTTCGCTGGACCGGCAAGACGCCGAAGCACTCGATGCGTTCGAGCGTCATGTGACACCCGACGACGCGGTGCAGCAGTGCTACCGGGTTTCGCCCGGCCCCGATTTCGTTTTGATCGCCACCGTGCGCGACATGCCCGGCTACCAGGCGCTGGCGCAGCGGCTCTTCAACAGCATGGCGAACGTGCGCAACGTGAAGGCGTTCTTCAGCATCAAGCGGGC
This sequence comes from Variovorax sp., assembly GCA_037720315.1. Classification (GTDB taxonomy): domain Bacteria; phylum Pseudomonadota; class Gammaproteobacteria; order Burkholderiales; family Burkholderiaceae_C; genus Variovorax. The sequence continues at coordinate 19,371 of JBBJMS010000045.1, read as the reverse complement.
GAAGTTCGCGCCGCGCGTGCCGCTGCCCCTCAATTCGTCGGCGTCTTCGGCGGCCGTTTCCAGCTCGCGAAGCTGACCTGCCGCGCCCGCGAGATTGTCAAGGCGCCGGGCTCGGTGCTCTTGGTCACCGTCGAGCCGCCGCCCACCGTGCCGCCGGCGCCGATCGTCACCGGTGCCACCAGCACGCAATTGCTGCCCACATGCACGTCGTCGCCGATCACCGTGCGGTGCTTGTTGGCGCCGTCGTAGTTGGCGGTGATGCTGCCGGCCCGTAATTGACGCGCGCGCCCACGGTCGCATCGCCCAGGTACGCCAGGTGGTTGGCCTTGGCGCCGGCGGCGAGGGTCGAATTCTTCACCTCGACGAAGTTGCCGACATGCACATCGGCGCCCAACCGCGCGCCGGGCCGCAACCGGGCGAAGGGGCCGATGCGGGCGCACTCTCCCACCGTGACGCCGGCCTTCTCGCCGTCGATGTGGGTGAACGGATGAATCACCGCGCCGGCGTCGATGCGGGCATTGGCAATGACGCAGTTGGCGCCTACGCGCACACCTGCGCCGAGCGACACCGCGCCCTCGAACACGCAATTGACGTCGATCTCCACATCCGATTCGCAGACCAGCGTGCCGCGCAGATCGAAGCGCGCCGGGTCGGCGATCCGCACGCCCTGCTCCATCAGCAGGTCGGCCTGGCGCCGCTGATACGCGCGTTCGATCGCCGCCAGCTGCGTCGGACTGTTGACGCCGGCCACCTGCAGCGCGTCGTCGGTGCGGTGCGCCACCACGGGAATGCCGTCGACGGTGGCAAAGCCGACGATGTCGGTCAGGTAATACTCGCCCTGCGCGTTCTTGTTGTCCAGCCGCGCGAGCCAGGTTTTCAACAGCTGCGCCGGCACCGCCATCACGCCGGTGTAGATCTCGCGGATGGCGCGCTGGGCTTCGGTCGCGTCTTTCTGTTCGACGATCGCCTGCACCTCGCCGTCGGTGTCCTGGGGGCCGCCGGCGCGCAGGATCCGGCCGTAGCCGAAGGGTTCGTCCACGAGGATCGTGAGCAGCGCCAGCCGCCGGCCAGCGCTTTGTGTGGCGAGCGCGCGCAAGGTGGCTTGGCCGATGAGGGGCACATCGCCCGACAGCACCAAGACCGTGCCGTCGTCCGGCAGCAGCGGCGCCGCCTGCTGCATGGCATGGCCGGTGCCGAGCTGCGGCACCTGGCGCGCGAACAGCGGCGCGGCGCCCGGCACCCGGCCACCGCCGAGCGCCGCTTCGACTTCGCCCGCGCCATGGCCGGTGACGACGACGATGCTGCGCGCGCCGATGCCGACTGCCGTGTCGAGCACATGTGCCAGCAATGCGCGGCCGCCCAATCGATGCAACACTTTGGGTAGGCTGCTCTTCATGCGCGTGCCCTTGCCCGCCGCCATGACGACGACGTCTATGGGTTCCTGGTTGATGTCCTGCGGAGTCTGATTCATGCCTCTTCTATCCCGATTGCGTTGCGCCAAGCTGGGCCGAATTATCGGCGTGCTGCTGATTGCCGCGGCGCTTGGCGCATGCAGCGCGATCAAGCTCGCCTACAACAACCTGCCCGAGGTGAGTTACTGGTGGCTCGACGATCACTTCGACTTCGACGATGTGCAAACACCGCGCGTGCGCGACGAACTCGCGCAGCTCCTGGCCTGGCACCGGCGCAACGAACTGCCGAAGTTCGTCGGGCTGCTGCAGAAGGCGCAGGGCATGGCACCTGGCGACCTCACGCCGGCGCAGGCTTGCGAACTGGCCGGCGAGGTACGCATGCGGCTGCTCGCGGTGGCCCAACATGCCGAAGCGGCCAGCGCCGAACTCGCGCGCAGCCTGAGCGAGATGCAGCTGCAGCAGCTCGAACGCAAGTACGCCAAGACCAATGCCGCCTACCGCAAGGACTGGCTCGACCGCAGTCCCGCCCGCCAGCAGGAGAAGCGCTACGACCAGTGGCTCGACCGCAGCGAAGACTTCTACGGCAGGCTCGAGGCGGCGCAACGCGACCTTCTGCAGCAGCAGGTGGCGCAATCCATCTTCGACCCGGCGCGGATAGACAGCGAGCGCAGAAAGCGGCAACAGGAAACGCTGGCGCTGCTGCGCGGCCTGAGCCACCAGAAGACACCGCCGCCCGAGGCGCGCGCGGCAATCCATGCTTACGTGCAGCGCATCGCAGAGCCACCACCCGGTGATGCGCGAGAACGGCAGGAGGCCCAGTTGCAAGAAGGCTGCCGCAATGTTGCAGCGCTGCACAGCACTGCGACCGCAGCCCAGCGGGTGCGGGCGGTGCAGCGCCTGCAGGACTACGAACGCGATTTGCGGCAGTTGACCGCAGTGCGTTGACCGGCGCGCCGCGGCGCCGCGTCGTTAGCCGCGCAAGTCCTTCCAGCGGTAGGCGAGCACTGCGTACTGATAGAGGCAACCGGCCAGGGCGGTCGCGATGCCGAAGCCGAGCACCGAGCGCAGGTCGCTGACCCCGATCAGCCACAAGTAACCGACTTGGGTCACCAAGGTCACGGGTATGCCGTATCCCTGGCCGGCGGTCGCTCCGCGCATCGTGAGCGTGCTGAAGGTAAAGCCCGCAGAATTGCCCAGGATCGATGTCAGGAACACCATCCAGACCAACGGCTCCATGCTGCGGTACTGCTCTCCCAGCAGCACGATCCAGTAGTGCGGCAACAGGAATGCGCTCAGCAGCACCCCCCCCATGATGAGCACGTAGCCCAGATGGGCCGGCGCCACGATGGCCCGCAGGCGAGGCCCTGCCGGCGCGCGGGCGATCGCCGGGAAGAGCAGGACCGCGCTGACACGATCCACCACCAGCAGCACCATCGCCAGCCGGCCGAATGCACCGATCTCGGCCAGCATGTCCGACGTGCCGAACAGCGACACCAGGAACACCGTGATCACGCCCTGGGTCTGATAAAAAATCGCGGGCAGCACCAGCGGCTTGGCGATGCGCAGCACCTCCGCGTCGACATGCTTCACGTCGGCAGGGTCGAGTTCGACGCTGGCCACTGCGTGTTTTTTCAAGGCCCTGCGATACAGCGTCACGGTGACCACGGAGGCAGCCGCAGTGGCGGCCACCACGCCGGCCATCGACCAGGCAGTGATCGGCAGCACCAGCAGCACCGTCGCCACCATCGCAAGCCGGATGCTGTGCGACGCCAGGGCGACGCGGTTCAGCGTTGAGATGTGGCCGAGCACCACCAGCAGCGTGCTGGCGAAGAACTCCCTGAGCGTCAACAGGATCACGAAAAGGATCAGCGCGGAAGAAAGAAAAAATCCCCCACCGCCCCAGCCATGCTGCCTTGCGGTATAGAACCAGTAAGGGCCGACAAGGACCAAGCCCAGGCCCAGCAGCAGCCAACGCTTGCGGAAAACCTGGCGGCAGACGCCCACCACCCAATGGACCTCTCGGTTTCGCTGCCCGACGATCGGCATGCAGCAATGCGCGAGCCCGAAATCGGTGACCCCCAGCACCAGCGTCATGCAGGCGACCAGGAAGGTGTAGATGGCGTACTGGTCCTTCGGCAGGACGTTGACGATAAGCAGCCCGGCGATGCCGCCAACGGCCACCCCGAACGTTTCGACGCTGCCGACCATGGCGATCTGGCGCAGACGGGATAGCAGTTTCACTGAGGGCAGGCGGGATCTATGTGGAATTGGCGGCGAGTGCCGCGATGCTGCCCGTGGGTTTCAGGCAACCCCCATACGATACGCGATCGATGTAGGAGTTGAACCGCTCAGAGCAGCGGCGAGGCCTGCATCGGGCGTTCGAAGTAGTCGCCGAGTGTTTCGAGCGCATGGGGTTCGAGGATGCGAAGCCAGCCATCGTCGAGCTTGTAGAGCCCGAGCTGCGACAGCCGGCGCAGGGTCTTGTTGGTGTGCACCAGCGAGAGGCCCATTGCGTCCGCGATGTGCTGTTGGGTGAACGGAAATTCGACCCAGCCGTCGCGCACCATGCCGACGCGTTCCGCACGGCGATAGAGATGCATCAGCAACATCGCGACCCGTTCGCCCGCATTGCGGCGGCCGGCGGTCACGAGGTTGTCGTCGAGCTGCTTTTCCTCGCGCGCGGCAAGCCATGTGACGTCGTAGCCGAGCTTGGGTTGGCTGTGGAACAGCTCCCAAAGGCGATTGCGTGGAAAGGCGCACAGCGTCACGCCGGTCACCGCTTCAACGCCATGCGTGTGGCCTTCGGCAAACTCGTCCTGGAGCCCGATGAAGTCTCCCGGCAGCAAGAAGCTCAGGATCTGGCGCCGGCCATCGCTCAGCGTCTTGTAGCGGAAGGCCCAGCCCGAATAGAGCGTGAAAAGGAACGCGCCGGGCCGGTCTTCCTCGATGATGGGCTGCCCTGCCTCGACCAAGCGCGTGCAGGTACGAAAAGATTGAATCGCATTCAGCTCATCGGGTGTCACTGGCACGAAGGCCGGATTGCGCCGCAGACCGCATGCATGGCAGGGGTTCGCGCCGGGCGGCGGCGCCAAGAGATCCGGATTTTCCTGGGGCTTCATTGCGCCCGCACTATATAGGCGGGCGCGTATGTCTTTTCACGTTTCGCAGGGGCGCATGCTCTCCTAGACTCGCCGAGCCAAAAAACGCGTTCGATGAGCGACCTCCACGAAATCCTTTATTGCAGCCTGCTTGCGCCGCAGCAGCCGCCGACCGTTGTCGGCAAGATCGTGGCCCAAGCCCGTGCCCGCAATGCGGCCGAGGGCGTCACCGGCCTGCTGGTGTTCGACGGCATGCGGTTTTGCCAGCATTTCGAGGGGCCGAGCAGGCAGGTGCTGCGCCTGATGAGCCGTCTGGAAACCGATCCGCGGCATACGCATATCCGGGTGGTGTACGAGGGCGCACTGGCCGCGCGGCGCTACCAGCGCTTCGACTTGGGACTGGCCCAGATCGAGGAAAGCGACGACCTGGCGGAAGTCCAGAAGGCCGACGGCATCGATGCGCTGCAGCGCTTTCTGGCACTGCGGCCGCGCTTCGACGTCGCCGGCTGATCTTCAGGCCTGCTGCGCCTCGGACGCCACATCCCAGCTGTACGTGGCCCCGTGGCCGTCCCAGGGCTCCATCACGATGCGCTCGCCTGCAGCGACGGCCAGCGTTTCTCCGGGCGCCAGCACTAGGTCTTCGCTGCCCCAGTGGGCGGTCGCATCGCGGGTGACCCACACCCGGCCCTGCCGGATGCGCAGTACGCTGGCGCTGGCGGCCTTGAGGCTGGTCGCCTGCCCGGCGGCCAGCTGCCATGCACCGCGGCGCACGGCCGGCGGCACTGCGGCGGGACGCGCGGCAGGAACCAGGGACTGAAGCGAGGAAGCGGTGCAGACAGTGGTGCATACGGCGGACATGTGAAGCTCCTAAGGTCGTTTCTCCAAAGCGCAATGGCGCGCTTCGGGAATGAATGATCGGCGCTGGGCCGTAGGAGGTCCAATGAAAACGCGGTAGCCTACTGATTCCGAATTCGCATCAATCAGTCATGCAGCATTCACAGACCCACCTGCGTTCCCGCCCGATCTCGGCCGGCCACCTGCGCGCCTTCGAGGCCGTGGCCCGGCACTTGAACTTCCGCGCTGCTGCGGAAGAGATGGCGCTTACCCAATCGGCCGTCAGCCGGCAGATCCAGTCGCTCGAAGAAGAGGTCGGCGTGAGCCTGTTCCTGCGCCACACGCGCGCGGTCGAGCTCACCAGCGCCGGCGCGCAGCTGTTGCTGGCGGTGCAGCAATCGCTGCCGCGCATCGACGGCGCGGTCAGGCAGATCCGCCAGAGCGCCGGCCGCAAGAGCGTGGCGCTCACTACCTTTGCGTCGTTCGCCTCGATGTGGCTGATTCCGCGACTCGAGGCCTTCCAGCGCGACAACCCGGAGATCGACATCCGCATCGACGCCAGCGACGCGGCGCTCGACCTCGACATGGCCGATGTCGACATCGCCCTGCGCTACGGCGCCGGCGAGAACATGCCGGCCGGTGCGGTGCGGCTGTTCGGCGAGACATTGACGCCGGTGGCGAGCCCCTGGCTCATCAAGAGCAACCCCGCCATCAAGGAGCCAGCCGACATCGCGCGCTTTGCATTGATCGAGGCCGGCGACGCGCACCGCACGCACCTCGAATGGCTCACCTGGCGGCGCTGGTTCGAGATCAACAACATGCAGCGCGCGCAGCCGCGGCGCTGGCTGTACTTCAACTATGCCTACCAGATGGTGCAGGCCGCACTTACCGGCCAGGGCGTGGTGCTGGCCCGCAGTTCGCTCATTGCCGAAAGCCTTGCGAACGGCGACCTGATCGAGGTGCTGCCCCAGCACCGCATGGATTCACCGATGGCCTACTGGCTCATCGCCGGTCCGCGCAGCGCGCTGCGCCCCGAGATCAAGGCGTTTTGCGAGTGGCTGCATGCCCAGGCCGCCACCACCCGCGAGACGATCGGCGAAGTGCCCGACCCGGACACGGTCGACTACATCGACTAGCCCACCGGCCACACGACGCCGTTGTCGTTCAGGATGGCGTCGAGGGGAACGTCATGTGCTTCGAATTCGAGGTCTTCCAGAAACCCGTTGGTGAAACCCAGCCCCACCGTGAACGGCCGCGACTCGAGTGCGGCCAGCGTGCGGTCGTAGAAGCCGCCGCCGTAGCCGAGCCGGTATCCGCCGGCGCTGTAGCCCAGGCAGGGCACGAACAGCAGCGTCGGCACGATCAGCTCGGTGTCTTTGGGCTTGGGGATGTCGTAAGCATCGTTCTCCATCGGGCAGCCGGGATACCAGGAGTGGAAGGTCAGCGTCTTGTGGACCTTGTTCACCACCGGCAGGCCGATGCGAAGTCGGTGCGGTTCTTCGAGCAGTTCGCCGTCTTCCTTCCAGCGGTGAAGCGCGGGCAGCGGGTCGAACTCGCCCTTGATCGGCCAGTAGGCGCCGATCACGGTGTCGGGCCGGCCGACCAGCCAGATCCGCATCACCCGCTGGAGCAGGTCGGCGCGCGCCTGGCGGTCGGGCATCGCGAGGCGCTGTTCGATCAGTGCAATACGCAGCTGTTGCTTGAGAAAGTTGGCAGTGGCCGAGGTGTCGGCGCCCTTTGACTTGTCCATAATCCCCCGATGCAGTTCGCAAGTATTTTGGCACCCGTGCGCGGCCGCCGGCGCACCCTCTCTTCCTCCCTCGTTCTTTCGCTTGCCGTCGCCGCTGCGGCGCTGCTTCAGCCCGCCTGCGCGCAGAACCGCGACGACGACGTGCTGCTGCAGATGAAGCAGGCATTCCAGCGCAGCGACAAGGCACGACTCGCGGCGCTGCTGCCGCAGGCGCGCGGCCATGCGCTCGAACCCTGGGCAGCCTATTGGGAACTCAAGGCGCGGCTCCAGGAAGCCGGCGCGCCGGAGGTGCAGGATTTTCTCTCGCGCTACGCGGGCACCTACCAGGAAGACCGCCTGCGCAACGACTGGCTGCTGCTGCTCGGCCAACGCCGCGACTGGAACGGGTTCGCCCCCTTGCATCCCGCCTTCCGCATGAACGACGACACCCAGGTGCGCTGCTACGCGATCCTGGCCGAGATTCAGCGCTCGGGCAACGCAACGAAGGCGCAGGCCGACGAGGTGCGCCGCAACTGGCAAGGGCAGCGCGAACTCGACGACGGCTGCCTGAGCGCCGCCGAACGGATGCTCGCAGCCGGGCTCCTGTCGCAGGACGACGTCTGGAAAAAAGCCAGGCTCTCGATCGAAGCCAACCGCCCGCAGGCCGCACGCGCAGCAGTCAACCTGGCGGCCCCCGACGCGCTGGGCCTGTTCGACGAAATGAACGCCAGCGCGGCACGGTTTTTGACCGGGCGCGCCTTCGTTGCCGCCAAGTCGCGCAAGGAACTGGTGGTGCTCGCATTGATCAAGACCGCCATTGCCGACCCGGACATGGCCGCCTCGCAACTCGACGGCAAGTGGGGTCCCATGCTCAGCGCCGAAGAGCGCAACTGGCTCTGGGGCGCCATCGGCCGCCAGGCCGCCAACAAGCTTTCGCCCAGCGCCAACGGCTACTTCGCCAACGTCTCCAAGAACAGCGACCTCTCCGACGACATGCTCGGCTGGAAGACCCGCGCCGCGTTACGCACCGGCAACTGGAAGGACGTGCAGGCCGCCGTGTCGGCCATGAGCGAGGGCGCCCAGGAAGATCCGACCTGGGTCTACTGGAGAGCGCGTGCGCTCAACGTGCAGGGCGGCGACGAACGCCGCGCGCAGGCGCGCGCCATGTTCGAGGGCATTGCCGGCACGCGCGGTTTCTACGAACTGCTCGCGCTCGAAGAACTCGGCCAGCGCGCCAGCGTTCCGACGCGCCCGGCGCCGCTCACGCCCGAGGAGAAAGCCGCGGCCCGCACCAACGCAGGACTGAGCCGCGGGCTCTACGCCATTGCGGCCGGCCTGCGCTCCGAAGGCACGCGCGAGTGGAACTACGCCACCAACCTGCACGACAAGGGCGGCATGGACGACCGCGCCTTGCTGGCCGCGGCGGACTACGCATGCCAGCGCGAGGTGTGGGACCGCTGTATCAACACCAGCGAACGCACCAAGGGTGCGATCGATGTGGAGCAGCGCTTTCCGATGCCGTTTCAGGACACGGTGGTGCGCAAGAGCCAGGAGATCGGCCTCGACCCGGCCTACGTGTACGGCCTCATCCGCCAGGAGAGCCGCTTCATCATGGACGCGCGCTCCGGCGTCGGCGCCTCGGGCCTGATGCAGGTGATGCCGGCCACCGCGCGCTGGACCGCCCGCAAGATCGGCCTCACCGATTTCACGCCCGGCCAGATCAACGACCGCGAAACCAACATCACGATCGGCACCGCCTATCTCAAGCTCGCGCTGGACGACTTCGACGGCTCGATGCCGCTGGCCGCTGCGGCCTACAACGCCGGCCCCGGCCGGCCGCGCAACTGGCGCAACGGCCCGGCGATGGAAGCTGCGATCTGGGCCGAGAACGTGCCGTTCACGGAAACCCGCGACTACGTGAAGAAGGTGCTTGCGAACACCACCAACTACGCGGCCCTGATCACCGGCCGCCCGCAATCGCTGAAGGAGCGGCTGGGCCGGGTGGGGCCGCGCGATGCGGCGCAGCCCGAGCCCAATAAGGACCTGCCCTGATGTCGTTGTGGGATCAGTTCGCCGACACCGTCGCCTCCGAGTTTTCCGACATCGGCGACGTCGCGCAGCTCACCCGCATCGTCGTGCGCCTCACCCTGGCATCGGTGATCGGCTTCGTGCTCGGCTTCGAACGCGAGCAGCAGGGCAAGGCCGCCGGCGTGCGCACCCACATGCTGGTGGCGATCGGCTCGGCCCTCTTCGTGCTGATTCCGCAGCAGGCCGGCATCCAGCCTGAAGACATGAGCCGCGTGATCCAGGGCCTGGTTGCGGGCATCGGCTTTCTCTGCGTGGGCACCATCCTCAAGGGCAAGGACGACCAGCAGGTGCAGGGCCTCACCACCGCCGCCGGCCTGTGGATGACAGCGGCCATCGGCATGGCCTGCGGGCTCGGGCGCGAAGTGACGGCGGTGCTCAGCGCTTTCCTCACACTCGCGGTGCTGTCGCTGGTGCCGCAGCTGGTGAGCGTGATCGAGAAGATAACCGGCGCTGAACCCAAGGACGACGAAGCCAAGCGCTGAGCATCAATCGACCGCACGTTCGGCATCAATGCCGCCGCCCTTCGCCGCTAGCATCGCTGGCTTTGCAGCCCACCGGAGAACCGAGATGCCCAAGCTCTACATCGGCAACAAGAACTACTCGTCCTGGTCGATGCGGCCATGGGTGCTCATGAAGCAGGCCGGCATCGCGTTCGAGGAAGTCATGCTGCCATTCGACGCCATGGACGCCGGCTCGGAATTCAAGCGGAAGGCGCGCGCGCTCACGCCGGCCGGCCGCGTACCCGCGCTGGAGGACGGCACCCTCATGGTCCACGACACGCTGGCGATCTGCGAATACCGCGCCGAGACGCATCCGGACACGCGGCTCTGGCCCACCGACCGGGCGGCGCGCGCGCACGCACGCAGCGTCTGCGCCGAAATGCACGCTGGCTTCGGCGCGCTGCGCAGCCACTGCGGCATGAACATCGAGGCCGACCTTGCCGCGCAGGGCCGCATCATCCTGCGCGACCAGCCTGCCGTGCGCGACGATCTCGCGCGCATCGTGCAGATGTGGAGCGCCCTGCTCGAGACGCACGGCGGTCCGATGCTGTTCGGCGAGTTCTCGATCGCCGATGCGTACTTCGCGCCGGTCGGCGTGCGCATCCGGAGCTTCGCGCTGCCGGTGCCGCCCGCCATCACCGCCTACATCGAGCGCTTGCAGCAGCTGCCTGGCGTGAAGGCCTGGATCGACGAAGCCCTTGCCGAGGAGCGTTTCGTGGTGGTCGACGAGCCCTACCGCACCGAGCGCTGAAGTCGCCCTAGACTGCGGCCGATGCACACCTACCTCGTCGGCGGCGCGATACGCGATGCACTGCTCGGGCGGCCCGGCAGCGATCGGGATTGGGTGGTCGTCGGCGCCACGCCCGAGCAGATGGCGGCGCAAGGCTTTCTGCCGGTGGGCCGCGATTTCCCTGTGTTCCTGCACCCGGAGACGCGTGAGGAGTACGCCCTGGCGCGCACCGAACGCAAGAGCGCGCCGGGCTACCGCGGCTTCACCATCCATGCGTCGCCCGAGGTCCCGCTCGAACAAGACCTGGCGCGGCGCGACCTCACGGTCAATGCCATCGCGCTGCCGGCGGACAGCGCCGGCAGTCTGCCCGGCACGGCCGAGCTGATCGACCCCTTTCACGGCCAGCGCGACCTGCAGCGGAAGCTCCTGCGCCACGTCACCGACGCATTCCGCGAAGACCCGGTGCGCATCCTGCGGGTCGCGCGCTTCGCGGCGCGCTTCACCGACTTCGGGGTCGCGCCCGAAACCATGGCGCTGATGCGCGAGATGGTTGCCGCCGGCGAAGCCGATGCGCTGGTGCCCGAACGCGTCTGGCAGGAGTTCGCGCGCGGGCTGATGGAGGCCCGGCCTTCGCGCATGCTCGAGCTGCTGCGCGAGTGCGGCGCGCTGGCGGTGCTGCTGCCCGAGGTCGATCGCCTGTGGGGCGTGCCGCAGACCGCAGCGCACCATCCCGAAGTCGACACCGGCGTGCACCTGCTCATGGTGCTCGACATGGCGGCCCGGCTCGAGGCGCCGCTCGCGGTGCGCTTCGCCTGCCTGGTGCACGACCTCGGCAAGGGCACCACCCCGGCCGACGTGCTGCCGCGCCACATCGGCCACGAGCAGCGCAGCGCCCGGCTGCTGCGAGGCGTGTGCGAGCGCTGGCGCGTGCCGGTCGACCTGCGCGAGCTGGCCGACGTGGTGGCCCGCGAACACGGCAACATCCACCGCAGCGGCGAACTCGGCGCCGAGGCGCTGGTTCGCTTGCTCGAACGCTGCGACGCGTTTCGCAAGCCCGATCGATTTGCCCAGGCGCTCATGGCCTGCGAATGCGATTCGCGGGGTCGCCTGGGGTTCGAGGAACGCGCCTATCCGCAGCGCCAGCGCCTGCTGGCCGCGCTGGCCGCCGCGCAGTCGATCGACACCGCACCGATCGCGCACCAGGCGCTGGCAGGCGGCGCCGTCGGGCCGAAGATCGCCGAGGCCATTGCCCGGGCCCGGGTTCAAGCCGTGGGCGCGGCGCTCCACCCGCGGGCCTGACCGGTTCACTGACGGCGTTGACCGACGCGCCGCGCAGCGTCAGTCTGCTATGGTTTTCCCCTCATGCAGACGCCTCCCGCCTCACGCCCGACGCCGCCTTGTTCCTCGATTTCGACGGCACGCTGGTCGCCATCGCCGACACGCCGGAAGCAATCGAGGTGCCAACGCGCTGGTCGCGCTACTTGAAGACCTGTACGACCTGCTGGGCGGCGCGCTGGCAGTCGTCTCGGGCCGGCAGATCGACGTGCTCGACCGCTTTCTCGCGCCGCTGCGCCTGCCTGCCGCCGGCGAGCACGGCGTGCAGCGCCGCGATGCGGAGGAGTGATGAAGGGCAGCGCGCGCCCGACCTCACCGAGGTGCTGGCGACCGCCAATGAGCTCGCACGCGTCTACGAAGGTCTGCTGGTCGAGCGCAAGCACGCGGCCATCGCCCTGCACTACCGGCTTGCACCCCAGCTCGAGGCGGTGTGCCGCGATGCGCTGACCCGCGTGATCCGCGACCAGCCGCAGCTCGAACTGCTGCACGGCAAGTTCGTGTTCGAGGTCAAGCCGGCCGGCATCAACAAGGGCATCGCGATCGATGCCTTCATGCACGAGCCGCCTTTCGCCGGCCGGGTGCCGGTCTTCGCGGGCGACGACACCACCGACGAAACCGGCTTCGCCGTGGTGCAGCCGCTCGGCGGCATCGCGATCAAGGTCGGCTCGGGGCCCAGCCAGGCCCTGCACCGGCTGGACTCTCCACGCGCCGTGTTCGAGTGGCTGGTCCAGGCCCGCGACCTGCTCGCAGCCCCCGAATCGCCAACGGATGCACCAAGGACCCGAACGTGAGTGCCATTTCATGAGTCGGCTCGTCGTTATCTCCAACCGGGTCGCCGATCCTCGCAAGCCGGCCGCCGGCGGGCTTGCCGTGGCACTCGGCGAAAGCCTGCAGCAGACCGGCGGCCTGTGGTTCGGCTGGAGCGGCACCATCGTCGAAGACGGGCCCACCGGCGAAGGCGACATGCACAAGCACCAGGCGGGCAAAGTCACCCTGGTCACCATCGACCTGAGCCGCGACGACCACGACAGCTTCTACCTCGGCTACAGCAACGACGTGCTGTGGCCGGTGTTCCACGACCGGCTCGACCTGGCCAACTTCGACGCCGGCTTCATCGGCGGCTACCGGCGGGTGAACCAGCTGTTCGCGCGCAAGCTGCTGCCGCTCCTGCGCGACGACGACATCATCTGGGTGCACGACTACCACCTGATCCCGTTCGCGGCCGAACTGCGCGCCATGGGCTGCAGGCAGCGCATCGGCTTCTTCCTGCACATTCCGTTGCCGCCGCACATCATCATGGCGGCGATCCCACAGCACGAGTGGCTCATGCGCTCGCTGTTCGCCTACGACCTGATCGGCTTCCAGGCCCAGCAGGACGTGCAGCACTTTGAACAGTACGTGCGCAACGAGGCCAACGGCGAGTTCATGGGCGATGACCTCTACCGCGCCTACGGGCAGACCGTGCGCTGCAGCGCCTTCCCGATCGGCATCGACGTCGACGAGTTCGCCGCGCTCACGCACGGGAAAGATTCCCGCGACATGTACGAAACCATGCAGCGCGAGTATTCGAGCCGTCGCCTGCTGCTGGGCATCGACCGGCTCGATTACTCAAAAGGCATCCCGCATCGGGTGCGCTCGTTTCGCGAACTGCTGGCCAACTATCCCGAAAACCGCCGCAGCGCGACGCTGATCCAGATTGCATCGCCGACGCGCGAGACGGTCGATGCGTACGGCGACATCCGGCGCGAACTCGAGTCGCTGTGCGGCGCCATCAACGGCGACTACGGCGAGCTCGACTGGATGCCGGTGCGCTACATCCACCGCATGGTGGCGCGCAAGCGCGTGCCCGGCCTTTGCCGCGCCGCCGCGGTGGGGCTGGTGACGCCGCTGCGCGACGGCATGAACCTGGTCGCGAAGGAATACATTGCCGCGCAGGATCCGGCCGACCCGGTCGTGCTGGTGCTGTCGCGCTTTGCCGGTGCTGCCGAGCAGTTGAAGGAAGCGCTGCTGGTCAACCCCTACGACACGCACGGCACCGCCGAAACCGTGCAGCAGGCGCTGCAGATGCCGCTAGACGAGCGCCGCGAGCGCCACCAGAAGCTGTTGGCGCGCATTCGCGAGCATGACGTGCACTGGTGGCGGCGCACCTTTCTCGAAGCGCTGCGCGAAGCGGCCAGCGCGCGTTAGCGGTCTTGCTCCCGTCCCTCCGGAAGAGGGTTGGGGTGAGGGCACTCTTGTTTTCTGTTCTGTGGCCTGGGGCCGGGTTTCGCCCCGGCCTCAGGACCAAAGAGAAGCCCACAACAGATCAAAGGCCCGATGCCCTCACCCCAACCCCCTCCCTCCGGGAGAGCGCGCAAGACAATCAATCCAGCAGCGCCAACGCCGCGTAGTCGCCGACCTTGTCGCCAAGCCCCGCCGGCACCAGCTGCACGCCGCGCGTCAGCGCCACCAGCTTGCCGTCGATCTCGGCCTGCAGGCGTGGCAGCAGGAAATCGCGGTTGTGCCAGAAAACGCTGCCGCCCAGGCTGATGCGGTCGAGGTCGAGCGTGGCGACCAGGTTGTAGAGCAGGCGGCCCATGACGCGGCACAGTTCGCCGGCCGTCGATAGCGCCTGCGGCTCGCCGCGCGCCGTTGCCTCGAACAGTTCCGCCGCGGAATGACCGAAGCGGCGCGCGACCGAGTTGCCGGCGACCAGGCCTTCGACGTCGCCGACATTGCCGCACCCGCACAGCGCATTGCCGTCGAGATCGTCGGCCACGAAACTGTGGCCGGCATGGCCGGCGTTGCCGTTCTTGCCGTGCAGCACGCGGCCGTCCACGCACAGCCCGACGCCGACGCCGGTGCTCCAGGTCACGTACGCGCAGTGGTCCGAGCCCTGCAGCGCGCCCCAGCGGCGCTCGGCCTCGAGCGCGGCGACCGCGTCGTTTTCGATGCGCACATGGCGAAAGCGCCGGGCCAGCGGCGCCTGCAGCACGGCCGTGGTCCATGCATTGGGCAGGCCGCGTGCGGGGCCGGCGATGCCGCCGCAGATGTTGGGCGATGCCAGCTCGAGCATGCCGCCATGCATTTCGAACGGGCCGGTCGACGAGACGCCGATGCGCTCGACGCTGGCCGCATCGACCCCCTGCTCGCCGCAGATCTCGTCGACCATCCGCAGGATCTGCAGCGCAACCGCATCGTTGTCGCCGGTCTTGGCGGTCGGCTCGCTGCGCCGTTCGACCAGGGGCGACGCGTCGTCGGCAGAAAGACTCACGGCCAGCTTGGTGCCGCCGATGTCAACGCAAGCTCTTGTCATCGAATCAGATCCATCGTGCGATCAGTGCCGCGATCATGCTGAGCACCACGGTGCTTCCGATCGGCAACTGCCATTCGCGCCCGAAGGCGCGGAACTCGAAATCCCCAGGCAGGCGCCCGAAGCCGAAGCGCCGCAGCCACGCGGTAAGCCCGCTCATGAGCAGGAGCGCGAGAACGACGACGATCAGCCAGCGGAACATTGCGGCCCTTCGGCGAGCATGTCCAGCGCCTGCCGATGCAGTTCGCGCGTCGCGGCCGCGATCACGCGGCCGTTGGATTGCAGGCCGAGCGGGCGGCCTTCCCAGTCGGTGACGATGCCGCCGGCGGCCTCGATCAACCCGGCCGGGCCCAGGTAGTCGTAAGGCTGCAGCCCGGTTTCGACCACCAGGTCGATGGTGCCGCCGGCGAGCTGCGCATAGCCGTAGCAGTCGCCGCCGAAACGGCGCATCGCGCAGCGGCGGCTGAGCGTGTCGAAGGCGCGCCAGTCATCGGCATTGAAGATGTCGGGCGAAGTGGTCACGATGCGCGCATCTTTGACGGCGGTACAGCCGCTCACCTGCACCGGCTGCTCGTTGCGCCGCGCGCCGAGGCCGGCCTCGCCGACCCAGCGCTCGCCGAGCACCGGCATGTCGACCATGCCGAGCTCGACTCGCCCGCCGCGTACCAGCGCGATCAGCGTGCCCCAGAGCGGCGAGCCGGTGATGAAGCTGCGGGTGCCGTCGATGGGATCGAGCACCCAGAGGCTGTCGGCGTCCCCGCGCTCCACGCCATGCTCCTCGCCGAAGATGCCGTCCTCCGGCCGCTGGGCGACCAGGATGTCGCGCATCGCCATCTCGGCGGCGCGATCGGCCTGCGTCACCGGGCTCAGGTCGGCCTTGGCGATCACGTCCAGCGGCGTACGAAAAAGCCGTAGCGAATGCGCGGCCGCTGCATCGGCGAGCGCATGGGCCACGCGCAGGTTGACTTGGGGCGAAGCGGGTGAACTCATGGAAGTGGTGGATGCAAAGGGTCTGGATGAAAGGTGCGAGCTCGCGAGCCGCTGCCAGCGCGATTAGAACGGCGCGTCGCCTTCCACGGTGGTGCGGTAGAGCTTGCGGCGCAGCGCGTCCGGTGTGCCCGCCGCCAGGTGCATCAGCGAACGGTTGTCCCAGAACACCAGGTCGTGCGGGGCCCAGCGATGACGGTACACATAGTCGGGCTTCACGCTGTGGGCGAACAGCTCTGCGAGCAGCGCGTCGCTCTCGTGCTGCGGCAGGCCGACGATGCGGGTGGTGAAGTGCTCGCTCACGAACAGCGCCTTGCGCCCGGTTTCGGGATGGGTGCGCACTACCGGCTGCACCGCCGGCGCGACCTGCTCGATCTGCTGCTGCGACAGCTCGGGCCGCCACGGGTTCTTCGAGCGCAGCTCTTCGTATTTCGACAGATAGCTGTGCTCGGCCGAAAGCGGCAGCAGGCGCCGCTTTTGGCCGGCGTCGAGCCCGTCCCATGCCAGATGCTGGTCGGCGAACAAGGTGTCGCCGCCCTCGCTCGGCAGTTTTTGCGCATGCAGCAGCGACCCCAGGCTCGGCTTCGGCTTGTAGGAGATGTCGGAATGCCAGTACGCGCCCGCATCGCCCAGGCCGATCGGCTCGCCGTTGTCCTTCTTGATGTTGGAGACGATCAGGATTTCCGGATGACCGGCCAGATGGAACTGGTGCAGCACATGAATTTCGAGCCGGCCGAAACGCCGACTGAATGCGATGTGCTCGTCGGGCGTGATGCGCTGGTCGCGAAACACCAGCACATGGTGGTCCAGATGCGCCTGGTGGATGCGCTTGAAGTCGGCATCGCCGATCGGCTTGCCGATGTCGAGCCCCACCACCTCGGCGCCCACCGGCGCATCGAAGCGGCGAATCTCGAAGTCTTGCGTTCGATCGGTCATTGCGTTGTCAGAACCTTCACAGCCTGTGGGTGCGGTCGCCTTCGGCGAAGCCGATCGCCTCCCAGGCCGGCCCGACCGAAAAGCCGATCACCTTGAACAACTCGCCCATCTCGTGTTCGTGGATCAGCCGGGCGGCGAGCGCGCGCTGCGCGAGCGATGCGTCTTCCATCATCGGCACGATACCCGTGTTGAGCAGAAACCGGGCCTGGCTGGCGTAGCCGAGGACCTCGAGGCCGGCGTCCTGGCCGGCCAGCGCCAGGCCGGTGAAGTTCACATGGGCCGTGATGTCCTTGGCGCCCACGTCGGCCAGCGGATCGCCGTCGGACTCGTGCCCGCGATGGCACATCACCGTGCCCATGTGGCGCTGCGGATGGTAGTACTCGCCTTCGGGGAAACCGTAATCGACGAAGAAGGCAGCGCCCTCTTTCAGCCGGTCGGCCAGGGTGGCGATGAAAGCCTCGGCCTGCGGATGGATCTCGGTCAAGTAGTCGTGCGCGCCTTCGATTGCAACCGGCGGCCGCAGATCGGTGGGGCGGTCTTCCCACGCAAAGCCCTCGCCCGGGGCCAGCACCACGCCGCGCTCGAACCAATGCCCGCCGATGCGCGCCAGCAGTTGCACCGGCATGGCATCGAGCACCTCGTTGCCGACCACGATGCCGCGCATCTCTGCCGGCAGTTCGCCCAGCCACTCGACCTTGGGTGCGTGGTGGGCCAGCGCCTGCTGCTGGCGCTCGCGCAGCGTGCCGGACAGGTCGACGATGCGGTAGCGGCGGATGCGGCCGCCCAGCGCATCGAGCAGCTGCAGCGCCAACGCGCCCGAGCCGGCGCCGAACTCCCATATTTCGTCGGTGCCGGTCTGCCCGAGGGCCTCGGTGACCTGCACGGCCAATGCGCGGCCGAACAGCGGCGTGAGTTCGGGCGCGGTGACGAAGTCGCTGCCTGAGGCCGGCATGCGGCCGAACTTGCGGCTGGCGTTGGCGTAGTAGCCGAGCCCGGGCGCATAGAGCGCCAGCGCCATGAAGCGGTCGAAGGGCAGCCAGCCGCCGGCGCGCTGCAGCGCGGCATCGATAATCCGGGTCAAGGGGGTGGCGCGCTCGGCGCCGTGCTCCTGTTTCATTTGCGGAAATCTATCAGGATGGCTGAATCGACCTCACGCCGCGGCGTGCTCGTGACTGGCGGCGCCCAGCGGCTCGGCGCTGCGGTCTGCGAGGCCTTCGCGCGTGCGGGCTGGGCCGTTTGGTGCCAGTACCGCGCCTCGCGCGACCCGGCCGAGGCGCTGTGCGCCAAGCTGCGCGCCGAAGGCGCAACGGCGAACGCGGTCGAGGCCGACATCGGCAGCGAGGAAGGCCGCCGCGCACTGATCGCACCAATTTCGACTGGCGATGCGCCGCTCGGCTGCATCGTCAACAACGCATCGGCCTTCGAGCCCGACTCCGGCCTGGATTTCGAAGCCGACGCCGCGCTGCGCCCGCTGGCCGTCAACCTGATCGCGCCGCTCTCGCTCGCGCGGCTCCTGGCGCAGCGCGCGGTGCCGGGCGACGGCATCGACCGCTCGGCCATCCACATCCTGGACCAGAAGGTCTACAACCTGAACCCGACTATTTTTCGTACACGGTGTCCAAGCTGGCGCTGGAGCGCGCGGTTTCGCTGCAGGCGCATCGCTTGCGCCCGCGGTGCGCGGCGCGGCGTGGCGCCGGGCATCCTCTTCACGAGCGGGCCGCAGGACCAGGCCAACTTCGACAAGGCCTCGCGCGCCAACCTGCTGCGCCGCCCGATCGATCCGGCCGACGTGGCTGCGGCCTGCGTCTTCCTGGCCACGACGCGCAGCGCCTGCGGCACCACGCTTTGCGTCGACAACGGCCAGCACCTGGTGCCGCTCGAGCGCGACATCATGTTCGTCGTCGACGAGCTACTGAACAAGGAACCCAAGTCATGACCACCGCTGCCCTCGACCCGCTGCTGCTCGCCTGCCGGCGCGTCTTTCTGCGCGACTACGAGGTCTGGATCAACATCGGCGTGCACGAGTTCGAAAAGCGCGCCGAGCAGCGCGTGGTGATCAACGTCGACCTGTACGTGCCGCTCGACGTATCGACGCCGAAGGCGGACGAACTCGACGAAGTGGTCGACTACGACTTCATCCGCCGCACGGTGGCCACGCGCCTCTCCAAAGGCCACATCCACCTGCAGGAAACGCTGTGCGACGACATCCTCACGCAGGTGCTGGCGCACCCGAAAGTGCAGGCCGCGCGGGTGTCGACCGCCAAGCCCGACGTATACCCAGATTGCGCTGCCGTCGGGGTCGAAGTTTTCAGGAGCAAGTGAATGAGCGCCATATGGATCGACGAGGCGCCCTCGTCCGCCGACAACAACCTGAAGATCGAGCGGGAGACCCACAAGCTCGAGAAGCGCCTGTGCCGCGAGGTCGGCCGC